>DATMYL010000118.1:0-22294 GCA_035560975.1 Chlorobaculum sp. | reverse complement strand
ACCACCATCTCCGCCTGTGGCTGCGACTTGCAGGCAAGACCGTCAGACGAAGTCATGCTCCGGTGAAGATAGCCGAGGGCAGTTCTCCATACGTTGCGGACAGCCGCGTCGCCACCCGGCAGGGGCATGGATTCGAACGACGCAAACCTGAAAGCTTCGGCAGCATCGCCTACCAGCACCTCGCCGCCCCATACGGTACCGTCGGTGCCGTACCCCGATCCGTCGAGCATGATCCCGATGGCCGGACCTTCATGGCGGTTTTCGGCGAGGCACGATGCGAGGTGGGCGTGATGGTGCTGCACGCCAAGGAGCGGCACTTTCTGAGTGCGGGCCCATTGGGTGGTCAGATAGGAGGGGTGAAGGTCGTGAACCACCAGCGTTGCCTCCGTCCTGAAAATACTCTGCAGGTGTGCTGCAACCGCGTCGAAATGGCGGTAGGCCTCATAGTTCTTCATGTCACCGATATGCTGGCTCATGATCGCCTCAGCGCCTTTCATGAGACAGAGGGTGTTCTTCAGCTCCCCGCCCGTGCCGAGCACCGGCTCGCCCGACTCCTTCAGGAAAATAGGGGCCGGGACATATCCCCTGCTTCGCCTCACCATGCGCATCCGGCCGGCGATCTGCATTGCCACCGAATCGTCGCAGCGAAGGGCGATCGGCCGGTCGTGCATCAGGAAATGGTCGGCGATCCCGCCGAGCCGGTCGAGCGCCTCGGCGTTGTCGCACGCCAGCGGCTCCTCGCTCAGGTTCGCGCTGGTCATGACGAGCACCTCCGGCCCGTCGTGCAGCAGCAGCCAGTGGAGGGGCGAATAGGGCAGCATCACCCCGAGCCGGTCGTTACCGGGCGCAATGGAGGTAGCCAATGCCATCCCCTCATTTTTCCGGAGCAGCACGATGGGCGCCTCGGGCGAACTTAGGGCGGCCGCTTCGTCCTCACTTATCGTGCAGAGGGAACGGGCAATGACGATGTCGCGAACCATGACTGCGAAGGGCTTCTCCTCCCTCCCTTTGCGCTGACGCAGCCGCCTGACGGCTCCGTCGTTCGAGGCATCCACGGCCAGGTGGAACCCACCGATACCCTTGAGTGCAAGGATGCTGCCGCAGGCAAGCAGGGAGCAGGCCGCAGCGATCGCATCCGGTGCCTGCGAATCACGACCTGCTGGATCGCAGAGCGTGACCCTTGGCCCACAAACCGGGCAGGCGTTCGGCTGGGCATGGAACCGGCGGTCGCCGGGATCGTCGAACTCCTGCCGGCAGTCGGGACAGAGATCAAAACCCTTCATGGTGGTGAAGGGGCGATCGTACGGGATTCGCTCGACGATGGTGTAGCGTGGACCGCAGTTGGTGCAGTTGGTAAAAGGGTAACGGTAGCGGCGACTTCCAGGTTCGCTGAGGTCGCGAAGACAATCGCCGCAGATGGCGATGTCGGGAGGAATGAGGGTCTCCATGGCGTCGCCGTCGACAGAACCCGATATCATGAAGCCCGACCCGTCTCCAACGGGTTCGATCGCTTCCGATTCGATGCGGGTAATGCGGGCGAGCGGCGGCCGTTCTGAACGCATGGCCTCGCAAAACGCATCGAGCCGGTCCGGGCACCCCTCGACTTCGATGAGCACGCCGGAAGCGGTGTTCCGGATAAAGCCGTCCAGCCCGAATCGACCGGCCAGCCGCCAGACGAACGGCCTGAACCCGACCCCCTGGACTATTCCGCCGACCAGGATCCGTCGGCGCTGACGGCCTTCCGGGCCGGTCAGAGGCCTGCCAGCCTCGATGTCAGCCATGCCTTCCAGCGGTCGAGCCCCTCTCCGGTTTTGGCCGACACCTCTATCCATTCGAGATGATGATTGACCTGCATCGCGTACTCCCGACATTTTGCCGCATCGAAATCTACATAGGGCAGCAGATCTGTCTTGTTGAGCAGGCAGAGGTCGGCATGATGGAACATGGTCGGGTACTTCAGGGGTTTGTCCTCACCTTCGGTCACGCTGATCACGACCACCCTGGCGGCCTCGCCAAGGTCGAACATGGCAGGACAGACCAGATTGCCCACGTTCTCGATGCAGAGCAGCGAGCGTTCCGGAGGATCGAGTTCCCTGACGGCACGCTGCACCATGAGGGCATCAAGGTGGCAACCAGTGCCGGTGTTGACCTGGATGACCGGCACGCCAAGGGCATGGATCCGGTCTGCGTCGTTGGTCGTCTGCTGGTCGCCTTCGATGACCGTTACCGGACAATGTTCAAGGAGCATCGGCACCGTCTTTTCGAGAATGGTGGTCTTGCCTGACCCGGGGGAGCTCAGGAAGTTGAGCGCAAGGATGCGCCGGGCCTCGAACCAGCCACGGTTGCGTTCGGCGAGCAGGTTGTTTTTCGACAGCACATCCTGTTCGACATCGACCTTTCGGGATTCACCGTGGTGATGGTGATCGTGGGTGTGGCCATGGTCGTGATCATGGTCATCATGGTGGTGATGGTGGGCTTCCTCGCCGATATGGACGTGATAACCCTCCATTCCGGGCTTGCGGAGCACCGCACCCCCTTCGGACGAACAACCGCAGGTATCGCACATAATTATTTACTCCCGAATGGTTCTGTGATTTTTTTTCTCTTTTTTGATCCGACAGATCAGACGGATCGGTCCGATCGGTCCCCCATGATTCATTCGATAGTGATGGACCGCACCGAGAGCTCCTCGCCCGACTCGATCCTCACCCTGAAAAGCCCGCACGACGGGCACTTTACGTGATAGCTCTCCACAGGGAACGTCGCGCCGCACTCCTCGCAGCGACCTCTGGCCTCCCTCTCCTCGATGATGAGTTCCGCACCCTCGGCAGGCGTATCGCGGGTAGCCGCCGAAAAACAGAACCTCAGCGACTCGACCTCAACTCCAGCCAGGCGGCCGACAACGAGTTCGATGCCTGTCACCGTCGAACATCCCTCATGACGTGCCTTTTCGATTACTGCATCGATGACCGAGAGCGCGATAGACATTTCATGCATGAAATTGTACTCCTTTCCCTTTCTTTGCCGTTAAAACGAAAGAAAGCAAAAAAGCGCAAAATCCCACCACAAACACATAAAACACTTCACCAACACCGCTTCTCGTAAGGTCACTTCGGGTAGTGGTGATTGATAGACATTTTTTTCTTAATTTTACACAACATAAACCAGACCAACACCTAATAAACAAAGCTGTCTTGAACCATCTTACGGGATTATACGGGCTGCAGGCAAGTTCACTCGACGAACTTCTTGACCTTGCCGCCCGTTACCGGGCAGGCCTCATGAGTGAAAACCCTTCATTTGAGCCGGTTCTCAACAACAGGCGCATCGCGCTCGTATTCTTTGAAAACTCGACCCGAACCCGTTTTTCGTTTGAACTGGCCGCGAGAAACCTGGGCGCCAGCACGCTCAGCTTCACTGCAGCTGCAAGCAGCGTCACGAAAGGCGAAACCCTGTCGGACACCATCCGGAACCTCGAGGCCATGAAGGTAGACGCATTCGTGCTCCGCCATCCATCCTCCGGGGCGGCTGATTTCGTCGCTTCGATCTCCGGCCGGCCGGTGGTCAACGCAGGTGACGGTACTCACGAACACCCAACGCAGGCATTGCTCGACATCCTGACCCTCAGGGAATACTTCGGACGGATCGCCGGGCTCAAGGTCATGATCCTCGGCGATATCCTGCACAGCCGTGTGGCGCGCTCCAACATTTTCGGCCTCAAGACCCTCGGCGCGGAGATCGCCGTGTGCGCACCGGCAACCCTTCTGCCGGGAGAGATCGGCGGCCTCGGTATCCAGGTTTTCACAGGAATCGACGAAGCCCTCTCATGGGCCGATGCGGCCATAGTGCTCCGGCTTCAGCTTGAAAGGGCGACCGGCGGATATATCCCGTCACTTCAGGAGTATTCGGCCACGTACGGCCTGACCGATGAAAAACTGGACCGGCTCCGCAAACATCTCCCGGTGCTTCACCCGGGCCCGATCAACCGCGAAATCGAAATATCGAACCATGTAGCCGACCGAATCCAGCCGCCAGGCTACTCGAGCAGCATGCTGATGGAGCAGGTGACCAACGGCGTCGCCGTCCGTATGGCCGTGCTGCACAGCCTGCTCGCAGGGCAAAATCAGTCTTAGTTCCGAATATGAAATTCTTTGTCCAACACTCAACGTGAATCCATATATCATGAACAAACGCAACACCTTCTTCAAAACCGTTATGCTGGCAGCCCTCTGCACAGCAGGTCCGGTGAGTACGGCCATGGCCGAATCGCCGATCCGCCCGACGTTCGACACACTCTTCGAACCGCTGCTCGCCGATCCGATGGAACCCCGTATCGCCGTCATGCCCAAGCTCGACAAGAAACAGCTCCAGCTCGACATCGGCACCTCTGCGGACCTTTACCAGAACAAAGAGCGCACGTTTGCCGCAGGCATCGACTTCGGCACATGGTCGCTCCTCAATAGAACAAACGATTTCAAGTTCCCGGTCGATTGCATCGACTACATGTTCGGTTTCAACACGACCTTCAGGCATCAGCTCAAGGAGAGCCTGCTGCCCTTCGATGAAGGAAGCGTAAGGGTGCGGCTTAGCCATATCTCGGCCCATTTCGAGGACGGCCATTACGACGAAGTTGCCCACCAGTGGATCAACCCCGGCGAAAGTCCGTTCGGAATCCCGTTCACCTACAGCCGGGAGTTCGTCAACGTCACGGCAGCACTCAGCTCTCCCGGACGGCGGGTCTACCTGGGATACCAGTACATGTTCCACACCATTCCGAGCGGGATCAGCCCGAGCTCGTTCCAGGCAGGCGCCGAGATCGGCCTGCCGGCCCATGCCTATCTGGCGGCAGACTTCAAACTGCTTCCGGTGTGGAAGGGTGACTCGACAGGAAAAACCGATGCGTTCAGAGGCACGTGGAACCTGCAGACAGGCATGCGCCTGACCTCGATCGGCCTTGAAAGCGTCAGGGTCGCCTGCAACTATTTTTCCGGGATGAGCCGTCAGGGTATGTACTTCTACAAACCTGAGAGCTATACGACGCTCGGCATGATCGTTGATCTCTAAGGAAATGACACGAAGGACATAAAGGACAACAAGGACACAAATGTTTGTTTCGAGAGCATCTGGCGACAGATGCTCTCGATGTTTCAGACAACCGGAATTACAGCCGCGAGTCGTAAAACATCGGGGGAAGGGTATCGAAACCCTGGAGAATCCCCTTTGCGATAAACTCGGGAAGAAACGGCGGATAGAGGTGGTAGTCGGCCAATGCTTCGACAGGCAGCCAGCTGCTCTTGAGGATCACCTGGCGATCGTCGGGAAACTCCGGATCACGGCCGGTTACGAGCGTACCGCCGGTCACTTCGCAATGAAACCCGAGGGATACCGAATGGTGGCGGCTCCCCTGGCTGTCGAGACCGGGATGGGGATAGAGAAGCTCCTTGACGAATATCATGCCTCCGACCGAGCACTCCAGCCCGGTCTCCTCCTGCAGCTCCCGCCTGACGGCCTCTTCGAGAGTCTCCCCCCGTTCGACCACACCTCCGGGCAAAATCCAGTAGCTTTCCGGCATGCCGGGATCCTCCGGGGCAAAGCTCCGGTGTTCGACGAGCAGTACATGGCCGTCCTGAACGCACAGCGCGCATACCCGCAGGTCGACCGAGACTCTTGATGTGAGGGGCATATGTTCCGGTTATTAATGGTTATACAGTTTCAGGCTGCTCCTGTCCTGACAATGAACGAAATAATCCGTTAACCAGGAATGTTCGCATTGCATTGCATGCCCGATCTCTCTTGCCTATCTTGCTGTTCATTACTTCTCAGCTTCAATGCCCCAGGACCATGAAAATACCCCCGAAAATCGCTACTCCCAGATACGACGAACCGCTATGCAGCCGATGCGGCCTTTGCATGGGCAATGCATGGCCCGAGAAAGAGAGCCTGCAAAGCTGCGTATTCAACACCGGATGGCTCGGGGCGCACGAAGAAAAGCTTTTCGGCAGAAAAAGGGATCCTTCCGACCGGGACGAACTTGCCTTCGGAATAACCCGCAGCCGATTCAACGCCCGGATGAAACAACCCATTGACGGCGCCCAGTGGGGAGGAATCATTACCAGAATCGCGTTAAGGGCCCTCGAAACCGGACTTGTCGACGGTGTTATCACCCTTCACGGTACCCATCTCAAACCGAAAGCCGTCCTGGCGACTTCCGCCACGGAGATTCTCGAGTCAAGGGGCAACAAACCCGTGCTGTCCCCCACTCTTGTTGCACTGCACACCGCATGGAGCAAAGGTGTAAGGAAATTGCTCGTCATCGGGGCGTCCTGCCACATACACGCCGTCAGGGATTTCAAGTCAAGACATCCCTACCTCAGTGACATGGAAATCCATGTCGTTGGAATCCCCTGTACTGACAATCTCGAGCCGGCGCACATGCGCTACGTGCTGAACCATATCAGCAGGCACCCCGAAAACGTCGTGAGCCTCGAGTTCATGCAGGATTACCGGGTCCACATCAAGCATACCGAAGGCAAAACCGAAAAGATCCCCTATTTCTGCCTGCCGCCGGCAGTGCTGAAACCTGGGGTATTCTCGAACAGCTGCATGAGCTGTTTCGACTACCTCAACAGCCTCTCCGACATTACCGTCGGATATTTCGGCGCTCCTTTCAGCAGCGACTGGAAGCTCCAGTGGCTGCTCGTTCGAACCGAAAAAGGCGAAAAACTGTTCGACCTTATCAGGAATGAAGTCGATGTCTCACCCGAAGAGGGCCGCGGCAACGCGATTCCATCGGTTCAGGCATCCATCCGCACGACCGCCGCCCCGATCTTCGATCCGGGAGTGCTCGACAAACGGAAATCGATGCCGAAACCGCTCGGCGAGCTTCTGTGCATCCTTCAATCCATCAAGGGTCCCCGCGGCATCGAATTCGCCCGCTACTCGGTCCATATCCATGCGATCAGGAACTATCTTTTCGTCAAACACCGTCTGCCGGAACGATTTAAAACGCTCGTTCCCGATCATATTATCGCTCTCGTGAAAAGCTATGATCTCGGTGAGTTCAGCGACGGAAAAGCCCATGAAATCTGAGAATCACGCCATAAATCACCTCGAAAATCAGAGCGCATAACCATATCCCCAACTCAGCATAAAGTTGTGATTTCATCTTTTTTTTGGACTAATCAATACTATTTCCTTAATTTAACGTTAACCATAACCACACTTGTTCTTTTTTGTACATTCGCGTTGCCTGTACCAGGAGGCAACTGACCGCCTGAGGTGGTCGAATTTTGTCTTGACAACACGCATCACACAACCTAACGGAGAACACACGATGAAAAAAATGCTGTCACTTGCTGCGATGTTCGCAGTACTGTCGTATGCATCCCCCGCTTCGGCTGAACTGAAACTCGGCGGCGACGCCAGCGTCAGATTACGGGACGTATCATACAGCGGCGAAAAGCCTTCAACAAAATCTACAAGCGATGACGCAACCTGGCAGTACCGCGTTCGTTTGAATGCAGCTGCAGACCTCGGCGACGGCTACTTCTTCAAAGCCCTCATCATGGATGAGAACAATGCCGCCGGCGGATGGAAATCCGTAACCTACGGCAACACCGAGACCTTGACCCTTAACGTCTCGAACTTCTACTTTGGCCGCATGCAGAAGGACTGCCATTACATGGTTGGCCGCCTGCCGTTGAACTCCTTCAACAATGCAATTTTCGACCTGACCCTCTACCCGACCCAGCCGCTCGAGAATCCTGTTGCCAACATCAACTACGATCGCGTTTATGGCGCTAACTACGGCACCAAAATCGGCGAAGGCATGCTGAATGCCACATTTGTTGTGCTTGACAACAAATCCGGCAACGACACCGTGGCAAAAGGCGACGGCCTCTTCAACGACGGCTACGCACTTCACCTCGACTACAAAGTCAACGTAGGCAACGTAACCCTCGAGCCTCAGTTCCTGACCGTCCTGACCAACTCCGACATCTGGAACCAGAGCGGTGCAGTTATTCACTCCGGCGTAACACCATACACTTTCGGTGCTAACGTTGTTGTTCCTGCAGGCGATGCGAAACTTACCTTCGGCGGCTTCTACACCAACTGCAACGACACGACTCCGAACACCTCGACCAAAACCGATTACAGCGGTTACCAGTTCAGGGTGAAGGGTGAAGTCGGCAACTTCATGGCATGGTACGACTACAACCGCACCACCGACAAGTCGACTGCAACCGAGACCAAGTACACCAACAACTTCATCTGGGCTCAGTACAAGATCCCGGTGCACTCTTCAGCAGCCGGCACGCTCACGATCCAGCCGACACTCCGCTACCTGACGAACAAGACTGAGGCAGCTGGTGTGACGACCCTCGATCAGACGCGCCTGCGTTCAGAACTCTGGGCTACCGTTACCTTCTAAGGTTGTCCCGCAGCAACGAAAAAGCCGCAGGAAACTGCGGCTTTTTTCTTATCGTCCCCCCCTAGGGATTTAGAAAAAAAAATCGTCAAGGCTCTTGTGCCGAATGAGTTATATAGTTATATTTCTCTTTCTGACCTTCGCATGATTCGCACCGATTTTCACCTGACACGATGCACCCGATGGGGCCGATTGCCCCAAAACTCCGTTTATTGAGGAAATACGTACCCTCTGAATAAGAAGTACCGTATCCGAAAGAATTCCTGTTCTTTTCGCCACATCAGTCATTCCGGCGAGATTTTTCCCGGCCAATACCGTATAACGCCCTTTTTCCGGACAGAAGCGTCCTGTGGGGAGATACCCCCTGCGCCACAAGCAGGATAATGGGATTTTTTTATGGTTTTTGGCATCGTTTTCCGCTGTTCAATCAACCTAAACCATTAGACTGGCTATGATTAAAATCAAGAAAATCATCTGCCCGGTTGACTTTTCCGACCTCTCACGCAAGGCAATGCAGTATGCGAATGAATTTGCCCGGCTGTCAGACGCAAAAGTCTTCCTGGTCGGCGTCGTCGAAAACGACCCGACGATCAACTACTCCCACGGCCTCGAAAAAGAGCGGGCAGACGAGGAGCAGAAACTCGCTACCCTTATCGATGAAGAGCAAATGGCCGGCATCGTTGCCGATTACGCCATTTACGAGGGATTCGCTGAAGAGTGTATTCTCGATTATGCGAAACGTCAGGATGCTGACATCATCATCATGGGCTCACACGGCCGTCGCGGCCTGAAACGCATGATTCTCGGCAGCGTGGCCGAACATGTTATAAGGCGTGCTCCCTGCCCGGTGCTCGTAGTCAAGGAAGGCGAGCACGAGTTCATCCAGTAACCCCCTGTCGCAAGAGCAACAGGAATGCATTCATCAACTGACTTTTTGTCTATTATTCAATAATCAAGGAGAACTTTATGGCACATAATGTATCGGCCGTCTCCCAACCCGAAGAGGTTACCAGCACGCGGAGGGTCATTGCGGCCTCTTCCGTCGGTACACTCATCGAGTGGTATGACTTTTATATTTTCGGATCCCTCGCGAAAATCATTTCCGAGCAGTTTTTCCCGAAAGACAACCCGACAGCAGCCTTGCTGGCCACACTGGCCACCTTCGCCGCAGGTTTCGTCGTCCGTCCTTTCGGCGCACTCTTCTTCGGTCGCCTTGGCGACATCATCGGTCGTAAGTACACCTTCCTGGTGACCCTGGTCATCATGGGCGGTTCGACCTTCGTGATCGGCCTTGTTCCCGGATACGCACAAATCGGATTCATTGCCCCGGCCATTGTATTCGTGCTCAGGCTTCTGCAGGGCCTTGCTCTTGGAGGTGAGTACGGAGGTGCGGCAACCTATGTGGCTGAACACTCCCCTGCTGAACAGCGCGGATTCTGGACAAGCTGGATCCAGACCACGGCTACCTTTGGTCTCTTCATTTCACTGGGTGTGATCCTGATCGTACGTCAGTCGCTCGGCCTTGAGAAGTTCAACGACTGGGGCTGGCGTATTCCGTTCCTGCTTTCGATCTTCCTCGTTGCCATTTCGGTCTTCATCCGCATGAAGATGTCCGAATCCCCGCTTTTCGCCAAGCTGAAAAAAGAGGGCAAAACCTCCGCCAATCCGCTTGCAGAGAGCTTCCAGAAAAAAGACAACCTGAAAATGGTTCTGATCGCACTGCTTGGTGCCACGGCCGGTCAGGGCGTCGTCTGGTACACCGGACAGTTCTATGCCCTTTCGTTCCTCCAGAACGCATGTAACATCGAGTTCGTCCAGAGCAACATCATCGTCTCTATCGCACTGGTCATCGGAACGCCTTTCTTCGTTCTTTTCGGCGCACTGTCAGACAAAATCGGTAGAAAGTGGATCATGATGGCCGGTATGTTGGTCGCCGTCATAGCCTATCGTCCGATTTACACTGTGATGTACGATCTGGGCAGCGTGAAAAACAAGGTAGAGCTGAAAGACAAGACTATCGTCGAGCACAAGGCTGAACTCAAGGGCGCAGACTCGCTGAAGACCACGATCACCAAGAAAACCTTTGAAGACGGCACGACCTACAAGGAAGTCAAGAAAGAGAAATTCCCTGTCGATCCGGTAAAGAAGGCCGAACTGGCTGCAGCCAAAAAGCTGAAACCTGAAGTCAAGAAGGAAACGACCCTTCCCCAGGACATCTACTACAAGATGATTGGTCTTGTGCTCATCCAGGTCATTTTCGTGACCATGGTCTACGGTCCTATCGCGGCGTTCCTCGTCGAACTGTTCCCGACAAGGATTCGTTACACCTCGATGTCTCTGCCTTACCATATCGGCAACGGTGTCTTCGGTGGTCTTGTGCCGCTTATTTCGACAAGGCTCGTCGAAGCAACCAGGCTTACCCCGGATACTCCGCCGACCGACCCGCTTGCAGGTCTCTGGTACCCGATTATCATCGCCGCAGTCTGCTTCGTGATCGGATCGCTCTATATCACGAACAAACCAACCGATGTGGATGTCGAGTAAAAAATCAGGTAACCATTAAAAACCTTACACTATGTCAGTCATAAAAAAATTATTCGGTATCCTGTGGGCTGCGATGGGTCTGGGGATTATTCCCCTGGTCATCATGCAGGCAATGAAGGAGATCGCCGCTAAGCCGACCGAAGAGAACTGGATCTTCTGGTCCATCGTGATCGTCGTGCTCATGCCCATTATCTCGTTCAGCCTCATTACTTTCGGTGTATTCGCCCTTAAAGGGGAATACGACTCCATCGCTTAGTCTGTTCTGGACAGAATGAACCATCAGGCGGGACACCTTGTTTCAGAGGTGTCCCGCTTTTTTTATTTCAGGTATTCCCTACATTGCCATATCACCGATAAGTACAACCTCCACCCAAAGTATCATGGCCTCTGAAGGCAGCAATCCCCGGAGCGAAAGTACCCTGACTGAAAAGCTGGGCTCGCTGCCCACCTCACCGGGGGTCTATCGTTTCATCAATACCAAAGGGACGGTGATCTACGTCGGCAAGGCCAAGAACCTGCGAAACCGCGTCCGCTCGTATTTCCGGGACACTGCCCAGCTGCATGGAAAAACAGCTGTCCTGGTCAGCCACGTTACCGATCTCGAAGTGATCATCACCACTTCGGAGGTCGAGGCGCTGATCCTCGAAAACAACCTGATCAAGGAGCTTCGCCCCCGTTACAACGTCAACCTCAAGGACGACAAGACTTACCCATACCTGGTCATTACTAACGAGCGTTTCCCGAGGATATTCCTGACCCGCCAGGTGAGGCGCGACGGATCACGATATTTCGGGCCCTATACCGAAGCGCACCAGCTTCGCCTGATCCTCGACCTTATCGGTACGATCTTTCCTGTTCGAAGCTGTAAATACCGGCTGACTGAAGCCGCCGTCGAATCAGGAAAGCACCGGGTCTGCCTCGACTACCATATACACAAGTGCAAAGGGCCCTGCGAAGGGCTGCAGAGCGAGGAGGAGTATCAGGCGATGATCCGTGAGATCGTCTCGCTGCTCAAGGGCAAGACCGCCGGGCTCATCCGTGAGCTTACGACCGGGATGCAGCAGAAAGCCGCTGCGCTGAAATTCGAGGAGGCTGCCGCCCTGAAAGCCCAGATCGACGGACTGAAGCGTTATGCTGAAAGGCAGAAAGTGGTGAGCGCCGACCTTGTCGACAGGGACGTGTTCGCTGTGGCCAACGGAGAAGACGATGCCTGCGGTGTGGTCTTCAAGATCCGTGAAGGTAAACTGATCGGCTCCCAGCACGTCTACCTCTCCAATACCGGCAGCACCGACATCGCGGACCTGCAATCATCGTTCATGGAGCACTACTACCTCGAAACCCCCGATCTCGTCCCCCAGGAGATCATAATGCAGGTTCAGCTCCCAGAAGATGAGACCGAAGCGCTGCGACAACTCCTGATCTCGAAACAGCAGGAGAGCCGCCAGGTGAGGTTCCTTGTGCCGCGGATCGGCGACAAGGCGGAGCTGCTGGCCATGTGCCTGAAAAACGCCGGGCACCACCTGCACGAATTCATGGTCCAAAAGCAGAAAAGGGGCGAGATAGCACGCATCCCCCCTTCCCTGGAAGGATTGAAAAACGTGCTGCGACTTGAAAAGCTGCCCGAAAGGATCGAGTGTTTCGACAACTCGCACATACAGGGCTCGGACTATGTGAGCGCAATGGTCACCTTTGTTGCAGGAAAGCCGAAAAAATCGGATTACCGTAAATTCAAACTCAGAAGTTTCGAAGGATCCGACGACTACGCCGCAATGCACGAAGCCATAACGAGAAGGTATGGAGGAACGCTGTCGGAAGAGCTGCCCATGCCCGACCTGCTGATCGTCGACGGCGGAAAAGGCCAGGCGAACGTCGCATGGAAAGCCCTGCGCGAACTTGGTCTCGACATTCCTGTTTTCGGACTTGCCAAGCGGCTCGAAGAGATCTGGACGCCCCACGAGCGGGACCCGTTCAACCTCCCCAAAACCTCTCCGGCCCTGAAATTGCTCCAGCAGATGCGAGACGAGGCGCACCGATTCGCCATCACCTATCACAGGAAGCTCCGAACGGACCGGACCATCCGTACCGAACTGACGGAGGTGAGCGGAATAGGTGAAAAAACGGCCGAGCGGCTCCTGACCCGTTTCGGGTCGGTCGAAGCAATCACGAATTCAACGATCGACGAGCTGGCCGCTGTGGCCGGGAAAAAAAACGCGGAAAGCATTTACCGGTATTTCCACGAACAGGGCACTGGCGAATCCTGAAAAATACCATGAGGGAGAGCTGCCGCAGGACAATGTCGGGTGATTGACACGAAACAACCCCTCCCTCAATCTGCCATAAAAAAAGGTGTTACGTTTTAAAACAAAGTCCTGGCTGCGATTTTACAACAAAGGGTGCGGGAATCTTCGATCGACATGCGTTAACGCGTGTGCCTTTCAAACAGATTGGTGCGGACATAATTGCGTATGCAAACCAGTAAATCCACCCGGATTTTCAAATGAGGCAAACTCCTCAATCGACATCCCGGTCAATTCAGCCTGCCGACATGGCTGACGAGCTGTTGCAGAAAGCCTTGTCCCTGCATCAAAACGGGCGCCTCGCCGAGGCAAAAGCCATCTATGGAGAGATCCTGGCTATCCAGCCGGCAAATGCCGACGCACTTCACTTTCTCGGCGTCATTGCCTACCAGTCACAAAATCATCAGCTCGCCGTCGACCTGATCGATCAGGCCCTGGCAATCCATCCCGGCAATGCTGCCTGTTATTCCCACAGAGGCCTGGCTTTGTGGAAACTCAAACGTTTCGATGCCGCTTTAGCCAGCTATGAGAAGGCAATTGCCATAAAGCCCGACTATGCCGAAGCCTTATACAACTGCGGCGAGATGTTACAGGATATAAAGAATTATGAAGCGGCGATTGCATGTTATGACAAGGCGATCGCTGTCAGATCCGATTTTGCACAAGCATGGTCCAACCGGGGCAATGCACTCAAATTACTCCGGCAGCATGAGGCCGCTATTGCGAGTTATGATAAGGCGATCGCCATAAATCCAGACTATGCTGAAGCCTTATCCAACCGTGGAGTGGCGTGTCAGGAACTCAACCGGTTGCAGGAGGCTCTTGCAAGCCTTGACAGGGCAATTGCCATAAATCCGTATATGGCAGAACCGTGGTACAACAGAGGGCTGGTTCTGGATATGCTGAAAGAGTCGAACGCGGCGGCAGACAGTTATGACCGGGCGATTGCCATCAACCCCGATTATGCTGAAGCATACACCAATCGAGGTTTGGTATTGTATGAACTCGGCAGGATAGGGGAAGCTCTCGCCGACCATAACCGGGCGATTGCCATCAACCCCGATTACGCAGAAGCATATACCAATCGGGGTTTGGTTCTGCACCAGCTCAGGCAATGGGATGCAGCGATAGCCGATTATGACAAAGCGATCTTGATCAATCCCGATTCTGCTGAAGCCCACTGGAACAAATCCCTGATTTTACTGCTGCTCGAAGACTATGCCAATGGCTGGAAGATGTATGAATGGCGATGGAAAGTCGAAAAATTTGCTCTTGACAAACGACGAGCTCCCCTGACGTTCTGGAATGGCATGGAATCCGTCTCGGGCAAAACAATACTGTTGCACAGCGAACAGGGTTTCGGGGATACGATCCAGTTTTGCCGCTATGTGAAAAAAGTTGCCGAGCTTGGCTCAAAGGTGATTCTGGCAGTCGAACAACCGCTCATCGGTTTGCTCATGCAACTGGACTGCGTTGCTGATTTTGTCGTCAAAGGGGATTCGCTTCCGGGGTTTGATTTCCATTGCCCATTGATGAGCTTGCCCCTGGCATTCAAAACGACTCTCGAAACGATTCCATCCCCTTCCGGCTATTTGTCGGCCGACAAAGACAAGGTGGCGGAATGGGCTGTGAGGTTAGGGGAAAAAACAAAGCCCCGAATCGGCCTGGCCTGGAGTGGAAACACAGGACATAAACACGACAAGGCTCGAAGCATCGCGCTTTCAGAGCTGCTGGACTCGCTACCGTCGGACGTTCACTACGTGAGCCTGCAAAAAGAGCTCCGGGAGCTTGATCGACTGCATCTCGATTCTGCGACAAACATCGTGCATTATGGGGACGACCTGAAGGACTTTGCCGACACGTCAGCGCTTTGTGAATTGATGGATGTGGTGATCAGCGTCGATACGGCCGTAGCGCATCTGAGTGCATCCATGGGAAAACCGACCTGGATAATGGTCCCGTTCTGCCCCGATTGGCGCTGGATGCTCGACAGGAACGACAGCCCGTGGTACGACAGCGTGAAACTTTATCGGCAGGAAAAACGGGAGGATTGGCAGAGCGTTTTGCTCCGTTTGAGCGATGATATATCAAAGCACTCCTGGTGAAATTGTGCGCCCGTTATCGGCATCACCCCCTTTCGCAGGAGCTTTTTTCAAGATAATCCGTTTTCCTTTTCCTGAACTGCCACTATCCTTTTACGGAGAAATGCGTTAGTAAAAGGGGTGCAAATGTTATGGGAAAACTGCTATATTTGATTGATGATCGTCCGTATGATCGTGAAATTTGCCATGAAAAGAGTGTATGAGTCTGCTTGATTTTTTCGACGATGAACAAACCGATTCGGCAGGTTCTTTCCAGAACCGGCCGGAAGGCATGGCTGACCCCGATTCGATCACCGATCCTGAAGAACTGATCGACATGATCAGCCAGCTCAATGAAGACGGCCTTAACGAGAAATCCCTCGTTGTGGCTCGCCGTCTTGAGGAGGTCGCCCCATTCAATGCCGAGACATGGTTTCACCTCGGTAACAGCCTGACGCTGAACGGACTATTCGAGGAGGCCCTCGACTCGTTCCGGCATGCCGTTGTGCTCAGCCCCGCTGACAGCGAAATGACCCTGAACCTCGCATTGGCCTATTTCAACACAGGCAATCTCGAAGAGGCCCTTGATGAAATCGAACGGGTCGTTACCGACTCGTCGACTGAAAAGGAGACCTTTTTCTACCGCGGCCTTATCCTTCAGCGTCTCGAACGCTTCGAGGAAGCGGAAGAGAACTTCAGGAAGTGCCTCGATCTCGACCCCGAGTTCCCCGAAGCGTGGTACGAACTGGCCTATTCGCAGGACATCCTCGGCAGGCTCGAAGAGAGCCTCGGGTCGTATCGCAAGGCCATCGACCTCGACCCGTACAACATCAATGCCTGGTACAACAACGGCCTTGTGCTGAGCAAGCTCAAGCGGTACAAGGAGGCTCTCGAGTCCTACGACATGTCACTGGCCATCTCCGAAGAGTTCAGTTCGGCGTGGTACAACCGGGCAAACGTGCTGGCCATCACAGGCCGTATCGAAGAGGCTGCCGACAGTTACATGAAGACCCTCGAGATCGAACCGGACGACATCAATGCGCTCTATAACCTCGGCATCGCAAGGGAGGAACTCGAGGAGTATGACCACGCCATTACCTGTTATACCCGCTGCATCGAGCTGAACCCGGATTTTGCCGATGCATGGTTCGCGCTCTCCTGCTGCCATGAAGCACTCGAGGATTACGCAGCATCGCTCGACGCCATCGATCATGCCATCGAAGAGATGCCGGAGTGTGTCGAATTCCTCCTGCTCAAGGCGGAGATCGAGTACAACCTCGGATTGCTCGAACAGTCCATCCTGACCTACAGGACGGTGATCGGTCTCGATCCGGAAAGCCCGCAGATATGGCTCGATTACGCCATGGTTCTGCGAGAGGCTGGTGCGATGGACGAGTCCATCCGGGCTCTTGAAGAGTCGATAGTGCTTCAACCGCTTTCGGCCGAAGCACATTTCGAGATCGCCGCCGCATATTTTGCCATGGGTGACAACCAGAGCACCCTCAAAGCGCTCAGCAAGGCGTTCAAGATCGATCCGGACAAAAAGCAGCTCTTCCAGAGCACTTTCCCCGAGCTGTACCAGCAGGATGCCGTGCGCAGCCTGCTCGGCATCTCCTGACCCCCGGGGGAACGGCTGTGTCGAAGCGTCAGGCAAAAAAAGTCTTCGGACTGATCGGCAGGAATGTCGATTACTCGTGGTCTCCCCTGATCCACAATACGGGGTTTGAAACCCTCGGGCTTCCATGTTTCTACACGATTTTCAACGTCGCGACACCTGAACAGGTGGGCGATGCCCTGAGGGGGGGCCGGGCGCTCGGCATAGCCGGCTTCAATGTGACCATCCCGTACAAGAAAACCGTCGTGCCGCTACTCGACGAACTCTCATCGGAGGCTGATGCCATCCAGGCGGTCAATACCATCGTAAATGAAAACGGACGGCTCATCGGACACAACACCGATATTGCCGGTTTTGCAGCGCCCCTTATGCCCTGGGCCGACAGGATCCATGGAAAACGGGTCTGCATCTTCGGCAACGGAGGCGCCGCACTGGCTGCCGTCGAAGCGTTCAGGATCCATTTCCGCCCATCTTCGATACTCCTGTTCGTCAGGGAGCTGCACAAAGCCGACGACATGCTCGCAGGCTATGAACATCGCAACCTGGTTACCCCCTGCCTGGCAGACGACCTCGACCTGCCGCTCGGAGGCCGGCAAATCCAGGAGTGCAGCGTGATCGTCAACGCTACGCCGATCGGAACGTCCGGGCGCAGCGACGCTATCCGGAGCATAGTGCCGACCGGACGCGACCTGCTCCACAAGGGGCAGATAGTCTATGACATGGTCTATAACCCGATCGAAACGCCCCTGCTCTCAGAGGCCCGCTCGGCAGGCGCATCAACCGTTTCGGGCATCGAAATGCTCATCGCACAGGCAGCCCGCTCTTTTTTCATCTGGACCGGCCGGGAACTGCCCGTCGACACTGTCAGGAAATCCGTACTGGATGAAATCGGCCAGCTTGCCGGGCCGGGTTCCGGTTTGAAATAAGCCTTGACGGTGATACATTCCCCTTCGCAAATTCCAGACAGTCAACGAAACTCCACAACCAGGCCCATGGCTCTTTTTTACCTGCTTGCCGTAATCTTCGCCCTTCTTGACCGGCTGACGAAAATCCTTGCCATCCGTAACCTGCGCGATCTGGACCACAGCATCGTGATCGTACCCGACTGGCTCAAGCTGACCTACGCCGAAAACCTCGGCATAGCCTTCGGCGTCAAGTTCCTTCCGCCGGGAGGCCTCCTCCTGCTCACGCTGGCAATCTCGGCCGGCGTGGTCTGGTTCGTATGGAAATCGAAAAACAGGAGCCCGCTCTTCATCACGGCCTTCGCGCTCATCCTCGGAGGAGGAGTCGGCAACCTGATCGACCGGGTCATGCTCGGACATGTGGTGGACTTCATCCATTTCGACCTCTACCAGGGCATGCTCTTCGGCAAGTTCGTTTCGCTCTGGCCGATCTTCAACGTGGCCGACTCGTGCATCTCCATCGGGGCGTGCATCCTGATCCTGTTCCACGAAAGGATTTTCGGTACGACATGAGCCGGGAAATGACCACATACACCGACATCCACTGTCATCTTTCGTTTCCCGAATTCGACTCGGACCGTGACGCTGCGATCGAAAGGCTGAGGGATGCAGGAGTGGGAATCGTGATCGACCCCGGCACCGACGCCGCTTCGAGCCGGCGATCGATCGAGCTCGCCGGCGGATACGATTTCATTTATGCAAACGTCGGCCTGCACCCTAACGAGGTGACGACGCCGTTCAACGCGGGACTCTTCGACGAACTCTCCATTCTCGCCCGCTCGGAAAAAGTGGTCGGAATCGGAGAAATCGGGCTGGACTACCACTGGCCCGAACGCGACCACAGCCTGCAGGCCGACGCTTTCCGTGAAATGCTGCGTATGGCTAAATCACTCGACCTGCCGGTGGTCATCCACTGCCGGGATGCCTGGCCGGACATGCTCCAGATCCTCACGGAGGAACGCTCATCGAACCTCAGGGGGGCAATGCACTGCTTTTCCGGTGATCTGGAGATTGCACGCCAATGTATCGGACTCGGCCTGAAGATATCGATACCCGGCACGGTCACCTATAAAAAGTCGCTGCTTCCCGAAGTCGTGGCCGCCCTCGACCTCGACGACCTCCTGTCCGAGACAGACGCCCCATATCTTGCACCCATGCCCATGCGCGGCAGGAGAAACGAACCGGCATACGTCGCCCATACCGTCCGGGCTATCGCTGACCTGCGCCGGGAACCGTTCGAAGAGGTCGCGAAAAGGCTGGTCGACAACGCAGGAAGCCTGTTCAGGTTGCCGTAATACTGACAGGCACCATCTATTTTGAAATTCATCTTAACTTGCTTAGGTTGAATGCCATTGCGGTCTGTCGGAAACTTTTGTCCAGATCACTGCCGGCAGAACGACGACGAAGATGCATAACGAACTTTCAAGACAATGACACCACCGAACGACATGAGTACCTACCAGTCCCAGAAGGCGCTTCCCAAACCGACCCTGACCGACAGATTGCTCGAAATCTACCTCAAGCAGAGAAAACTGATCATCTCCACCGTCGTCCTGCTCTGCGTGGCAGCCGGCGGAGCATTCCTGTGGATGCAGAAAACCAGGGCCGACGAAAACACGGCATCCATCGCCCTGGCCAAAGCCACCGCATGGATCCAGACCGGCGACCTTGCAAAAGCGATCGACGGCGACGGGACGACCAAAGGCCTCAAAGGCATCGCCGGCAGCTACGGCAGCACGCAGAGCGGCAATATGGCCCGGCTCTACCTCGGCACCATCTATTACACGACGAACAGACCCGACGAGGCGCTCGTGATGTACAACGCCGTTTCCACCTCGAACAAGGACCTTCAGGCATCGGCACTTGCCGGGGCCGCAGCCTGCCATGTCCAGAAGAAAGCCTTCGCTGAAGCTGCCGCAGGTTATGAAAAGGCGTCGGCCGCTGCAGAAAACGAAGCTCTCAAAGCCATGTACCTGAACAAGGCTGCAGAAAGCTATGCCGCCGCAGGAACCCTTGACAAGGCTTCAAAACTCTTCGACCAGATCATCAAGACCTGGCCGGGATCATCTTCGGCCGGAGTCGCACAGCGCTCGCTCTGGAGGCTTTCCGGCCAGGGAATCGAGCCAGTGGCCGCAAAGCCTTAATTTCTAAAAAACACGTATAACCATTATGCCAGAAAAGTTCATCATCAAGACAAGCATGGGTGATATCGCCATCGCATTGTATGACGACACCCCCCTGCACCGCGACAACTTCGTCAAGCTCGTCAAAGAGGGCTACTATGACGGCATCCGCTTCCACCGTGTCATCGAAGGATTCATGATCCAGACCGGCGACCCGCTGTCACGCCATGACGACAAGCGCGCCCTGCACGGCACCGGCGGACCCGAGTACCGCGTACCGGCAGAGATCAAGCACCCCAACAAGAAAGGCACCCTGGCCGCCGCAAGGGATAACAACCCGCAGAAAGCTTCGTCAGGAAGCCAGTTCTACATCAACCAGGCCGACAACGCATTCCTTGACGGAGAGTACACCGTTTTCGGAATCGTGGAATCCGGCATCGATATCGTAGACGCGATCGCTGTTGTCGATACCGACTTCAACGACAATCCGGTCAAGTCGGTGACCATCGAAACCATCACACCTGTAACCGCCTGATTTCAAACAGATGGAAAGCATCGCCTCGAACCTGGCCGCAATCAGGGAACAGATAGCGTCTGCCTGCCGCAATGCCGGCAGACGCAACGATGAGGTAAAACTCATCGCTGTATCCAAAACCAAAAGCGCCGCGGCAATCCGCGAAGCCTGGGACGCCGGCCAGTCAGAGTTTGGCGAAAGCTACGTTCAGGAGTTCCTCGACAAGCAGCAGGACCCGCTGCTCTCCTCCCTTCCCCTGTCATGGCATTTCATAGGCCACCTGCAGTCCAACAAAGTGCGGCAGGTCGTCGAAAAGGTGGCGATGATACACGGCATCGATAAAGTCTCTACCGCCGAGGAACTCTCGAAGCGCGCATTGCAGCACGACCTGCAGGTCGATTACCTGCTCGAGGTGAATGTCTCGGGCGAAAGCACCAAATACGGCCTCGACCCATCTTCACTGCCGGCGGCTGCCGAACAGTGTTTTCTTCTGCCGAACATCAGGCTGCGCGGCCTCATGACCATCGCATCGCCGGATCCCTCCGAGGCTCGCAGGGAGTTCGCCAGGCTGCGCGAAGCACTTGAAGGACTCAGGACGGCTGCGCCCGACCCGACCCTGCTCACCGAGCTCTCCATGGGCATGAGCCAGGATTTCGAGGAAGCCATCCTTGAAGGTGCCACCATGATCCGCATTGGCTCGGCCATTTTCGGCTGGCGCTGAACCCCTGCGCCCCACACTCCGTATTTCTCCCCGAAGGCCTGTTTCATCTCTTGGCAAAACAGGTTATATTGCATGTTTTTCCATATGAAGGAGCACTGCCGGGCAGAAGGACACTGGTCAGGACGTGCCGGCTGAAACAGGAATCTCCGCAAGGTCTTACCATCAACAATAAATCTTAGAGCGCATCATGACTGATCAAAGGGAAAAAATCCGGGCAGCCGTAGAGTTCATCAGGAAAAAAACCACTGCGGAATATCCGGTGGGCATTGTGCTCGGCACCGGTCTCGGCGGGCTTGTCAAGGAGATCGAAATCGATTTCTCGCTCGACTATGCCGACATCCCCTATTTCCCGATCTCGACGGTCGAAACCCATCACGGCAAACTGATCTTCGGAACCCTTGCCGGCAAGAAAGTGGTGGCCATGCAGGGCCGCTTCCATTTCTATGAGGGATATTCGATGACACAGATCGCCTTCCCGATCAGGGTCATGAAACAGCTCGGCGTCCAGACGCTCGGCATCACCAACGCCTGCGGCGGCCTCAATCCCGGCTTCAGCAAGGGCGACATCATGCTCATCGACGACCATATCAACATGCTTGGCGGCAATCCGCTCATCGGACCAAACGACCCGGAAATCGGACCGCGCTTCCCTGACATGTGCGCCCCTTACTCTCCCAGGATTCTCGACATCGCCGAAAAGGTCGCCCTCGAAAACGGCATCAAATTGCAGCGTGGCGTCTATGTGGCCCTTTCCGGCCCATGCCTCGAAACGCGTGCCGAGTACCGCATGCTCAGGGCCCTCGGAGCCGACGTCGTCGGTATGTCCACCGTGCCGGAAGTGATTGCGGCCGTCCACCAGGGCACCGAAGTCTTCGGCATGTCCATCATCACCGACGAGTGCTTCCCGGACTGCCTGAAGTCGGTCAGCATCGAAGAGATCATCGAGGTCTCGAACCATGCAGAACCGAAAATGACCACCATTTTCAGGAACGTCGTCGCAAACCTTTAA
>DATMYL010000117.1:0-2355 GCA_035560975.1 Chlorobaculum sp. | reverse complement strand
CATCCTTCTGCCTGATGAGATATTTTGAAATAGTCCGGGTGAAAGGTATTTTGCTTCATGTTGCCAACGCGGCCATTGCCTCTCCCCTGCCTTTGCCGTTCACTCCCCCTTTGAGTACGCTGTGCTTGATTGCTGCGGTCCGATGCCTTTGACCGCACCTCCTTCTACCAGCAAAACGGTTCCAACACAGCAGGAGTCCTGATCCGATGAATACTTCACAACTGAACCTGCTTCTCACCCTCATCACCGGTGTCTGCTGGATTATCGTTTATATCGAAAGCATTCTGATCGGCCTGAAAGAGCACACCTATGCCATACCGTTCTGGGCACTTGCCCTTAACTTCGCATGGGAGATTTTCAATACGGTGCTTGGATACCAGCAAGACGGGTTGGTCCTGCAGGTCGTCATCAATGCTGCCTGGACCCTCTTAGATTGCGGAATCCTGTATACCTACTTCCGGTACGGCAAAAAACATTTCCCGATTAATCTTCGTTCGAACCGGTTCGTGACATGGAGCCTGCTCGGCCTGTTCTCGGCTTTCATGCTGGAAATGGCCTTCATCGTCGAATTCGGACTCCATGCCGGAAGCCGATACTCAGCATTCCTGCAGAACCTCCTCATGTCTGTACTGTTCATCGTCATGCTCGTTCAACGTGGCGCCAGCACGGGACAGAACATGATCATTGCCGTAAACAAATGGGTGGGAACAATGGCTGCGACCGTAATGTTCGGCATGCTGGGCGGGTACGGTCTCTATGGTCCAAGTTTCCTGATTCTCGTAGCAGGAGGCTTGTGCTGCCTGTTCGACCTGATATATATCGCGATGCTCGCCACTACGATCAATAAAGAAAAAATCGGCTGATACGACGCATCGCTCTTGTAACTGTGTGCGCAGGCTGTGCTGTCTGCGTTGATGACGATGATCAAAACAAGAAAGGAGGAAATAGTTATGACGACACAGAAGATGGAGTGTAATCCGGTAGGATGGTTTGAAATTCCCGTCACCGACATGAATCGGGCAAAGGCTTTTTACGAGGCGGTATTCAAGTTTTCGATCAAAATTCAGGATAATGAGGACGGAAGCATGGGCTGGTTCCCGATGAGCGAAACAGGATATGGTGCATCAGGAGCTCTGGTCCTTGGCAAAGGATATGTGCCGTCGCTTGGCGGTCTGCTGATCTATTTTTCAGAGACTGATATCGATGCCGCGCTCGACTTGGTAAGGAAAAGCGGGGGAAACGTGATCAAGCAAAAAACCGATATCGGCGAGTACGGTTTTTATGCATGGATCGAGGACACGGAAGGCAACCGCATCGGCCTGCACGCCATGCCGTAAAGGGTTCTGATATCCCTGTAGCTCGTTCCAGAAGAAAAGCCGCCAACCTTGAGCGGCTTTTCGTTTTGGGCATAGCCGTCGGGATTATTGATATATTGACTGTGCTGTCATCCCTCCTCCATTCTCACATAATCAACAAGGAATCCCCCCATGAAATCCGAACTGCTCAAAAAAGCGCTGCTTGCTGCAACGCTCTTTCTTGGCGGCACACCATCTGCATTCGCAAACACTGGGGACGTCGCAACCGGACTTAAAGGCGGCACACTCGGGATCGGAGGTGAAGTGACAATGAACCTCGTCCCGAGCGTTAATGTAAGATCCGGTTTTAACGCGTACAATTACAACGGTAGCGCCACTAAAAGCGACATCGATTACAAGTATAAACTCAAACTTCAAACCATTCAAGTTCTGCTCGACCTGCATCCCATAGCTGATTCAGGGTTCAGGCTGACTTCAGGCATCCTGATCAACAACAACAGGGTGACGGCAACAGGAAAGTCCCAGCTCACCTATAAAATCGGAGACCAGACCTATTCGGCCGGCGAAGCAGGTGACCTAACCGGAAAGATCGACTTCAATAAAGTCTCGCCATATGCAGGCATCGGATGGGGAAATGCCGTCGGCAAACATAGCGCCCTGACTTTATCCTGTGATCTTGGCGTCATGTTCCAGGGCACTCCTCAAGTTTCACTGAATTCAACGGGAGGGTCACTCTCCTCAAATTCAGCATTCCAGGCTGAACTCGCCAAGGAGGTCACCAAATTGAAGGATTCAACAAATGACTTCAAGTACTACCCTGTTGTTTCAATAGGTGTAGCCTACTCGTTCTGACATCCTGGCTGGTCGGGCAACAGGTGAAACAAAAAGCCCCCGGTGGTTATTTTAAGCTATTTGCATCTATAATTAGGAAAGCTCGTCAATTAGCTTAGCTTGAATCCGTGGGGTAGAGCAATTGGTAGCTCGTCGGGCTCATAACCCGGAGGCTGCAGGTTCAAGTCCTGTCCCCACCACCATTAAA
>DATMYL010000116.1:0-24431 GCA_035560975.1 Chlorobaculum sp. | reverse complement strand
AATCGTATCGAACGGCTGATAAAAAGGAGTCAGTTATAGCGAAGGCACGGAGTATCTTTCAAATCCATACGATTCCTACAGAATATATTTTTCCTTATAGCTCTTTGCCAGTCCGGCATCGATGTCTTTAAGGCGGGCATAAAGGTGTATGACGGTTTCCCTATTATTCGTAGAGGCATAATGTCGCCCGAGGTTGAACAATGCCTGTACATTGTTCGGATTTATGAGCAGGGCATGTTCATACGCTTCGACAGCCTCGTCCATTTTCCCGCTCCTGTAATAAGCGACCCCAAGCCCTACCCATGCATCGGTATTATCCGGGTTGGCATTGATTGCCATAATATAGGTTTTGAACTCTTCGGCACTCTTTCCTGCCTGGCCGAAGGTGTAAGCGAGATTGACCCAGGATGCATCATAATTTGGATTTATTCGAAGCGCCTGCTGAAAAGCCTCAATGGATTTGACTAAATCTCCGCTCTCCCTGTAAGCAACACCGATGTTGTGCCATGCAAAGGCATTATTCCTGTTCAGGCGCACAACCTGCATGAGTGCTTCGATTGCTGCTTTCGGATTGCCTTCGTCTTTCAGGTTGACGCCCAGGTTGAACCATGCCGAGATGTAGTTCGGGTTTATCCTCACTGCTTGTCTGAACGATTCGATCGAAGCAGCCCTGTCTCCGTTCTTTTGGTAAAGGAGGCCCATATTGTGCCAGGCAGCGGCATTGTTCTGATTGGTTATAATCGCTTTTTTATAAGCGTCAACCGCATCGTTTTTCAAACCTGCAAGCCCATAGGCTACGCCCAGGTCACTCCATGCAGCTGAATAGTCAGGATTTATCTGAACGGCTTTCTGGAACGAGCTGACGGCGTTGCGTAAATCTCCGATCCTGGAATAAGCCAGGCCCGAGCAGTACCAGGCATCGCTGCTTTTTGGCTGGGCTTTGATCCAGTTCTGGCATACCTGAATCATTCCGAGCCAATCATTTTTCTGCTCGAGAATAACGGTCTTGTTAAGCCATGTTGCATGGTTTTGAGCTTTCAAGGCTAATGCGTTCTGGCGTTTTGGCGCATCCAGAACCCATTCGACAGGAACGGCGAAATTAAGTTGTTGCCCCTCCGTAAGGTAAAACGTCGGCAAACCGACCAGTCGCCCTTCTTCATCGAACAAACCGCCGCCGCTTGAGCCGGAAGAAATAGGTGCGGTGGTCTGTATATAATGGCCGCCCGTCACCTCACGAAATCCGGAAACGATACCATCGGAAAGGGTCAATTCCAATCCTCTTGGAGAACCTATGGCATATACCCGTGCTCCTACCTTGAGTTGCCTGGTGTTTCCGATGACAGCTTTCGGGGCATTCAGGCCGGATACCTCGAGAATGCATATATCTCTTTCAGGATCTGAAAGGCGTGGCTTTGCTGTGAAAGTTTTCCCGTTGTAAATAACGGCAAGCCTTGCGGCTTTCTGGATGACATGATTGTTTGTGGCCACTTCGCCGCTGGGTAATACAACACCGCTTGCAAGCTGCTGTCGCTTTCCCTTGTCGTCGAGGTTGTAAACGACTACCACGCTTTTTGATGCCTGTTCGTAAACTTCACTGGCAGTTTTTGCATCAAGCCGTGCAGGTGATGCAATTGTGGCAGACAAAAACAGGAGAAGCAGCATTCTGAAAAGCCGCTCGATATGATCTGTTCGTCGTACAGTTTTTTCTGATTGATAATACACAGAAAAGCAGGACGCGGGAGGATGGGATGTTCTGTTATTCGGCATTGAGCACTTGTGCTAAAAAACGCTTTTGATAAAGAACTTATTCACTTGAGTGACAATAGAAGTATACGTGAATGTGAAATTATTTCAAAGTTTTTTACGGCAAAAAAATGATTTTAAATCATTCAATAATAATCATTTAACGCGGCCGTAACATATAAAATATATGTATCGGAAATCACCTGTTATATATAGATAACGCGTAATGTATATGTGCTGGGCGATTATTTGATTGTAGGATAAAAGACGGGGAGTCAAGGCCTGGCGTAAAGGATGGGCTTTTTTAAAAAAAAGATGTGCCGGGCGGGCGAGGTTTAATGATTCATTGCGTGAAAAACTCAAACATACAGGGGAGCTGGCGACCAAGAAAATGGATTTGCTTCGAGCGATACGACGCAAATCGATCCATGGCTTTTCAAGGTATTTGAAGAGCGCGATAATACTGTTATTAGCTGCTTGTTCATGATCGTCCCGGTCATGCATCTTCACTCGCGTTGAAACGCCATCATGGCTGGTTACGACAGAATTGGCAGTTTCCTGAACCCGATAGCGCACCTTGGATCGAGCGATAAACATGGAGATGATGATGCATGTGCGGTCACGGCTGACCAATCATTTAATGTTCGCTGAATAGGTCCTCGATAGTTCCTGTTCGAGAGTTGGAGGTACTAATCGATGTTATGAGTACGAAAGGAACTGGTTGGCATCAGGATTGTTTAATGGATATGATCAGCATCGTAAGCTGTCGTATGAATGAAGGCGATGACTGAGTGGTATTTTTCGAGTTACTGGTAACTTTCGTCAGGATCTTTGAGATGACTAAATAGCAGTGATCTCTAAGTGCGATAAAATGAAAAACATAGGGACGTGAATGGAGTCGTGGAGCCTGAAAATCGCATTGAAGCTGTTTGTGTCACGTCAACGGCAGAAACGTCTTATGGCTATCTGCGGTCATGATTGGAGCCGCCTTGAACCATCGAAATCCAAATCGCAATCGAACTCCATCGATAGCGGGATCGTCTATCAGCTCCGGGCATTGTACCTGACAGTGGCAACACCTTGATTTACAGCCGGAATTACTCAGAAACAGGTTATCCGTTCTATCGCACGAATCGATTTCGAACCCGATTACGATTTGAACATTTGACATGATAGTTTTTCCCGGCGTCTCGCTCTCAGACTTATCCGTCAGTTCAGCGTTGACACGCCACTCGTCAATGACAAGAGCAAATTTATAGCTTAGCTGATTGGCATTCCCTTTTACGGTTTTGAAATGGACCCGGTTTTTTTATTCAAGGAGCAAGTATGAGCGAAAAGAAGCGGTAGAGTTTCAGTGCTGACTTTAAGGCAACAGTAGCATTGGAGGCCATCCATGGCGTTAAAACCCTGGATGAGATCGCCCAGAAGTACGGTGTTCATCCTGTGAAGGTGAGCATCTGGAAAAAGGAGTTGCAACAAAAGGCTGCGAGCTTAATTGACCAGAAGCGCGGGCCGAAACCGGTTGTTCCCATCGAGGATCCCGGCAAGCTCTATTCCGAGATCGCTCGTCTGAGGATGGACTCGGTTGGTAGAAAAAAAAGTCTTTAATCTCCCGATGAAGACGCGCAGAAGCTGGATCAGCGCCGAGGAGTCGATACCGCTTGATCGTCAATGCGAACTTGCCGGTACGAACCGCTCGACGTTCTACCTGAAGCCGAAAATCTATCGGCTTGGTGCCGAAGAGCTCAACCTGCTGGAACTGGTCGATCAGGAGTACACCCGGCATCCATTCTATGGTAGCCGGAGGTTTTGAATATTGACCAAGGGGGTGCAGTTCACCAGCGAAGCTTTCATCAACGCTATTAAGCAGTATCCTGATGCCCGAATCAGTATGGATAAACGAGGCTGGGCACTGGATGACATGTTTGTCGAAATGCTGTAGCGCAGTTTCAAAGATGAGGATCTGAATCTGAAAGGCTATGCATCAGGTGCTGAACTGTATCAGGGCGTGCGAGAGTTTTTCCACTGAACGCCCGAATCAGTCTCTGGGTTATCGGATCCCTGATGACGTCTATGCTACGGCCGTTGGCGGAGGCGCAAAAATTGTGCATAAATGCGTTGAGATGGGGCAGCGCCATCCAGCGCATGAACAGTGAGTAGCTTACTTAAAATCGCCCGTCATTTGTCTGCGGAGACGGGTCCACTTCAGTTCGGCATGAAGGCAAAACACATAAAAAGAAAGGGGACAAACAACATGAAACACTTTATCAGAAGTGTCGTCGTATGCATGACACTCGTACTTCCGACAATGGCATCAGCTTCAACCTGGACAATTGATCCGGATCATTCAAGTATAGGATTCAAGGTCAGGCATCTCATGGTGTCTAACGTCAGGGGCAATTTCGAGAAATACAGCGGGCTCGTGGATCTTGACGACAAGGATATTACGAAGTCGAAAGTCGACGTTACAATCGACCCCAATTCAATCAATACGAACGTGCAGAAACGGGACGAGCATCTGCGAAGCGCAGATTTCTTCGATGTAGCCAGATATCCGAGCATGACATTTGTCTCCAAAAAGTGGTCACATGGCGCGAAGGGAGCTCTGAAAGTTACGGGAGACCTGACGATCCATGGCGTTACCAGAGAGGTTGTGCTGGATGTTGCGCCGTTCTCGAAGGAAAGTAAAGATCCATGGGGAAATACCAGGACCGGCACCTCGGCAAGCACGAAAATCAACCGTAAGGATTTCGGCCTTACCTGGAACAAATCCATGGAAGCCGGAGGAGTGCTGGTAGGCGAAGAGGTCGATATCTCGATTGATGTCGAAATGATCAAAACCCAGCCAAAATGATCGGCTTACGGCCGGAACAGTCAAATCGACTCTGATGAATACGAACAACGACAGGTTTCAGTCGAAACGTTTTTACAAGAACATGACGAGAGAGGAACGGTAATGGAAAAGGTAATGCCGGCTGTTTTTTTAGGACACGGAAACCCGATGAATGCGCTACAGTCCAACGAGTACACGGAAGGCTGGCGACGTTTAGGGTTGAGCATTCCCTGACCCAGGGCGATCCTGGCCATATCGGCGCACTGGTATGTTTCAGAAACCGCAGTGACGGGCAGCTCTTCGCCAGGGACTATACACGATTTCTACGGGTTTCCGCGAGAGCTTTATGAGGTCAGCTGGCCTGCGCCGGGAAGTCCGGAACTCGCAGAGCGCGTCCGCAGGCAACTTCTGCCGCTCGATGTTCGTTCAGATGAGCACAGGGGCCTGGATCACGGTACATGGGCGGTGCTCTGCCATATGTATCCGGATGCTGAAATCCCGGTAGTACAGCTCAGTATCGATGGAACGAAAGAACCGGACTTTCATTATGGGATCGGACGCCTTCTGCAGTCGCTGAGAGATGAAGGCATCCTGATCGTCGGCAGCGGCAATCTGGTTCATAACCTTCGATCTTTCGCATGGGGTGATGATCATGTCGAGCCGTATGACTGGGCTGTGCGGTTCGAAGAACAATCAAGGGCGCTGATACTTGAAGGCAGGCAACGAGAGCTTGCAGGATACAGGAGCATGGGAGAGGATGCACGACTTTCCGTCCCGTCACCTGACCACTTTCTGCCGCTGCTGTATGTACTCGGCTTGCGAAGGGCGGATGATGAGGTCAGCTTCCCTGTAGAGGGTATCGAGGGAGGCTCGCTCTCCATGCTTGCCGTCAGGATAGGCTGACAATTATCAGAAACCTTAAATGAATATCGTTATGAGCCAATACCAGATCGCCGTTATTGTCGGCAGCATCAGAAAGGATTCATTGAACCGCCGTTTTGCCGATGCCCTGACCCGGCTGGCCCCCCCGGAGTTCTCGTTAAAGCAGGTCAAGATCGATGATCTGCCGCTCTACAACCAGGATAACGAAGCCAGTCCGGCAGAGTCTGTCCGTCGGCTGAAGCAGGAAATCAGTGATGCTCAGGGCCTTCTTTTCGTTACGCCTGAATATAATCGCTCAATTCCCGGCGTACTCAAGAATGCCATCGACCATGCATCGCGTCCATATGGGCAGAGCGTCTGGACAGGCAAGCCTGCCGGCATTATCGGCGTTTCTCCAGGAGCCGCCGGTACCGCCATGGCGCAACAGCATCTGCGCAATATCTTCGTGTTTCTCGATGTGCCTGCACTTTGCCAGCCCGAAGCGTTCATCCAGGCAAAGGAGGGATTGTTCGATGAAGATGGCGGTATCGGCCCGGCCAGCCGGCAGTTTCTGCAGGGCTGGATGGACCGATACACAGCATGGGTAAAACTGCATACAGCTTGACGTGGAGGGACGACAATGTTACTTATTCGAAAAGCCGATGAGCGGGGCCATGCTGATCACGGTTGGCTGAACTCCTGGCACACATTTTCCTTCGCCGACTATTACGATCCGGATTATATGGGGTTTCGATCGTTGCGAGTCATCAATGATGATCGGGTACAGCCGGGTATGGGGTTCAGCGCTCATCCTCATCGTGATATGGAAATTATCTCATATGTGCTTGACGGCGAGCTCGAACACCGTGACAGCATGGGCAACGGTTCAGTCATACGCCCTGGTGAATTACAGCGCATGAGTGCCGGAACCGGTATAACCCACAGCGAATTCAATCCCTCAAAGTCTGAACCTGTACATTTTCTGCAGATCTGGATACTGCCGGATCAAAAGGGATTATCGCCGGATTATGAGCAGAAGCTCTTTCCAGACGAAGTAAAGCGGGGCAAATTGAGGCTTATAGCTTCATCCGATGGTCGTGATGGTTCTGTTACCATCCATCAGGACGCGAGCATTTACGCAGCATTGCTTGAACCAGGCGCAGAAATTGTCCATTCCATTCCATCCGGCAGGCATGTCTGGGTGCAGGTGGCGCGCGGAAAGATCCACGTGAATGGATATACGCTTGAGCAGGGGGGCGGGGCAGCAGTCGCTGATGAGGATCGGCTGGAAATTGCAGGGATTGAAAATGCAGAAATCCTGCTTTTTGATCTGGCCTGACAGATTATGGTGCGCAAGCATATCTGTCAATGACTGATGTTCAAAGGTATGGTTCAACATTACTGCGCTGCCATATTGAGCGGAACTCACAACGTCCCGGAATGATAAAAGGGGGGAGGGCGACTGATTGAAATTTCCGCATTCATGCCGAGCGGCAGTGTTCACTTGGCTTGTGTTCGTTCGGCCTCGCCTCTGAGTGCGGTGAGGCCGCCGACGATATCATTTTTCAGAATGCCCTGAAAAATGAAGTCCGGAACGACAAATGATGGCTTGATTTCGGATTCATACGTCAGCAACGTGCCTTCGAATGCATGCTTCTGAAGCGTCCACGATCCCCTGTATACGTCGAAATCACCCGAAATCTGTTCATAATCGATTCTCAGGGGAAACGCTTCATGCATGTTTATGGTGAGTTGGACGGTTTTTTTGAATATAAGCACCTTGAACTCTCCGGTCAGGGCGATCACTTTCAGTTTCCCCTTGTCTGCAACAAGATCGCTTTTCACCATTCTCGGGATATAGCGTTTGAGGTTGTTGTAGTCGGTGAGGACTTTCCAGACCGTAACGGGAGTAGCGTTAATGTAGACGAAGCTTTTAATGCCTGTCACGCCGTCCGGCATCTTCGACAGCGACACCTCTATCAGTCTGTTGATTACCATGGTAGAATCATATGGCAGAACCGGAATAGGCTCTTCAGCTTTGGATACCTGGGATGAAGTTGAGATATAGAGAGGGACGAGGGCAATAATCGTCACTATTGCCGTGCAAAAGCGTCTTGTGAACGGGGCGCCTGATAAATCAATGCGTCGGAACAATGAGTGTATTGGTTTCACTGGTAAACCTGATTTCAATACAACATGTTAGAGCAAATCGAAACTTCTCTGTCAAGCCGGACGGAGCCGGTATTGTCACGGGTATTCCATTCCTTGACCCACGTCAGTTCGGCATAAGGCTAACCATGAAAAAAATTACAGGGATCTCATCCTTGAAAAATTCAGTGTTTTCGATACTGGTCTTTTTCAGGTGGTATAAACCAGAGACTCACTCTGCCTGAGATGCAACTGACAGATTTTGCGGAAGTGATGCCCGTAGATAGCCAGCGTTATCGCTAGCGGCAGAGCGCGACGGTGGTTGAAAATTGTCCAGATCAACATATGCCAGTACTGAAACCGTTCCCTTCCGACAACACCGAGAAGCACTACCGAACGGGCGAATGCCATCAACTGGGATATTCGGAAGCCGCTTTTCAAATCCGGCACCCTGTACTCCTTCAGTAATGTCTGAATGCGTTGATAATAGTTTTTGGGCGAGTACAGGTAGAGCATCATCTTCATATATCCCTTCCGCAGGGCCTCGGAATCCATTTTCGGGATAATGTTGGTATTGCCATCGGTATTGTCCCCGCTTAAGGTATTCAATAATCGACCCTCGCTTTTCATCCGTTCATACAGTCGAGTGCCCGGCAGAGCCTGAAGAATGCCGACCATGGCAGTTACGATACCGCTCTTCTGAATAAAATCGATCTGTTTCCGGAAAATCGAGGGTGTATCACTGTCAAACCCGACGATAAATCCGCCCATGACCTCCAATCCCGCATGTTGAATCAGCCTGATGTTTTCGAGAAGGTTCCTCGAAGTATTGTGCTGCTTGCCGCATGCCTGCAGTGCTGAATTATCGGGGGTTTCAATGCCGATGAAGACCTGGTTGAAACCTGCCCGCACCATAAGGTCCATCAATTCAGGATCGTCAGCCAGGTTGATTGAACACTCCGTGTAGTACTTGTTTGTCAGAGAGTTCGATTGGCGCCATTCTATCAATTGTGGGAGCAGCTCTTTTTTCAGATACGACTTATGGGCTATGAAATTATCGTCTACAAAAAACACAGTGCCTTTCCATCCGCGGCTACGGAGTCCTTCAAGCTCATTGATGATCTGGGCACTTGTTTTAGTGCGGACCTTATGGCCCAGGAGTGCGGTGATATTACAAAAGTCACATTGGAAAGGGCATCCCCTTGAAAACTGAATTGCCATGGATGCGTATTTCTGCATGTCAAGCAGCTTCCACTGAGGCGCAGGTGCTTTGGTGATATCAGGGAATGCATCAGTCGTATAGAATTTTTTCGGAACCCCATTGTTCAGATCCTCAACAAAAGGGGGCAAGGTAAGTTCAGCTTCGTTCAACACAAAGTGATCGACATCCGGAAACTGTTCATGCCCGGCAGTAAACAACGGACCGCCGGCGACCACTTTGATGCCGGCTTTACGGCATAGCTCAATAACTTCTCTGGCAGAATGCTGCTGAACAGCCATCGCACTGACTAATACCATATCAGCCCAGTCAAGATCCTTTTGATCAAGCGGCCTGATGTTCAGGTCGATAAGCTTGCGTTCCCAGATATCAGGAAGCATCGATGCGACAGTGAGAAGTCCAAGCGGAGGTAACGCAGCTTTTTTCCCGACGAATTTCAGGGCGTGTTTGAAGCTCCAGAAGGTATCGGGAAACTCAGGATAGACGAGCAGGACTTTCATAGCAGTAAACAGTCATCGTTAGAAAAGTAAATCGGCTTGACAAACGTCTCATCGATAAAATCATCAGCCTGACGAACGATTCTAAAGATTGAAAACATCTCGACGATTTGTTTCCAACCGCGATTGCGGAATAGTAACTCTCATTCGGAGAGCATCCTGGGTACAGGGGCATTTTTTTCCCGCCACACTGGCCAGACGCCATAAATGCAAGTCGTAGAATAGGATAAGACACCACGTGTTTCTGGTTCTACGATTCGATGGCTGATGTCAGCCGATACCTGAAATCATCAAACCCCGGCCATTGCGGCCGGGTATTTGATAGATGTAGAATCTGATCGAGCGCAGAGTAAGATTCCAGGTAAAGAGTTTCAGGATCTCTCCTCAGTCAGCATAGTTCTCGAATCGCTTACCACAACTAAAAAGTGGCGTCCTCCGGATCAGTGCACGATTCAATCTTGATTGATGCTTGAACCATATTCTGAACATCAACAAGTCGATTCATATCGTGACTCACAGACAGTCACTTGTGCACAAACATGACTTGTTCCTTGATCTACGGCTTCGCCTGAATATCCTTTGATTGACTGGCTACGTCTTTAGCGCTCTTTGATCCTTCCTCATTGGAGCCTTTTATAGATCCTTTGTAGGATGTCGAGCATCCTGAAATCGCCAGCAAGACGATAATTAACATTGCATAGATCTTCATGATAACCCCCTGTTTTTATATTATTCGCCAATTTACAACTTCAACTTTTAAACTTTTCTGCTGTGTCGTGCATTGCCTTTCGTAGTGAGTTGAATGCATTTTCTACGCCATCTTTCAGCTTTTCCCAGTTGTCCTCCCCAGCTTCGCTCAGTTCCTTCAATCTGGCCTTTGATTCTTCTGCTGCGTGCTTGAGATCGTCCAGATGCTTCTCATAGTTTATATGAGCATCCGCAGTGCGGTTCTTTACTTTGGCCTTGAATTCATCCAGCCTTGCATGTGCAAGTTCCAGTTCAGCCTCTGCCTTTTGTTTGTATGCTTCTTTTGTGCTCATGACGATATTCCTTTGTTTAATTTGATTGTTTCTGCCTGAACCAGGCAAATCACATTTCCCATGACAACCAACGCTTAGCGTCTCCGTCTTGAATCGTGTCTCCAGCGGTCGTTATGGCGGTGCCGAATTCTGGCATCATGATTCCAGTACCTCCTGCGACCATGTCTGTCATAATGATGATGGTGTGTTCTCCCCAAAGCAACGCCTATTTTTACCCGGACTTTTGCGTTTGCGTCTTCAGAGGGTTTAAGGAGAAGCAATCCGGCGATACCTAATACACGCCAGAAATATTTGATCATAAGGTTTTCGCTTTATCCAGAATTCAGTAAAGAACAATGCTTGCCATTGTGGCAATGATTAATTCAATCTCAAACCCTCATTTTTTTAATAACAGTCTTCATTGAGGGTTCTTGCACTTCTTGACGCTTTGAGCTGACCAATACACGAAGGCTCTGAAAAAAGCACTTTTGTGATGAGCCATGGATTTTGCTTTTTTACGCCGACTATATTGATTTTATCATGATCTAAATACGTCGTCCTTGAATGAGCCGAATGACAATAACGATGACCGCAATGACTAAAAGTGTGTGAATGAATCCGCCCATGGTGTATGATGTTACCAATCCAAGGAGCCAGAGGATTATCAATATGATTGCGATGGTTTCTAACATTGGTCACCTTCCTGGTTTTATATTGACTGTAATATTTCGAAATCTTACTGATACCTCTCGATCCGTTCAAAAAACAGACAAAAAAAGAACATTTGATAAAAGCAGGAATAACTATCCTTAAGAGAACATGACTACATGGCTATAAGAAAGACATACGATCACTTCTGCGTCGATCAATAATAAAAATGCCGAAAAGGACTACTCTGAACCATGTACTGATTAAATATGGGTATCAAACGGGCATAGCCATGCAATACTAAGCTGCGGGGGTACAGCTGCCAAATACGTATGGGGGATGGGGATAACTTCGAGACAGGGATGGCCTCACCTTCATTTTACAAAAACAGAATGAGAAGTCATAACAAATTTATTTTTCACCGGGTCAACGGGTATCTGTGCTTTCTGGGGCTTGACCCTGCAGCCTTCAACTCGCTGATCGCTCATGTCGGGTCGCGGCCTCGTCCTCATTGTCGCTACGGGAGCAATGAACTGTTTCAGGAGAGTTCCTGAGACCATTAACGCATAGTTGTTCTTCAGGTTTATCATTCCGCCAGACTTGATCAGGGTTCCTGATCCGACCTCTTTTTCATGTACGGTAACGCCTCACTACGATGAAAAGTTGTCTCGTTCAAGTTTCCGATTGATCCTCGCCAAAGGATGCGCTCAGTCCACATCACCATTGTTCATGACCCGAATTGTCATAAGCCAATTCGCGCCGACTCAAGGGACGGGGCAGGATCTCAACTATCAAATAGCATCTCCATGAACGGGCTTCAGGCCAGCCGGATTTTGGACGATATGGTCTTGCGCATCAATTGCAAAGCTCGACGGTTTTCGATGCACGGATCAGTGAATACCGTTGACCTGCAATGCTCTCAGTCTATCCTCTGAGCGCGATAGAGTACGGGCTGCACCGCAAATTCCGGAAAAACGATACCTGCTCAAACCTTATTGATCAATCTCCGATAAAACAATCGCTTTGTCAGTTCTGCCGAGAGCACATACATAACGACAAGGACCAGTATCCAGCCATAAAACAGGGACGGCAAAGGACAAAAACCGAACATCGGGCCCAACAACGTGAAAGGAATGACGAGCACAGCCAGCACAACAAGCATCGTCGCCATGGTCAGGTACTTGCCGGGAAGGCTCTTGAAGAATGGAAGACGGGTTCGGATTACAAGGACAATCAATGCAGCCGAGATCACCGATTCGATAAACCATCCGGTTTGAAACTGTTTTTCACCGGCATGGAGAATAAAAAGCAGTATCCCGAATGTCAAATAGTCAAAAACAGAGCTGAGGATACCGAAAGTGACCATATAACGGCGAATGAATCGGATATCCCAACGGTGAGGGCGTTCGATGTACAAAGAGTCAACCCGATCACTTGAAATGGTGGTTTCAGGGAAATCAGTCAGGAGATTCGTTAGCAGGATCTGCTTCGGGAGCAACGGCAGGAACGGCAGAAACAGAGAAGCGCCGGCCATACTGAACATGTTTCCAAAATTGGCGCTGGTGGCCATAAAAACATACTTCATCGTATTGGCGAAGGCTTTCCGTCCCTCTGCAATACCTCCTACAAGTACCTTGAGATCTTTGTTAAGCAGGACAATTTCAGCAGCTTCCTTGGCGACATCAACAGCCGAATCCACGGAAATGCCGACATCCGCAGCGTGAAGCGCCGAGGCATCGTTAATGCCATCCCCGATGAATCCTACGACATTACCCCCTTTTTTAAGGGACAGTATGATTCTTTCTTTCTGGTTCGGTTCAACCTCGGCAAAGATATCAGTGCGTATTGACTGCTGGATCAGTGCCGCATCAGTCAGTTTAAGTATTTCAGGACCGGTAAGAACGACTGGTTGTCCGATACCGATCTGCCGGGCAAGAGTTTCTGCAACCAGGACATTGTCACCAGTGATTATTTTCAGATTCACCCCCAGTTCTTCAAGATTCCTGATCGTCTCTGCAGCATGGGCTTTCGGGGGGTCAAAAAACGTGAGAAAACCCAGGAAAGTCATGCCGGCTTCATCATGGCGGGTAAAGGATTGTTGACTGATCCCGGATTTACAGGCAACACCGAGCGTTCGCAAACCTTCTTTACTGAACTTTGTATATTGATCCATTATATGAGCCCGCTGTTCATCCAGTGTTACCGTTTTTCCTTCCTCGGTTTCCACAAAGCTGCAAACGTCGAGCACATTCTTGAGCGCACCTTTCGTAATCACGATATTCTCCGCCGCATTGGAAATCAGCACTGTAAGTCTTTTTCTGATAAAATCATAAGGGACTTCACCCATCACTTTGAATGCGCCGGGGTTTCCGGAGCGGCTGCTGACGATCGCATCATCGATCGGGTTTCGAAAACCTTTTTGAAGTGAAGCGTTCAGCCAGGCATATTCCAGCACTTTGTCAGATGTTTCGCCGGATACGGATACGGCTTTCTGGAGCTTGACCTTGCCTTCTGTAATAGTGCCTGTCTTGTCAGAACAAAGGATGTTCATGCTTCCAAAGTTTTCTATGGAAGACAACCGCTTTACGATTACCTCCACTTTAGCCATATTTCGGGCGCCTGATGCGAGGTTGACGGTAATGATGGCCGGCAGCAGCTGGGGGGTAAGTCCCACAGCCAGCGCCAGTGAAAACAGGAAAGAGTCCAGTATCGGTTTGTGCAGGTAAACGTTGATGGCAAAAATAATGATGATCAGGATCAGGGTAATCTCCATCAGCATATAACCGAACCGACGCACGCCTCTCTCAAAGTCGGTTTCAGGAGCGCGCAATCTCAGACTTTCGGATATTTTCCCGAATTCAGTCTGCCTGGCTGTTTTCATGACCAGCGCTTTCGCATGACCGCTTATGACATGTGATCCCATCAAGAGCGTGTTACTCCTTTTTCCCATGGGTATGTCTCCGGGCAAAACGCCCTGGCTTTTTTCAACCGGGAATGTTTCGCCGGTCAACGCGGCTTCGTCGACAAACAGATCTTTCGATTCCAGCAGCAGGCTGTCAGCCGGGATCAGATCTCCTGCCGAGAGCAGAACCACATCTCCGGCAACTACGTCCTGGACAGGGAGTTCCTGTTCAACCCCGTCACGTAAAACCCTGCACTTGATCTGAACCATTTTCATCAACCGGTCGACAGCACTGGCCGCACCTCGTTCCTGCAACCAGCCAAGCAAAGCGCTTGCCAGGACAATGATCAAAATTATTATTGCGTCAGTCGGGTCACGGAGGGTAAAGGAGAGAAGCGCAGCGCCAATCAGCATTATGGTGATCGGGCTTTTGAACTGAAGGAGAAACAGCATGAACGCCGAAGTTCCCGACTTGCCTTTCAGGGAACTCGGACCATCCTTTTTCAGCCTGTCCGCAGCGTTTTGTGCAGATAATCCCTGATTTGAAGTGCCGGCAATCGCGAAAGCCTCTTCCAGAGAAAGCGTCCAGAAAGGCCTATCACTCTGTTCTTGATCATTCGACTGTTTCATCGGGTATATTATTGATCGTATCTATTCATTTTCGAATGATATACCTGTCAGATAAAAAACCTGTTGACAGTCGAAAGGCCACATGCCGGGCATATTCAGGGCGGTCGCATGACCAACGGTTTCGACGGTTATGTTCTGGTTTGCCATGATTCGGGTATCCACTCTTAACCTATTCATTGAGCAACTGATAACAACCAATCTTACTAACGCGACAGTGTTGTTTTTTGTTGCAGCAATAGAGTTATTATAAAGGTAGCGTCCAGGATTACTGTCTCGGATGGAAACCAGAACTCATCCTCATTTCCCTGTATTTCAGTGTCGGTACGGCATGGCGGATTATCGGTCCGGAGTGTGTCGCCGAGCAAAAGCGCCCCACAACCCTAACACAGAAAAGCCGATGAACAGGAAACTCTTTCGTTTGATTGTGCTGCTTCTGGCAGCCTTCACGTTTACACCTTCTCATGCGTTCAGCATGGATGAAACCAAAGCGCTGTCGACTCTGCGTCAAAAGGCTGAACAGGGAGATGCCTGGGGTCAGGATCTCCTGGGGACTCTCTATTATTTCGGTGGCGCGGGGGTGAAGCAGGACTATGCAGAAGCCGCGAAGTGGTTCAGGCTGGCGGCAATGCAGGGGTTTGCCGAGGCACAATACTTCCTCGGAAGGGAGTATTACGGCGGCCAGGCTGTTGAGCAGAACCATGCCGAAGCGGCGAAATGGTTTCAACTCGCAGCCCAACAGGGCCACGCAGACGCACAATTCAATATCGGGGTTATGTATTCCAGCGGACAAGGGGTGAAACAGGACTATTTCGAAGCTGTGAAATGGTATCGGCAAGCAGCAGCACAAGGTCATGCTGACGCACAATTCAACCTCGGGATTGCCTGCACCAACGGTAACGGGGTTGAAAAGAGTTATGCGCTGGCCAAGGATTGGTTCCGTGCGGCCTGTAATAATGGAAATCAGCGCGGCTGCAGCCAGGTTCGGATACTTGAGCAGAAAGGGTATTGAGTAAAGGTTATCCCGTTAAAGAGTATAGATCTGCTGGAAGGGCCAGCGATGATTATTCCCGGATACATGTCGTAAGGGCGAATGAAATGGAAGATCGGAGGGTTAGAGGAAGAGTGCGGGAAGTATCGAGGTTTCAAGCCCCTGATATGTTCAGTCAATAACCCATAAGAATCAGGCACGTTGCGATTCAAGGGGGGCTGCTTGTGAGAGATATTGATGCTTTTACAGATACATCGAGAGCGGATATTTTTCTTGCGGTCGACTCTTCAGAACAGGGCCTGAGCGACAGCGAAGCCCGTCGCAGGTTGACCGAATATGGCAGGAACGAGATCTCCTTCCATCGGCGTCAATCCCTGCTCCTCATGCTTCTCGAGGAATTCAGGGCGTTGTTTCCCCTCTTGTTGCTTGCCGCTTCGATACTTGCTTTTATTGCGGACGCTTTAGCCCCCGGAGCCTGATGCCTGAAGAGCGGAGCCGCTTGAAAAAGCAGGCGGATGGCTATGCTGAAAATGGGCTCAGGGTTCTGGCTCTCGGCTATCGAGTCATTGATGACCCGGAATTCGACCAGGTGGATAGTCTGGTGTTTTCAGGTTTTGTCGCCCTGGTCGACCCTCCGAGACCTGAAGTGCCGGCTGCGGTGGTCGCTTGCAAACAGGCAGGGATCCGGATCATTGTTATCAGCGGAGATCAGGCAGGTACCGTAAGTTACATCGCCCGCAGGCTTGGGATTGTAAAGAATCCGCACGTCATCGAGGGCCCTGAATTGGCGGAAATGGACAGGGAAACCCTGATCGGGGAGCTGAAAAACAGCGAAACAGTTTTTGCGAGAATTGCCCCGGAGCAGAAATTGACCATCGTCGAGGCCCTTAAACAGATGGGCGAAGTGGTTGCTGTAACGGGCGACGGCGTTAACGACGCACCAGCGCTAAAAAGTGCCGATATAGGTGTTTCCATGGGAATGCGCGGTACCGATGTCGCCAGGGACGCTTCCGATATCATTCTTCTTGATGACAATTTCGCCACGATTATCAAGGCCATCGAAGAAGGGCGGGGCGTCTATGAAAACATAGGGAAATTCATAGTCTATGTCCTCACGAGCAACGTGCCCGAAATTCTTCCCTATATCGCCTATGTGCTCTTCCCGATTCCCCTGCCGATCACCTTGGTGCAGATTCTCTGCATCGACCTGTTTACCGATATGCTTCCGGCTATCGGACTCGGAAACGAGCCGCCGGAGTTCGACACGATGCTTCGTCCTCCAAGGGCCGGGCATCAAAAACTGGTCAGCATGGGGACTTTCATACGGAGTTACGCATTCATTGGACCAGTCGAGTCTGCTCTCTCCTTTATTGTGTTTTTCTATGTGCTGTTCAGCGGAGGCTGGCATTGGGGGGTAAACCTGCCAACCGGTTCTCCGCTCTATTCCCAGGCCACAGGAGCGTTTCTGGCCACCATCGTCTTTTCGCAGATCGGCAATGTCATGGCATGCCGTACCAACAGGCAAAGTGCCATACGTTACCTTGCACAATTCAATCCATGGATTACGGCAGGCATTATCATTGAAATCGGATTTATCGTGTCGATTATCAACTTGCCGCATTTCCATCATTTTTTCAACACCGGTCAGCTTGGAGTTAAAGAATGGCAGATGATACTGTGCGTGCCATTTATCGTCTTCGGTTTGGAAGAGCTGAGAAAATTTCTCGCCCGCGGAGGAGTCTTCAGGCACGAGGACTGAGCGTTGTACCTTATCCGAATCCGGCTATTTCCGGCATCACAAAGAGCAGTCCGTCTGGTACCGGAACGTTCATGGCAATGCGCTGTTCATCATAATCCGGCTTCATGGCGATCCGCCCTGATCAGCAGGAGCGGTATGGTAATTTTCTGCCTGAGAGCCCTTGATACACTGCCGAAGAGGATCCTGCCCAGCAGGCTGTGGCCATGGGTAGCCATTGCGAGGAGATCGTAACGGTTCTCCTCAAGTTCACTGATAATCTCACGGTCCGGCTCTCCACTCCTGATGAGGGCTTTTGAGTCGATGCCCTCGGAGTGCATTTTTTCGCAGTATCGATCCAGAATGACAATGGCTTCCTCACGAAGTATCCTGTCCTGATCGAGGGTATGGGAATGGACGACGTGCAGCAGATGCACCGTGGCACCAACCTGAAGCGCGAGTGCCGAAACCTGCGAAATAACGGCTTCATCGACAGGCGAGCAGTCGATGGCGACAAGGATATTCCTGTAAACCGGCATATCAGTTTCCTCCGGTCATAATCGTATAAATGAGATAGAAGTTCAGTGCAGTCACAACGCAGGCAATGATTGACGCTGTGATAAACTCCGCATTTCCGCTCCTGAACCTGCCCATCAACTTGCGGTTACGACTGAGGAGCAGGAGCGGCAACAACGTGAATGGCAATTGTATGCTCAGTACGACCTGGCTTAAAATCAGGACCCGATAGGTGTCGAAACTGAACAGAATGATCAGGAACGAAGGAATGGCAGTAACGAAAACGGAAATCCTGTAGAACAACGTCCGGGGGTCTTCTGGTTTTCCCAGAAATCCGGTTATGACATTGGCCTCCGCCATGGAGGAGGTCATTGAGGAACCGACACCTGAAAAAACGAGCGCTATGGCAAAAAGTAAACCTGCAAGCGGTCCGGCAAGCGGTTTGAGGGTTGCCGAAGCCTGTTCTAAGCTTTCAACATGAACATTATTCTGGAAAAATACTGAAGCCGCAACGATAATCATCGACGCGTTCACCACCCATCCGAGAAGCATGGCAAAGAGCGTGTCTATTTTCTCAAACCTGAGCAACGACATCTTCTCCTCATCCGATATGCCCCACTTCCTGCTGTGAATTACGTTTGAATGCAGGAAGATGTTATGCGGCATAACCACAGCTCCAAGAATTGCCATCGCCACATAAATGCTTTCCCTTCCAAGCCTCGGAACGACAAGAGCCGGCGCCGCAGCGGCCCAGTCCGGTTTCACTATAAGCAGTTCGGCAAGATAACAGAGCGCGATAATTCCGAGAAACCCCATGATGATCGACTCTATCCGGTGGTATCGCTGGCTTACGACAAGGAACACCTCCAGGATAACCGTGAGCAGGGCTCCTGCCCAGAGCGGAATGCCGAACAGCAGGTTGAAGCCGATGCCTCCGCCGACAAGCTCGGCCACATCCGTGGCCACACAGGCAAGGACAACGGTAAAGCCAAGAAACGCCGATACCGGCGCAGGGAAGTGGTCGCGGATATTGACGGCAAGTGATTTTCCAGTGGCAATCCCGAGTTTGGCCGCCATATGCTGGATCAGTATAAGCATAAGCGTGCCAAGGGTGACTACCCAGAGCAATTGGTAGCCCAGGCGAGATCCTCCCTCGATGTTCGTAGCCCAGTTTCCGGGATCAATGAATCCGAATGTTATAAGAAAACCGGGCCCGAGGAAGCTCAGGAGCGTTTTGAGCGGAAACCGCTTTTTTTTCAACGCTTGTGATAACATGGCATGTGAGGCGTTGCGACGAAAAAAAGTTCTCTCCATAGGTGCACTCCAGATATCCCCTGTGGTTACAGATGCCTGTAATAGGGAATGGGTCCTGGAATTACACTCAAGTTCCTTATGGCGTGACGGCCATATCTGATAATTATGCAACTTTTTGAGCTGTTCATCAATTCCTGAAATAAAAGAAGCGCCTGCCTGATTTTGCCTCCCTCCTGCAAAGTCGGACGAGATCAAGTTTTCCCCCAAGTGAGTTTCATTGATACGCTGACAGGATGACTGATATGCGAACCATATCAGCAAGTGTCATTGCTGCGAAACAGCGCCGTCGTGTCCGTTCTCAGGTCGGATGTGGTATAGTGTTTTTCTCATAACAGGTTATGCGCAGTTAAACTCAACATCAGGGGGGATTTATGGCAAAAGTAACAAGGGAATTGGTCGAACAATCAGGCATCGACGTTAACCAACTGGTTGATCTGCTGGTGAAAAATGCGGCGGCAGAACTTACAACCTTCTACTACTACACAATCCTTCGGGTAAACCTGACCGGTCTGGACGGGGAAGGCCTCAAGGAGATTGCTGAAACTGCGCGTATCGAGGACCGTAATCATTTCGAGGCCCTGGTGCCGAGGATATACGAACTGGGGGGCAAGCTTCCTGACGATATGAAAGCGTTCCATGATTGTTCCGCATGTCCGCCGGCATCGCTGCCCGCTGATCCGGGTAATGTCCGTTCGATGCTGGAAGTCCTTGTCGCGGCTGAACGCTGTGCGGTGAAGGGCTATCATCAGCTCTGCGATATGACAGCAGGCAAGGACCACAGGACCTACGATCTCGTTTCGGCTATCCTGAACGAGGAGATCGAGCATGAATCGTGGTTTTCAGAATTCCTTGGTGAAGGCCCTTCCGGTCATTTTATGAGAAAGGGGGATACATCACCGTTTGTCCGCAAATTCCTTGTGTGACGCAGCCAACTATTGAGGCGGGTTTACTTCATGAGACTCGCCTCCCGAGCTTCGAACATCTTGTCTGGTGGACGTTTTCGCTCAGCCGCCAGGCAGTTTCCCGGGTTCCGGGCGGATACCTGTGCCCATGGCCCATGCGATGAACAGCCATACCCTTCAAGGAGGTTTTATGCAACTGACACGAATTGTCGATGTCGATATCCCCGGAATTATTTCGCAGAACACCTACACGCGTTCTCCGACGGCATGGGAAGACCAGGTGTTCTATTTCCTGCTGGTTGACCGTTTTTCCGACGGGAAGGAGATCGGGTATCGGGACAACAATGGCGTGAGCGTAAGCGGCATCGGCACACCACTTTTTTCGGCGGAGCATGCCTGCAATATCTCCCGTGAGAAGTGGGCTGCAAAAGGTCAAGGCTGGAAAGGCGGAACTCTGAAAGGGCTGACCGGGAAACTCGGATATCTGCAACGAATGGGAATCACTGCGTTGTGGGTCAGCCCCGTCTTCAGGCAGGTTGAATTTGCCGATACCTATCATGGATACGGAATCCAGGATTTTTTATCGATAGATCCGCATTTCGGTGACGGTAAAGACCTTGTGGAATTGGTGAAAACAGCACACTCCATGGGAATTTACGTCGTGCTCGATATCATCGTCAACCACAGCGGCAATGTGTTTTCGTACAATCCGGATCGATATGCCACGATGGACAAGGATGGAAACTACCATAATGATCCACGCTGGGACGGGAACCCGTACGAGGTTGCCGGTTTCAATGACGCTTTCGGAAAACCGACCGTTCCTTTTCGTCCGGATGTGACGCACGAGGCGAAAGAGGCTGTATTTCCCATCGAGTTACAGGACCCGGCAACATTCACCTGCAAAGGGCGAATCGGTAATTGGGATTATGACCCTGAATTTCGCGAAGGTGATTTCTTCGATTTAAAAGACATTCACCATGGCTTTGGACCTGCCGATAACTACAAGCCGTCCAGAGCCCTTCAGGTATTGGCCGAGTCGTACAAATACTGGATCGCGGTGGCAGATGTTGACGGATTCAGGATTGATACGGTGAAGCATATGGATATCGGCGCTACGCGTTATTTCGCATCGGTCATCCATGAATTTGCCCAGACGATCGGCAAGGAAAGATTTTTCCTGATCGGGGAAATCACGGGAGGACGAGCCCGGGCCTTCGATACGCTTGAAACAACGGGGCTCGACGCTGCACTTGGCGTTGATGACATTCCCGACAAACTGGAGTTTCTTGTGAAGGGTTATCGGAATCCGTCAGACTACTTTGATCTGTTTCGCAACTCGATGCTTGTGGGCAAGGATTCACACGCATGGTTCCGCGACAAAGTCGTGACTGTTTTCGATGATCACGATCAGGTGCGCAAAGGGAATTGGAAAGCTCGTTTTTGCGCGCCATACGGGAACGCGGCAAGATGGAAATTCATCCTGAATGTTCTTGCCCTCAATGCGTTGACGCTCGGCATTCCGTGTGTGTACTACGGGTCGGAACAGTATTTCAATGGGCACGCAACGGAGGATCGTGAAGGAAATGATGTGTTTTTGCGTGAATCCATGTTTGGCGGCGACTATGGCGCATTTGAAAGTTCGGGGTATCATTTTTTCAACGAAGGGTCGTTTGCCTATGTCGAATTCGCAAAAATACTGAGGATTCGCATGGAGGAGATCGCCTTGCGTCGGGGCCGTCAGTACTTGCGGGAGATATCCGGTGACGGAATCAATTTTGGCCTCCCGAAAATGACAGGATCGGAGATTCGGTCGGTTGTGCCGTGGTCTCGCATCCTCGATACTCAGGAAATTGTCGTCGCGATCAATACCGATTACGATGCAGAAGTTACCGCGTGGGTAACTGTCGATAACGATTTACACCATGAGGGAAGCGATTTTTACTGTCTATACTCGACCGACCGCGACCAGACAGGTTCGCAGGCGACGGTTTCGGGCCTGAATGGTAAGGCTATTCAGGTAACTGTGCCAGCGGCCGGATGTGTGATTTACAAGGCCGGTCAAAATGGCCGGGCTTAACCCGTCGCTTGATCCCGGCCGGGGGGATCGGGCCATCCGGGGTCATAATGAACTTGCCGGTTTCCTTGCGGTACAGATTACAGGACTGACAACCATTCGATCAGGATGCTCATTGCCGGAAAAACTGATTTAAGAGAGCTCCGACTTTGAGGGCGCGGTTTATAGACTATATTCAGACAAAATTACGTCTTCGTCCACCTTGCGGTCGACCAGGATCTTTTCAATCAGCAGTGCAATGTTCATTACCCGGAGGTTCACTTTTTTCCATGGATTACACACAACAGTCTCTCGAATTGCATGCCCGGACCCGGGGTAAAATCGAAATCAAGTCAAAAGTCAGCCTGAATACCCAGGAGGATCTCTCACTGGCATATACACCGGGCGTTGCAGCTGTCTGCAAGGCAATCGGAAACGACCCGAAAAAGTCATATACCCTGACCAACCGCGCCAACCAGATCGCGATCGTATCCGACGGAACGGCCATTCTCGGCCTCGGAAACCTTGGGCCGGAAGCGGCTATGCCGGTCATGGAAGGCAAGGCGATTATCTTCAAGGAGTTTGCCGGCATCGATGCCATACCGCTCTGCATCAACTCTGCGGATGTTGAGGATATCGTAAAATTCTGCAAACTGATCGAGCCGAGTTTTGCCGGAATCAACCTTGAGGATATCTCTGCGCCAAGATGCTTTGAAATTCTGGAAAGGCTCGAGAACGAACTTTCCATTCCGGTTTTTCACGACGATCAGGACGGCACGGCTATCGTTACCGTGGCTGCTGTCATCAATGCCTGTCGCGTAACCGGCAAAAAGCCGGAAACGTTGCGGGTTGTCATCAACGGTGCTGGCGCTGCCGGTATTGCCATTGCGAGGCTGCTCATTCATGAAGGCGTCCAGGATGTAATTCTGGTCGATACCAGGGGGGCAATATATGCCGGCAGGCCCGGCATGAACCCGATCAAGGAGAAGATCGCAGAGATCACCAACAAGGAAAACCGCAAGGGGGATCTGGGCCAGGTACTCGCCGGCACAGACGTCTTCGTCGGTGTCTCCAGGGGCAACATCCTGAGCGGTGACATGATCGAGAAAATGAACAGCGCGCCATTCATTTTCGCCATGGCAAACCCGACTCCCGAAATAATGCCCGATCTTGCATACCAGGCCGGGGCAAGCATTGTCGGCACCGGCAGGTCGGACCTTTCCAATCAGGTGAACAACGCCCTTGTCTTTCCCGGCCTGTTCAAGGGTTTGCTCTCGACCGGCATCACCAAAATCACCCCGGACCTCAAACTTGCCGTGGCAAAGGCAATTGCATATTCCATAGAGCCTGCCAGGGAGAATCTGATGCCAACGGCGTTCAATAAAGACATCGTCAGGAATATCGTCGCTGTTTTTTCGGAATTGACACAGCACGGCTGACCATTATTCATAGCCATCCGGGACTGTTACCCGGCTCATGCCTTGTCAATGGGAGCCATTGGCCCGATCCGGCCACAGCCCTGAAGATTCGCCGGAACGGGCATTTCCGGTCCGATGTCAGTCAGCCTGATGCGCGTATGTCGTTGGTCCGGTGGGCTCTGTGCATATTGGGGACAATGTGCCTGTAATCCGGAAGACGAGTCCCTGCCTGCGCTTCGGGAGATTGTTTTGTTGATGATCGGGTTTGACGGCGAATCTGGCGCCAATCGCTATTCGCTGTCATCTGCCGTTAAGGAGGTGGGGGATGCGGCAGGAATTTTTCACATGGAGGATAGTGATTCTGCAAATCTGACAAGCCTGTCGAGTTCCTGCTTCCCGATTCGATCATCAACTTTTTCGAAGGCAGCATAGAGCTTATCCTGCTCTTCCCCGGACAGGATCTTGCAAGTCATAGGGAAAAGAAGGTAATCCTCCCGCCAGATATGACCGGGGTAAAGCTCGGCAATGCCCCGCAGGTTCGAGACCAGGCGGGTTCGTGCTGAAACGTCGTCCCGGTTGTTTTGCAAGGCATCTGCTGACTCTTCCAGGCCTTTTACGAGTACCCTGCCCCTGGCGTGCTCGTTGATCAACCCGCCTATCGGGCATCCCTGCATCGGAACGCCTTTTTCAGCCAGCGCGGGAAAAAGCAGCTCTTCCTCCTTACCATGATGGCATTGATCGGCATAACGCCTCATAAATTCAACAATATCGGTAATAATGGTTTTGTCGAACCAACTGCCGTCTTCAAGCTTTTCGGCCAGCAGGGGTGCAGCGCTGACGATCAAGGCAATGACTTTATGTTCCGCTTCAAGCATTTCTGTCGGGCTACCCATACGTTTTAATCTTTTGATGTTCGATTGATGAGCATGGGGGTGAGTTATCCACTATCCATATTCGTTAATAGTTGAGAGAAATTCAATAGATAAAAACGACAGGGGCCGG
>DATMYL010000115.1:0-10865 GCA_035560975.1 Chlorobaculum sp. | reverse complement strand
CTGGAACGCGGCCTGTTTGGATTTTGTGTCGAGATCCCTGAAAAGCTCTTCGACATCTTTGACTGGAAACAGATCGTTGCCGGGCATTCCTCCCGCGAAAGAGATGATGTCCGGTCTCGAAGCGAGGCTCATGAGCTCCCTTATGGCGGAAGAGCGAAGCGCTGAAACAGATGCAGAGAATCTTGGCATTGGATTATGCTTGCAATGGAATTACATGAGAAGAAATTGGGCTGAAGCCCGGGAGTTTTTTTTGTTCATCATCCCCCGGACTAAAGTCCGGGGCAACTGAAGATAATGTAAGAGTTTAATGTCCGCAGGGTTAAAACCCTGCTGAGAACCAGAGACTAAAGTCCGGGGCAACTGAAGATAATGTAAGAGTTTAATGTCCGCGGGGTTAAAACCCCGCTGAGAACAAGAGACTGACATCCGGGGCTATAAGACAAATTGGAGGCTGTCTCAGTATTGCTTCTGAGGCTAATTCTTGCTTTTTATTGTCTGAAATTGCGAGGACCAAAGGGACTTAAAGGACCAAAAGGACATAAAAGTTTGAAGACGAATGGATGATGTTCAGTGCATTTACTTTTTCCGTTTTGCCATCAATATAGCAGGCTCCCATATTCAGGAGGGTTTTAACCCTCCGGACATTCAGCGCTCCCACATTCAGTTGCCCCGGACTTCAGTCTCCCATATTCAGGAGGGCTTTAGCCCGACGGACATTAACATCCTACATTTTCTTCAGTTGCCCCGGACTTCAGTCCGGGGTAGAGGTCCTCCCAAAAAAATTCCCGGGCTTCAGCCCAATATCTTTTTCCAATCCTTGGTGTCCCTTGAGTCCCTTTGGTCCCCTTCTTTTTCCAGGCTCCCGTTCTCTCTCCAATCTCCCTTGTTTCTTCACAACTGGTAAACATCCCCCGCCTGAACCAGCTCCAGTTTGTGCATCTGCAGGACTTCAATGGCTTTCTTTGTTTCATCGGTCCTGATGACCACGGTCGCCCGGTCGTCCGAAGTCGCGAATGCGTACATGTAGTCGATCGAGATGCCGTTGTCCGACAGGATCTGGAGCGACTTGTGCAGTCCGCCCGGTTTGTGAGGCACGATCATGCAGATGACGTCGGTCATTTTTACGGCGAACCCGTTCTCCTTGAGCACCTTTTCGGCCAGTTCCGGCTTGCCTGCGATCATGCGCAGGATGCCGAAGTCGGCCGTATCCGCGATGCTGAAGGCCGAGATGTTGATGTCATTGTCCGCGAGGATTCCTGTCAGTTCGGTGAGGCGGCCGGCCCTGTTTTCGAGAAACACCGAGAGTTGCTTGATGATCATGATGCCTCCGCTTATTTGAGTTTGCGATTGTCTACGACCCTCTGTGCCTTGCCCATGCTGCGTTCGATCTTGCCCGGCTCCACCAGCCTGACGGCGGCGTGCAGGCCGAGCGTGCTTGCCAGGTTCGACTGGATGCGCTTGCGCAGCCCTTCGAGTTCCTTGACTTCGTCGGAGAAGAACTGGTCCTCGACCTCGACCTGGATTTCGAGGGTGTCGAGATTGTTTTCGCGATCCACCACGAGCAGGTAGTGCGGACGGGTTTCGCTCATTTCGAGCAGTACCGATTCGACCTGCGACGGGAAGACGTTCACGCCGCGGATGATGAGCATGTCGTCGGAGCGTCCCACGCATTTTTCCATGCGTACGAGCGTGCGCCCGCATTCGCACCTGTCGGCGTGCAGGCGCGTAAGGTCGCGCGTGCGGTAGCGCAGGAGCGGCAGTGCCTCCTTGGTGACCGTGGTGAATACAAGCTCGCCGAGCGTCCCATAGGGCAGCACTTCACAGGTTTCCGGGTCGATGATCTCGGGGATGAAATGGTCCTCGAAGACGTGCATGCCCTTCTGGCAGGAGCACTCCATCGAGACGCCGGGCCCGATCACTTCGGAGAGTCCGTAGATGTCGTAGGCCTTGATGCCGAGTAGCCGTTCGATCTCGGTTCGCATCTCCTCGGTCCAGGGCTCGGCTCCGAAGACGCCTGCCTTGAGCTTGATTTTGGAGCGGTCGATCTTCTCCTCGACGAGCGCTTCTCCGAGAAATGCCGCATACGAAGGGGTGCAGGCAATGGCCGTCGAGCCGAAATCCTCCATGAGCTGCAACTGCTTTTTTGTGTTGCCTCCGGAGATCGGGATGACCGATGCGCCGACTTTTTCGGCTCCGTAATGCACGCCGAGGCCGCCGGTGAAAAGTCCGTATCCATAGGCAACCTGGACGATGTCGTTTTTCGTGATGCCGGCCATGGTGAGCGAGCGGGCGACCACTTCGGCCCACATCATGATGTCGTTATGGGTGTAGCCGACAACGGTCGATTTGCCTGTGGTGCCGCTGGATGCGTGGAAACGCACGACATCCTGCTGCGGGACGGCGAACAGCCCGAACGGGTAGTTGTCACGCAGATCCTGCTTGGTGGTGAACGGCAGCTTTTTCAGGTCGTCGACCGTGCGGATATCGCCGGGCTCGATGCCCATCTCCTGCAGTTTGTTCCTGTAGAACGGGACGTTGAAGTAGATCCGTTCCACCATGTCCCGCAGACGCTGGCCCTGTAATGCAGCCAGATGTTCGCGATCCATACACTCGTGATGCTCGTTCCAGATCATGAATGGTGAGTTAAGAGTTAGAAAGCTGCTGTCCCATACGGAACGCCCTGATATTGATATCGACGATTTCCTCTCCTTTCGCCCTGAAAAGAGCCTCGATGGCCTCTTCGAGACGTTCGGGTTCAATGCCGGTGAACCGCGCCGCGGCTCCGAGCATCACCATGTTCGAGGCCCTTGCGCTTCCGGCCTCCCGAGCCAGTTCGGCGGAATGCACCAGCACAGGGCGATCGGTTTTGCCGAGTTCTGCAAGAATCTCATCCATAGAAGGGTACCCGGGCATATTGACGAACGGTTCCAGCGATGTGACCACCCTGCCGCCCGGTGCGAGATATGGCAGGTAGCGAAGGGCTTCGAGCGGTTCGACCGACAGGATGAGGTCTGCCGTGCCGAGAGCGATCAGGTCCGCGTAGAGTTCATGGTCGGCGATGCGGAGGTGCGACTGTACTGCACCACCACGCTGGCTCATGCCGTGCACTTCGGCCTGCCGGATTTCGAGTCCCCCGTTGAGTGCCGCCCAGTCGATGACTGCGGCGATGCTGAGGATTCCCTGGCCGCCTACTCCGGCGAGAATGATATTTTTCTGCATGTGCGGTTACTGCCCTGTTGCCGCGGCGCGGCGTTTTTTCTTTGCGGCCGACTCGATGCACTCCCGACAAGCGATCACGACCGATACTCCCTCATATGCGAACTCCTCTCGAAGGATGGTGATGTTCTCCTGCAAGTTTTTTTTCAGAGGGACGAAGGTTCTGATGTGCTTTTCATCGACGCCGAGTCCGCGGCAGATATCGATAATCTTCGATCCCGAAGCAGACGAATGCTGGCCCCCGGTCATGGCCGTCGTGTCGTTGTCGGCGATGATGACCGTCACTGGCGAGCGGTCGTTGACCGCGTCGAGCAGCCCGGTCATGCCGGAATGGGCGAACGTCGAGTCGCCAAGGACAGCCACGGCAGGCCTGAGCCCGGCATCTGCCGCGCCTTTGGCCATGGTGATCGACGCCCCCATGTCGACGCATGTGTGGATCGCGTTGTATGGCGGCAAGGCGCCGAGCGTGTAACAGCCGATGTCCGAAAAGACGTGGTGTTCCTCGTTCTCCTGCATGACGATGTTGATCGCGTCGAACATGTCACGGTGACCGCACCCCTTGCAGAGCTCAGGCGGGCGGTTGACGACGATGCCAGGTACGGCAGTCGAGGCCGGTGCTGCTGCGCCGAGCGCTGCGGCAACCAGGTCGGTCGTGAGCTCGCCAGCCCGCGGCAGGGCTCCGTCCATTCTGCCCCTGATCTTCGATGACCCGAAATAGCCCCTGAAAAGCTCCTCGTAGACCGGATATCCCTCCTCGACGACCACCACGGTCTCACAAGCCTCGAAGAGCTCGTTCACCTGGGCTCTCGGAAGGGGGTACTGGCCGATTTTCAACACACGGCAGTCGATACCGTGGGCAAGCTTCGCCTCCATCACATAATTGAACCCGATTCCGAAGGCGATGACGCCGACAGGGCCGTGGCCTTCGACGGGCTGGTTCAGGAACGACGATTCAGACAGCTCTTCGAGCATCGGCTGGAGTCCGAGCAGGTGCTGGTACTGGCGCCTTGCGTTGTGCGGCATGAGCACGAACCGCTCCGGCGCGTACTCGGCATAAAGCGGGTTCTGTTCGAGCGTCGCCTGTCTCTCGACGCCGGCTCGCGAGTGCGAGAGGCGCGTCGTCATCCGCACGACGACCGGAAGCCGGACAGATTCCGACAGCTCGAAGGCGTGGAACATCGCATCGTAGAGCTCCTGCTGCGATGCCGGTTCGAGCACCGGCACCATGGCGAACTTTCCGTAGACGCGGCTGTCCTGCTCGTTCTGCGACGAGTGCATCGACGGGTCGTCGGCCACGGCGAGCACCAGGCCTCCGTTAACGCCGGTAATTGCCGAGTTTATGAAAGCGTCTGCCGCGACGTTAAGTCCCACATGCTTCATGCACACGAGGCTGCGCTTTCCGGCGTACGACATGCCGAGCGCGGCTTCGTATGCGGTCTTTTCGTTGGTCGACCAGGAGGAGCGGATCCCGTGTTCGCGGGCCTCCTTCGATCGCTGGATGTATTCGGTAATTTCGGTGGAAGGGGTGCCTGGATAGGCATAGACGCCGGACAGTCCGGCATCGATCGCGCCTTGCGCAACAGCCTCCGCACCAAGCAGGAGTTGACGATTCATGCGAGGTTTTAAACTTATTTATTCCCAAAGATCATAAATTTTTCCTTCTGAACGGAGCGATAAAAAGCGAATCCGGCATTTTGGGGCCCTTATCCCTCTTTTCAGGTTACGGAAACGCTCCGTACATTACAGTTATACCCTTTACTCCCCCTTCTTTCAAGCAACACGTGAAGCTCCCGGCTTCATGAAACAAGAAGGAGGAATTCCATGGACAGAGATATCGACAGCAGTGAGCTGATGCCGTGCGACGTGCTGCTTCACCACGGAGGATCGACGGTTGCGCAGCTCATCCAGTGGTTCGACGGTTCGGAGTACAGCCACGCCTCTATCTTCGACGGCAAGATGGTCGTCGAGGCCATCCCGGAAGGGGTCCGGAGGAGGACGCTGAAAACCACGATGAAGGACACCCTTTATGCCGACGTCTGGAGGCTCAGGAAGGATGGCGTCCTCATCGGGTCCCCAGAGCTTCCTGCCGAACCCGTTCTTGAGATGATCAAACGATATGTGGACGAAGGTGACCGGTTCGCCTGCGAGGAGGTGGTGCTGCTGGCGATTCTCTGTACGACGCGACGTCTTCCGCTTCCGTTCCTACGATGGGCGCTCGACCGGGCCGCAGCACTGCTCGTCAGGATGGTTGACGGAGGGAAGGAGCCCATGGCCTGCTCAGAGCTGGTTTACCGCTGCTTTGACGACGCGGGACAGGAGTACCACCCGCGGATCAGTGGCGTCGACATCCGTGCGAAAATCGAGACACAGCACCCGCCCGTGCAGCCGGGTGAAGCAATCAAGGATGCCGACAGGCTCGTCGCAGAATTCTATGACCTCTTCGCAAGTGCAAAACACATGGAGACACGCGACGATCTCCTCCTGAGGGCAATGGAGGCCGATCCGAACTTCGTCACCCCGAAAGACCTGAAAAAAAGCCCCGATTTTGAAAAGATCGGCCGACTTTTTCCTCCCTCATGACGCTGTCGCCACAGCCTCTTTTTTCCTGAACTCGATGGCGAGCCACTTCTCTTCGTAACCGGCATGGGCGACCCTCATGCCGGCGAGGAAGGCCGGCAGGACTACCCCTTTCTGGTAATTTCCGATCCTGACGGTCAGCGAATCGCCGACCTGCGTGACGTTCGCCTCCATCTTGTTGTCGAACACGAACGGCAGGCGAAGTTTCATCACATAGTGCCCCTCGCCGACCTTGCTGATCTCCACATGCTCCTCTTTATAGAAGATGTCGAGCGGGTTTTTGTCGCCGTACACCGTTTTGCCGACCTCTCTGAGCATGTCGATGCCGAGCACTTCCGATTTGAAAAGCGGCACCCTGGTGATCGGGATCGGGGCGAATGCGGTTTCGATCTCCTCAAGGTATTTTTTCTGGATCTCCTTCCAGCCGACGAAGTACTGCCCGTCGACATCGTCCATGTAAACCCGGTTGACGACGATCTGATCCACCGTAATGCCATAGAGGTTCAGGTAGGTGAGCGCCCTCATCGACTCCTTGATCACCATCTTTTCGGGATTCATGACGAGCCGCACGGTGGTTTTCGATCCGTCGGAGAGCAGCTCGATGATTCCCTCGACCGAAGAAAACAGGTGATCGACCTGCTCGTACACCTCAACTTCAGGGACGTAATCCTGAAGTCGGCTTATCCGTCTGGAGAGCGGGCGGATCACCGGCTTGACCACATACTTCTCCATGTTGCGCATGAGCTTGAGAATCCAGCCGAAGGTCTCCGGAATGGAGAGGAGCCGCAGGGTCTCGCCGGTCGGCGCGCAGTCAACCACCAGCAGGTCGTACTCGTTCGACTCGTTGTAGCGCTTGATGTAGGAGAGCGAGAAGAGCTCCTCCATGCCCGGCAGCACCCCCATCTCCTCGACGTAGATGCCGTGGATGCCCTGTGCCTCCATGAGATGGGCGAAATGCTCGCGGACGATCTCCCAGTTGAGCGTCAGGTCGCCGTAGGCGCTGATCTCCTGGCCGAACAGGTTGTCGGCGATCTTTACCGGCGACGGGCCGAGTTCGATATCGAAAGAGTCGCCGAGGCTGTGTGCGGGATCCGTCGAGATGACCAGCGTCCTGTATCCCATTTCAGCAGCCCTGACGGCCGTTGCCGCTGCTATGGATGTCTTGCCTACACCGCCCTTACCAGTGAATACTATGTTTCTCATGACGTCTCCGACGGGGGAGGGTTGCATCTGGTGTGCAATGCGCAAAGGGGTAACAATCGTAACCGTTCCGGCGACCTGATAATTCAGCCGCGGCCTCGTTGTCCTCCATCCTTCTCAATCAGCGCTTTTTTGCGTTAAATATTCCCCGGCATCTTGTTTTATTATGAGCGTATGCTTATAATTCAGCCGGAGTTCATCCACTCCGCTTACCAGCATTATTTTCATTGAAGCCAATACGGGACTACTGACCGAAGTCCCCGCTGTGTTGCTGTAGAACCAGGTCATGCCTTCACGTTGTCATTCAGTATCAATCAGTTCTCCCCTGCCGGCCCCCTTCCGTCGGGAGCATTTCGAGGTGATGCACCCGGCACGAAGAAGCGCATTTATCAACAATCGAAACCCTTGACTGTATATGGCAAAGGTCGTCGTATTAGGGGCCGGCGTCGCCGGCCATACATGCGCCTCGTTTCTCAAGAAGAAGCTCGGCAAGCATCACGAGGTCGTCGTCGTCTCTCCGAACAGCTATTACCAGTGGATCCCGTCGAACATCTGGGTCGGCGTCGGACAGATGACCATCGACCAGGTTCGATTCGAACTGAAAAAGGTCTATGACCGCTGGGGTATCGTTTTCAAACAGGCGAAAGCCCTCGAAATCCATCCTGACGAGCAGTACGTCACGGTCGAGTACACCGCCGGTGAGAAAGCCGGGCAGACCGAGTATGTCAATTATGACTTCCTCGTCAACGCCACAGGCCCGAAGCTTAACTTCGAGGCCACCGAAGGACTCGGTCCCGACAAGAACACCTTCTCTGTCTGCACTTACAGTCATGCCGCGCACGCCTGGGAGAACCTGCAGGAGAGCATTAAAAAAATGCAGGCAGGCCAGAAGCAGCGCATCCTCATCGGTACCGGTCACGCCATGGCGACCTGCCAGGGAGCAGCATTCGAGTATATACTGAACGTCGCATACGAAATTTCGAGGCGCGGACTGAGCAAGATGGCGCAGATCACCTGGATCTCTAACGAGTACGAACTGGGTGACTTCGGCATGGGCGGCGCGTTCGTCAAGCGGGGCGGCTACATTACCCCTACCAAGGTTTTCACAGAATCGTTGCTGGCCGAATACGGCATCAACTGGATTCGCAGGGCAGGCGTCTACAAGGTGGAGCCCGGAATCGCATATTACGAAACACTCGACGGCGAAATGCTGACGCAGGAGTTCGATTTCTCGATGCTCATCCCGTCGTTCTCGGGCGTCGGCATGACTGCATTCGACAAAACCGGAAATGACATCACCGACAAGATGTTCGCCCCGAACAAGTTCATGAAGGTCGATGCCGACTATACGGCAAAACCCTTCGACGAGTGGTCGGCCAACGACTGGCCGTCGATCTACCAGAACCCGCTCTATAAAAACATTTACGCTGCAGGCATCGCCTTCGCGCCGCCTCATCCGATCTCCAAACCCATGTCGAGCCCGAACGGTCGCCAGATCTTCCCGACGCCTCCACGCACCGGCATGCCTTCCGGGGTTATGGGAAAAATCGTAGCGCTCAACATCGCAGAGCAGATCCTTGGCGGCCACAACGAGCATCACCACAAAGCCTCGATGAGCCGAATGGGTGCAGCATGCATCGTGTCGGCGGGCTTCGGATCGTTCGACGGACTCGGCGCCTCGATGACCCTTTTCCCGGTCGTACCCGATTGGGACAAATATCCCGAATGGGGCCGCGACATGAATTACTCTGTTGGCGAAGCCGGTCTTGCCGGCCACTGGCTGAAGGTCATCCTTCACTACCTGTTCTTTCACAAGGCCAAGGGATATCCCTTCTGGTGGCTGATCCCGGAGTAGAGGCTGATCTTTTGCGCGACTCGACATCTTGGAATTGCGCAAGACGATTAATCAGAGATGGAAACAGTAAATTGATCACAACGTCAAAACTCACGACCAATGGGCAGCAATAAAATCAAGGCGTATTACGACGAAGCCTATCCTCCGGTGCCGGATGCAACCACGCTGTTCTGGCGGAAGTTCCTCCCATGGCAGCTCATCAGGTTCGTCATCCTGAACATCAAGATGATACGCATCGTGGCCGGCGGCCACTCCTAAGCACCGCCAGGGTTTACGAACCCGTTCCGTAGTACAGAAAAAGCTCAAGTCATCCGATGCGCCAGCACGGACACCTTGAGCTTTTTTCATTTAGACAACCCGCTCATGAGCTGATTTTTGTTCCTCAGTTTTTTTATAAAGCGATCTTATTGATGAAAAAGAGTATAAAGTATGTATAATATGTGTAGAATTGTGGTAAAATGATGCAGTGAGCGTTCCGATCAAGAGGAATCAGTTCGTTTGCATGAGTAGCTCGAATTCAGAAGTTTTATCAACGATGAGAATCACCATACGAAGATTTTCCCGACTCTTTTTGGCAGTGATCGTAGCGCTGTCGATGCTTCATGCAGGGCAGGCATCTGCTGTGGTCCTGAACAGCAGTGCGGATGTTGATAAGCATAAAAAGTTGGCCGATTATTTCTACTCCCGCCAGATGTTCGAGGTCATGTACCGGCTCGGCGTCGAGCAGGACCGGAAATTCGGCCTCCAACAGGGTTGCGCGAGCCGGTATAACGTAAAGCCGATAGGTATGGCTCTGGTATCGCCGATCGATTTTCCCGAGAAGCGTCAAAACCCGGTTAAGGGTGCCTGGACTTTCCGTTACACACTGACTCGATGCGGGGAAGAAAAGGCCTATAACGTAATGTTCTATGCCGATGAGGCCGGCGGAACTCCATTAGCGCGTTCATACTATCCGGGAACGAGTGCTGCGAATCCGAAACTCATTTATGACACGATGCCCATGGCCATGTCAACGGCAAGGTTCAGAAGCGGCTCAAAGGAGGCCAGGGATATTGAGGTTTTCGATATGCGTATTGATGAACCTCCTCATGATGTTGAAGAGAATGGAAAAGTGTTCAAAAAAGTCTGGTCCGAAGTTTGGACATTCAAAGTTTCCGGCAAACCGGTCGAAGTCCCGATCCAGTTCATTCCGGATGCTGATGGGCGCGGTACGACATTCTCGATGCATGTGAACTGAGTTAACAAGATCCCTGACTTGTACAGATAAGTGACTTATAGGATGGTATTTAAGCGCTGATTACAATCATGGTCCGACTGTTGGCTCGCTCCTGTCTGAGGCTCAGGTCTCAGGTCTCTGGTCGTTGCCCTATTTCCGGCTGCGCTATTTTGCCGATTGCCATGCCGGGCAGTTTTACACTGAAGACCCTGTATTAATGCCTGTGGCAGAGTCAGCGCTCAGGGACATCGAGGGATATGAAAAAGGTGGGTCCATTATGGGTTTTGACGGACAGGCCAGCAAGTTCTCAGGCAAATCTATAGATCTGGATAGCAAGTCGTCGTTGCCGGTTTTCAGCTTTTTCATTTCGGCAAGCCCGTTTCAGCGGATTGGCATAAGTGGCTCGAATTCAGAAAAATCATCGACAATGAGATTTTCCATACGAAGATTAATCCCAATCTTCTCGGCAGTGATCGTCGTGCTGTTGCTGCTTCTTGCCAGAGAAGCATCTGCTGTGGTCCTGAACAGTAATAAGGATGTACCGAAAAGTCAACGGTTTCTGGATTATGTCGGTTCCCTCCAGTTGGCAAATGTGATTTATCCGCTCGGAGTCGAGCAGTACCGGAAATCAGGGCTGAAAATGGATTGCGCAGACAAATTTGTCGTGCATCCGATCAGTTTGCTTTTGCTTACGCCGATCGATTTCCCTGAAGACAGGCAAAACCCGGTCAAGGGCTCCTGGATTTATCGATACTCATTAACCCGATGTGGGGACTCAAAGATCTACAATGCTATGATCTT
>DATMYL010000114.1:0-15875 GCA_035560975.1 Chlorobaculum sp. | reverse complement strand
ATATCCTTCGCCCTTTCAAAGAAGCTCTTTTCGCTGTCGGAATCGCCGACGACCGGGGTGATTTCAGGGGATTTCTTCAACTCCTTGAGCATCTCCTTGTCTTTGCCGGAGACCTCTTTCGGCACGAACACGTTCACCCTGACATACTGATCGCCGAAGCCGCCTCCCTTCAGGTGGCCGATTCCCTTGCCCGCGATGCGGAGCATGGTGTTGGGCTGGGTCGCCGGCGGAATGGTCAGCTTGATATGACCCTCGAGCGTCGGGACGTCGATCTTGGTCCCCAGAACCAGGTCGGGGAATCCGACCGCGAGATCATAAATGATGTCGTCGCCGTTGCGCTTGAACAGTTCGTGCGAAATCTCCTCCAGCACCACGATAAGATCGCCGCTGGCACCGCCTCTCGGGCCTGCGTTGCCCTGCCCTCTGAGAGTCAGGTAGTTGCCGTCCTGCACCCCTGCCGGGACGTTGATCTTGACGGTCACCTCACCCTGCTTGATCCCCTCGCCATAGCATGAGGTGCAGCGGTCCTTGACCACATGGCCTTCGCCGCCGCAGGTCGGGCAGGGCGCGATGTTGACGAACTGGCCGAACATGGTCTTGGATGCCTGGCGGACCTCGCCGGTTCCATGGCAGGTCTGGCAGGTCTCTGCCTTGCCGGATTTGGAACCGCTGCCGCCGCACTCCTGGCAGGCGATCTGCTTTTTGATCTTGAGGGTCTTTTCGACACCTTTCGCAATCTCTTCGAGTGTAAGCTTGAGACGGATCTTAAGGTCGGTACCGTGTATGCCGGCCGAAGCACGGCCCCGACGGCCACCTCCGGAAAATCCGCCACTGAACACATCTTCGAACCCGAACGGCGCTCCGCCGCCCCTTGTCCGTCCGCCACCGCCGGCTCCGCCTCCGAACATATCGTTGAAGGCGCTGAAAATATCACTGAAATCGCCGTACCCTGCTCCGGGCTGTCCGCCTGAAGAAGCAGCAGAAGAGCCTACACCGGCATGGCCGAACTGGTCGTAACGGCGACGCTTGTCGTCGTTACTCAACACCTCATAGGCTTCGTTGACCTCCTTGAAATGCTCCTCTGCATCCTTGTTGTCGGGGTTCTTGTCGGGATGGTATTTCAGGGCCATTTTCCTGTAGGCCTTCTTTATTTCGTCCTTGTCGGCAGAACGGCCGACACCAAGAACTTCGTAGTAATCTCTCTTCATCGTGTTTCTCTGAATTCTATAGTCGTTAATTCTTTACTGCTTACCTGGCGACGATGACCTTGGCGTGCCGGATCACCCTGTCGCCTATCGTATATCCTGTCTGGTACTCCTCGACGATGGTATCGGGTTCAGCGCCCGGTGCATCGATCTGGGTAATGGCCTCATGGAAATTGACGTCGAGCGTCTTGCCTTTGGATTCAATTTCCCTGACCCCTTTGTTTTCGAGCCAGGTGCAGAAGTTTTTCCTGATGAGCTCCACACCTTCGGTAAACGGCCTGGCTTCAGCCATAGCCAGCAATTCAGCTGGAATGTGGTGCATGAGGCGCTTCAGGTCGTCGAGCATAGGCAGAAGATCGCGCACATTGTTTTCCAGAGTCCGTGAGGCAGAGAGAGCGGCTTCCCTCTCTTTCTGCTTCCTGAAGTTCTCGAACTCGGCAGCACGGCGAAGCAACTCCCCCTTCAGCTTCTCGACCTGCCCGTTGAGTGCTTCGATTTCTGCGTCAATGTCGGCGTCAGTCGCAGACGGTATTGACGCCGGTTCTTCTGATGCCTGCTCTTCCGGCGGTATTCCGGCATTCTCTGCTTTCAGCTTTTCGTGTATCTCTTCCTGGTGATGCGATTCTTTCTTTGTCATGGTTCAAAAGCAGTCGTTGATATTTAGTTGTTGTCCGACAGGGCCGCTGAAAGGCAGCCTGCCATGTAGTTCACCACGCGCACGGCGTGTTCGTAATCCATCCGTTTCGGGCCGAGGATCCCGATCTTGCCGACCATCTGCCCGGCATAGTAGGGAGACGAGACAATCGTAAGATCGGCCGCCGTCCCTGCCCGGTTTTCCTTGCCTATGCTGATCACGACCTCGCGGTCGTGCCCCGAAATGATATGGGAGGTACCGACATCGTCTACGAGTTTAGCCATACCGAACTTGTCCTCGATCATGGTGATGATGTCACGGACTTTCTGAGGCTGCTTGAACTCCGGCTGATCGACAATGTATTCGGTACCAGAAACATAGAGCCGCTCCAGAATCGAAGACTCGTCGAAAAGCATGTCAGCCGCTCCGACGATGCTGTTCATGAGGCCCTTCTCACCCTTGCAGTCGGAGAGCCGACGGGCGATCGAACTGCGTATTTCGTCGAGCGTGAGCCCCGAAAGACGCTCGTTCAGGATATCGACGACGGCGTCGATCTTCTGCCGGGATATTTCGGCGGTCAACTCCATGACAATCGTTTTGACGAACAGCGACTGGATAGCTATGACGACCATGATCCTGGTCGAGCTCAGCAGCACGATGTCGAGCCGTTCGAATACGGCATTTGATAGCCTGGGAGGAAGCACCACTCCGAGCTGCCTCGAAATGCTGCCAAGAACCCTGGCGGCTGTGCCCAGCACGTCGGCAGATGTTCCCTTCAGTTCGGTTCCGAGCTGTCCGATATTGGCATCGATCATCTTTTTCTCATCATCGTCGATCCTGCTGACGTTCATGATCAGATCGACGTAGTAACGGTATCCCTTGTCGGTCGGAACCCTGCCGGCGGAGGTATGGGGCTGGCTGATGAACCCGTCCGCCTCGAGGTCGGCCATCACGTTGCGAATGGTGGCGTCCGACAGGCCGAGATTGTAATTGCGTGCTATGGTGCGTGAGCCGACCGGCGTCGCAGAAACGACATAGGACTGTATGATGATGCCGAGAACCTGCCGCTCCCGCAGGGTCAAATCACGATAAATCATCAGGTAATAACATGTACTTGAACTGAAACGACACGGAGGACAGACCGGGTTAAACTCAACGGTTCATTATTCCGCGCGGCCCTACAGTTGCTCATGTCTCAACAACAGAGGACATCCGATAGTTGCCATAAGCGTTCCGGCACCAATCAGTCGAACGAACTATCGGGCCGCACCCCTTATCGACGGCAGATAATATACATAAAAGTGATTGAACCGCAGAACTCCGCTTCCGGGGCGCTCAACCGACGATGCAGGACAACGCCCGGTCAAGTCCTCCGTAATCCTTGACGACCTGAATATCACTGAAGCCGGATCCGAGCATGCTCCTGACACCATCCGCGCCGTCGGCATGAAGTTCGAAACAGAGCACCCCGCCCTTACGGACCAGCTGGGGAGCCATCGCGACAATGCTGCTGTAATACTCGAACCCTTCATTTGCGACCAACGCCAGCCGCGGCTCGTAGAGCCTGACCTCGTCCTGCAGGCTCGCCCATTCGGAATCCGGGATGTATGGCGGGTTGGAGATGACCATGTCGAAAGGTCCCCCGACCGCATCGACTAAGGAGGCGTCGAGCGCATCTGCCCGAAGGAAACGTATGCGATCGGCCACGCCGTGGGTTTCTGCGTTGCGCCCGGCCACACTCAACGCATCTTTCGAAATATCGACGGCCGTCAGGCTCGCTGCTGAAAGCCTGTGGGCCAGCGTCACGGCGATGCAGCCGCTGCCGGTACCGATGTCGAGAATTGATAGTTCCTTCCCGGAAGCAAGCGCGCTTGCCGCGAGGCGCTCCATACCGTGTTCGAGGACGAGTTCAGTCTCCGGCCGGGGGATCAGCACCCGTTCGTCGACCGAGAACCGGTAGCCGTAAAAAAAGGCCTCACCTGCGATATACTGCACAGGCCGCCCCTTGATCCGCTGGCGGGTGCACTCGCGAAACGTCTCCAGTTCCGCTGCGGAAACCGGCCTGTCATGATTGAGGTACAATTGCATACGCTCCATGCCGAGCACGTGGCAGAGCAACAGTTCGCCGGACAGGCGCGGCTCATCGATCTTCCGGTCCGTAAAAAAAGCTATCGTGGTCTTCAGGAGATCGACGACGCTCCACTCTTTGTCAGCCATAGGTAAATGTTACGTTCATTGCTCTTTATGCGCTCGCCTAAAATACGACCTTTTCCTCCATCGCCGCACCTGTCCGGAAAGGAAAAAACGTCACATCAGGGAAGTTCTTTTTCGATATTTCCTTAGCTTGAACAGACGACGATACACTATGATCCCCCGACACCCGATAAGCCCCGACAGAAACCCATGAAAAAACTGTACCTCATTACGGCCGCACTGATGTTCATTATGCTGGCCACTCCCGCCAAAGCTCCTGCCGCGTTCACAGGGCAGATGAACATGAAGCTCACCATGCCCAACGGAAAGGCCGACATCACCTACCTGTTCGGCAGGAAAAACCAGCGCATGGACATGGCCATGACGGTCGACAAGATTCCCGAACCGCTCCAGACCACAGTCATCACCAGAAGTTCCAAACCGGACGAGGCGACGATCGTCAACCACCGGAACAGAACGTGGAGCATCGTCAACCTGAGGACGGCAGCAGAAAACGCCACATTGCTCGATTTTGACAGCAATTATCGCTTCAGCCGGATCGGAACCGAAACGCTCAAGGGATACCAGTGCGAACATGTCCAGCTCACAAGCAAAACTGAAAAGCTCGACCTCTGGATGTCGAAGGGGCTGGCTGACTTTTCGACCTTCAGGCTCCTCCAATCCCAGAACCCGAGACTGTCGAATACCGCCCTGGCCAGGACACTCGAAAAGAACGGCATCGAAGGATTCCCGGTCCGGATAGTCCAGAAAAACGATAATGGCCTCTACATCATGGAACTCACCGGCGTTTCGGCTCAGCCGGTTCCCGATTCCAGGTTCGCCGTACCGGCCCGCTATGCGAAAACCGAGCCCGGACAACCTGCGGTCGACAGCCGCCAGAAGGAGCGCCTTAAGTCACTTATGGAAAAAATGAAGGATTTTGAAAAGTGAGTAGCTATATTTTCCGGACTTTCCCCATCAATCTTTAATTCAAGAGCGTAACCGTGGCTGATAAAATCACTTCGAGGCAGGAAGACTATTCACAATGGTATATCGACCTTGTCCGGTCGGCAAAACTGGCCGATTATTCGGATGTCCGGGGCTGCATGGTCATCCGGCCCAACGGATATGCAATCTGGGAGAAAATGCAGGCCGCGCTCGACGGCATGTTCAAGGCCACCGGACACGTCAACGCCTATTTCCCCCTTTTCATCCCTGAAAGTTTCATCGCCAAGGAGGCCGAACACATCGAAGGCTTCGCACCCGAATGCGCCGTGGTCACCCATGGCGGCGGCGAAGAACTTGCCGAAAAGCTCTATGTCAGGCCGACTTCTGAGACCATCATCTGGTCTTCCTACAAGAAATGGATCCAGTCATACCGGGACCTTCCGATCCTGATCAACCAGTGGGCCAACGTCGTCCGCTGGGAGATGCGCACCAGGCTTTTCCTGCGCACCACCGAGTTCCTCTGGCAGGAGGGACACACGGCGCACGCCACCCCGGAGGAGAGCCAGGAGGAGGTTATCCGGATGATCAACGTTTACAGAACCTTCGCTGAAGAGTACATGGCCATGCCGGTGATCGTCGGCAAAAAGACCGACAGCGAGAAATTCGCCGGAGCCGAAGCCACCTACTGCATCGAAGCGATGATGCAGGACGGCAAGGCCCTGCAGGCGGGAACATCGCACAACCTCGGCCAGAACTTCGCCAAGGCTTTCGACTGCCAGTTCCAGAGCAAAGAGGGCGTACTGGAGTATGTCTGGGCGACCAGCTGGGGTGTCTCGACCCGCCTGATCGGAGCCCTGATCATGGCTCACTCCGATGACAAGGGTCTGGTGCTTCCCCCGAAACTCGCCACCCGCCAGGTTGTAATAATCCCGATCCTCAGGGGCGACAAGGCAAAAGTGGTCGCTCACGCCAACTTCATCGCCAAGGCTTTGAACCGGCACGGCATCCCGACCTTCGTCGACGACAGCGAACAGAACTCTCCCGGATGGAAATTCGCCGAGTACGAACTGCAGGGCATCCCGGTCAGGATCGAGCTCGGGCCGAGGGACATCGAGAACGGAATGTGCATCGCCGCCCGCCGCGACACCCTCGAAAAGACCGAGCTTTCGCTCGATGAAACGCTGCCGAAAGCCATCGAGGAGATCCTGAACAACATCCAGCAGAACCTCTATGATCGTGCTTTGCAGTTCAGGCAGGAAAATACCGTGGAAGCTTCGACCTGGGACGAGTTCAGGGAATTGGTGGAGAAAGGTTTCGTGATCGCTCACTGGGACGGCACGGCTGAAACCGAAGCGATGATCAAGGAGGAGACGAAAGCCACTATCAGGGTGTTGCCTGTCGACGCAGACTATCGTGAACGTTACAATATGGACGAACCCGGCACCTGCATCCGCTCAGGCAAACCGTCAACGCAGAAAGTAGTGTTCGCCAAAGCCTATTGATAAACAGAGCCGGGGAGCAAGGATCGACCGCAAAACAACAACGGCCGATCCTTGCTCCCCGGAAATCAAACCCCCATGTCGAAACTCAAACACGGGGGTTTCTTGTTTCTGGAGCGGGAATCAATCCTTGAAATACTCTTTCAACCCCTCACCGGTCGGCTTCATGGCCTTGTCGCCCTTGTTCCAGTTGGCCGGGCAAACCTCGCCGAACTCTTCGGTGAACTGAAGCGCATCGACCATCCTGATCACCTCGTCGACGTTCCTGCCAAGCCCGAGGTCGTTGACCACCTGATACTTCACGACGCCATCACGGTCGATGAGGAACAGCCCGCGGTATGAAATGCCGGCATCCTCGACCAGGACGTCATAAGCTTTGGTCACGTCTTTGTTGATATCGGAAAGAATGGTGTAGGTGACGCCTTCGATGCCGCCCCTGTTGCGCGGAGTCTGTAACCATGCGAGGTGTGAAAACTTGGAATCGACCGAACAGGCGATCAGCTCTACGTTCCTGTTCTTGAATTCGTCGAGTTTTTCCTGGAATGCGTGCAGCTCGGTAGGGCAGACAAAGGTGAAATCGAGCGGATAGAAAAACAGGACGACATACTTTCCACGGTAATCTGAAAGCGAACAGGAATCGACGAAGGTGTTTCCGTTTACGACGGCAGGTACGTTGAATTCGGGGGCTTTACGGCCTACGAGAACACTCATGATTATCTCCCTTGATTGGTTTGTTCTTATTAATTAACGAATAATTAGGACTTATTTAGTCCAATATAATCATTCCGTCTGAACCGGCAAAATTCAAAACAAAATATTTCACTTTTCGATCCCGCCGGGCGCCATCGGATCCGATGGCGCCCGGCGGGATCCGATCATGGCGGGTAATGCAGATTCTGTCGCATAATTCGTATTTTTCATCATTACAGTAACTTGCCTATGAATCGACGCCTATGCGAACCTACTTCGAATTCGAGAGGCTCAATACCAGCTACCGCCAGGAGTTCATCGCGGGACTGACCACCTTTTTCACTCTGTCATACATCATCGTGGTCAATCCGGCCATCCTGGAGGCCGCAGGTATGCCCCGGGGCGCTTCGATGACCGCCACGATCGCGACCTCGATCTTCGGCACCCTGCTGATGGGCGTCTATGCGAAACGACCGTTCGCCGTAGCGCCATACATGGGAGAAAACGCGTTCATCGCCTATACGGTCGTCAAGACGCTCGGCTACTCATGGCAGACGGCTCTCGGCGCGATATTGGTCAGCGGCGTACTGTTCACCCTGATCACGGTCACCGGACTTCGAAAATGGCTGGCCGAAGCCATCCCGCTGAACCTCAAGTACAGCTTCGCGACCGGTATAGGGCTGTTCCTGGCGTTCCTCGGCCTGAACGACATGGGGGTGATCGCGCTCGGAGTGCCGGACGCTCCGGTCAAACTGGCGAACCTCTCTTCGATTCCCGCGCTCTGCGCCATGGCAGGCCTGGTGCTGACCTGCGTACTGCTCGTCCGCAAGGTTACGGGAGCTCTCTTCGTCGGCATGGTCGCGACCACGCTCATAATGCTCACGATCGGCCTGGTCAAAGTGCCGGCATCTTTGTTCAGCCTTCCCCCTTCGATGGGGCCCCTCTTCATGCATGTCGACATCACCGGTGCCTTGACCTGGGGGTTCGTCGGGGTGATCACCAGCGTTCTGATCATGGATTTCGTCGATACGATGGGGACACTCATCGGACTGTCTGCAAGGGCCGGCCTGCTCGACAAGGACGGGAATCTGCCTGAGATCGAGAAGCCGATGCTGGTGGACGCCCTTTCGACCACAGCAGCTGCGCTTTTCGGCACGACCACCGCCGGGGTGTTCATCGAATCGGCTTCCGGAATGGAGCAGGGAGGCAAGACCGGGTTCACGGCACTCGTGGTGGCAGGCTTCTTCACCCTCGCCCTTTTCTTCTCCCCCATCCTGACTATCGTGCCGCCGCAGGCTTACGGCCCGGTGCTCGTGCTGGTCGGCATGTTCATGATCGAGTCGGCGGGCCGGATCGATTTCAGCGATTACACCGAGCTCATGCCGGCGTTCCTGACCATCGTCATGATGCTGTTCACCTTCAATATCGGCGTTGGCATCACGATGGGGTTCATCAGCTGGGTGCTGATCAAGGTGCTTACCGGCAGGGGCCGGGAGATCAGTTCCGGAATGATCGCCCTCGCGGCACTATCCCTGACTTTCTATTTCTTTTACCCATACCATTAAAACCGATGCTGAAGTCAACACTGAGAATAGTCCAGGCCGACTGCACCCTAGCGAACTTCGAAGAGAACCTCGCCCGGCACGTCTCGGCGATCGAGCAGGCCATACGGGATGGAGCGGAGGCAATCGCGTTTCCCGAGCTTTCGCTGACGGGATACAACGTACAGGATGCCGCACAGGACATGGCAATGCACATAGACGACCGGAGGCTCGACCCGCTCCGGGAGCTGAGCAGGGAGATCTGCATCGTCTGCGGAGGAATCGAGCTCAGCGACGATTACGGCGTTTACAACTCGGCGTTCATGTTCGAGGACGGCCTGGGCAGAAGCGTGCACAGGAAAATCTACCTGCCGACCTACGGTATGTTCGAGGAGCTGCGCTATTTTTCAGCAGGTCAACAGATCTCGACCGTCACCTCCCGGAGGCTTGGCAAGATCGGCGTGGCCATCTGCGAGGATTTCTGGCACGTTTCGGTACCATACCTGCTGGCACATCAGGGCGCGAAGCTACTGCTGGTGCTCATGTCAAGCCCGCTGAGGCTTTCGCCCGGCCAGGGTACGCCGGCCATCGTTTCGCAGTGGCAGACCATCGCCGGGACCTATGCGTTCCTGTTCAGCTGCTATGTCGCCTGCATCAACCGGGTCGGCAATGAGGACAGCTTCACCTACTGGGGCAATTCATCGGTCACCGGCCCTGACGGATCGGTGGTGGCGGCCGCTCCGATGTTCAGCGAACACAGCCTCGATGCGACGATCGACTTTTCAACGGTCAAGAGGGTGCGGCTCCAGTCGTCCCATTTCCTCGACGAAGACCTCAAGCTCTTCTCCGCCGAGCTGGACGAAGTGCTGGGAACGAGGCGGCGGGGTTGAACGTACCGGGGCTCATTCCATCCTGAAACCTGACGGTGTCACGTTGACCCTGTAAAGGCCCCGCATCCCATCCGCAGCTTTTGCGGCAACATCGCCGTCGTCAAAAAGCGCGTAGACGGCCGAACCGCTTCCCGACAGCGAAGCGAACAGCGCCCCCGCGTCGAGCAGTCCGTCGCGAACCGTTCGCACGACCGGGTAATGGTCGAAAACCACCGGCGCGAAATCGTTGTCGAAAACGTCGAGGACGCTTGTGTCACGATGGTTGCAAAGGCGGGCTGTGAGCGTTTTCAGGTCAGGGACCTGACGGTCGAAGCGATGGTAGAAATTCCTGTAGGCCCAGGCTGTGGGAACCTGCACCTCAGGGAAAACGGTCACCACATGATACGGCAGCGCCAGGGAGAGGTCTTCGAGCTCCTCGCCGATACCCGCCGCATAGGCAAGGCCTTTCATTTCCAGGAAATAGGGCACGTCGGCGCCGAGTTTTACGGCAAGGCGGTGCAGATCGGCCGACGGAACATCCAGCGTCCAGAGACGGGTAAGGGCATTCAGGGTCGCGGCCGCATCGCTGCTTCCGCCGCCCAGGCCTGCACCGAATGGCACCTGCTTGACGAGCCTGATCGTGACGCCTGCCTTCACGCCGGAATAGTCCTGCAGGGCTTTGGCTGCACGGATGCACAGGTTCGTGTCGTCGACAGGGAGATCCAGGTTGGTACACTCCATGCCGATCTCGTCCGAAAGCGTGAAATCGAGGGTATCGAACCAGTCGATCGGGGCGAACACCGTCTCGAGTGTATGGTATCCGTCAGGACGACGACCGGTAATAAGCAGGCCGAGATTGATTTTAGCACAGGCTTTGACCGATAGATGACGCATAGAAAGCAATTGATTTTATCGTAAAATATTTCCCATATTCACTATAAGGCCAATCGGCAGAACTCCGTAACCGGTCTGCACTTATCCAACTATTGCCACACAGAACCATGCAACAGGCACGTCGAACTCTGCTTACTCTTACTCTACTCATTACTTGCCTGTTCTTTTCCGGCCAGAGAACAACTGCCGTTGCAGCGGATTACTCGCATGCATCAAAGATCCTGCAGTACGTGAGGGAAGATAAGGTTTATTTGCTGGAAAAAATCCGGCACCAGATAACAAAACCTTCCGAAAAGCTCGTCGTGGAAGCGCTCCTGTCGGAAGACGGCCCGAAAGCTGCGAGCCTTTACAAAAAACAGCTTGCAGAACATCCCGATCCCCTGATCGACCCGATCAGCCGATCCCGGCTTGCCGCTTTCGAAAAAGCGGTGGCCACAACAGCCGCCCCTTCTGTGATCCAATCGAAATCTGCTCCTGCCTCGAGACAGGCCCCGATAGCCACAGCAGCGAACCAGGCTCCGACACCGGCAGCGAGCAGGCCCGATTCTGCCGCACGAAAGTTGTCCGCCGCACCGGCATCCAGACCAACAGCGTCAGCAAAAACAGCCACGACAACGTCATCTTCCGCGAAACCGGCAGCATCCAACGTCCCTGCGCCGGCGAGCAAACCCGATTCAGCATCCCGATCGGCGACTCAGTCTGCAGCGACCAAAACCCCGCCGGCCGAAAAGCAGGCGACGATTCCAGCCAGGCAACAGGCACCGGCGCCGGCAAAAACTGCTGCTTCCAGCGGGTTCACCCTCCAGTTCGGCAGCTTCGACAGCGTAGCCAACGCGAACCAGCTTGCATCACAACTCTCGGCAAGCGCTCCTGCGACAGTCCAGCAGATCAACGGCATCTACAAGGTCCGGCTGAAAAATATCTTCGCCACCAGGGAAGAGGCCGCAGCCTTCGCCAGGACGTTACCTATAGAATCTTTCGTAGTAACGATCCAGCCATGACGAGACTTCCCGTTCTATTCGAGACCCTCGTGGCATGAGCCGGAGCATAGACATCATCGGCCGCTCACCCGCGATCCTTCAGCTCAGGGAACTCGCGCAGCAGGTCGCCGTAACCGACGTGACGGTGCTTATAACAGGTGAAACCGGATCCGGAAAGGAGGTGCTCGCACGGTTTATCCATGAACACAGCCGACGAGCCGGTAAAAACTTCATTCCGGTCAACTGCGGAGCCATTCCATCAGGCATTATCGAGTCAGAACTGTTCGGCCATGAGAAGGGTTCCTTCACCGGTGCCCTGCAGGCAAGGAAAGGCTATTTCGAAAGCGCCGACAAAGGCTCGATTTTCCTGGACGAAATCGGGGAAATGCCCCTCGAAACCCAGGTCAAGCTGCTGCGCGTTATCGAAACCAGCCAGTTCCAGAGAGTAGGCGCCTCTGAAACGATCAAAACCGACACGAGGATCATCGCGGCCACGAACAGGAACCTGCATCAGGCTGTCGCCGAGAAGAATTTCCGTGAAGACCTTTACTACCGGCTCAGAAGCGTCGAGTTGCAGATCCCGCCTCTCAGGGAACGCGGCAGCGACATCCTGATCCTGGCTGAACACTTCGTCCACGAGTTCGAATGCAAGCACGCCATCGCGTTCGAAGGATTCAGCCCTGAATCCGGCGAATTCATGCTTCGCTATCCCTGGCCGGGCAACGTCCGTGAACTCAGGAACCTGATCGAGTCTCTGCTCATCCTCGAAAGGGGCAAGAAAATCACCCCCGACATCCTCGAAAAGCACCTTCTGCAGAGAAGCCGCCACAAAAGCCTCGTGCACGATCCGGCAAGGACGGAAAAAAACGAGCTGAACCTCATTTACAGCAGCCTGATCCAGCTCAGGCAGGAGATCGGGGAAATCCGCCAGATGCTGCAGCAGGTGCTCATGACGCGCCATGCGTCCTCACCGCTGCTTCTGCCTCCCTACCCTTCCGATGAACCCGTTTCTGAACCTGCGCCTGGCGAAGAGCCGACGGTTCCACTCGAAGAGATGGAAAAACGCAGCATCGCCGCGGCACTCAGGAAGTTCGGCGGCAACAAACGCAAAACCGCCCAGACGCTCGGTATCAACGAGCGGACGCTTTACCGCAAAATCAAGGAATACAACCTTTAAGGCAGCTCAATCAACTGGCTTTTTGAGAATAAAAAGGACAAAAGAGACTTAAAGGACCAGAAGGACTTAAGGGTTCAGAAGGAAAGAATACTGCGGCATGCTAACGCCTCGGACGCATCAAATCTTTTTTTCCTTTACAGCGGAAACCATAACGAGCAGACCTGCAATGCCAAGGCAGATTTTCGGCAAAAGGTCGGGATATCTTGTGTAGAAGCTCAGGCGGTTTTCGAGCGCTACATCTGCTGTCAGGACCGAAAGCTGCCACCACGGCGTTTCAGCATAGCTCCGCCCGCAGGAGTCATAAAAGAGGGTAAAACCGGTGTTGGCGCAACGGGCCATCGCCCTGCGGTTCTCGATGCACCGAAGCCTGCCGATGGAAGCATGCTGCCATGGACCGTAAGAGGTGCCGTACCAACCGTCATTGGTCACCAGTGTGAGGAACTGCGCGCCGCTCCTGACAAACTCCGATACCAGCCCAGGAAAGATCGATTCATAACAGATGATATTGGCCAGCCTGACCGGAGCGCCTTTCGAGTTCCTGAAAGCCATGACGGTCGCTTCCCCCCCTTTCTGCCAGCTGGTTATGCCGGAGAGCGAAAAGTTGAGCCGTTCGAGCCATGGAATATATTCGCTGTATGGAACTCTCTCTCCGAACGGCACCAGCTTCATTTTCCGGTAAATCTGCAGTTGGCCGACACCAGGCTGAAGCAGCATGGATGAGTTGTAGGCCACGAAAGAGCGCCCCTGGGCTCCATCAACGACGCCGGCAGCAGCATTTCCTCCTGATCCAGCCGCAGCAGCCAGAGGCTCCTGATCCGGGAACCCGGTCAGAAGAGGCGTGTTCCACCGCTCGACCATACGCCTTACCGATGCCATATAAAGCTCGTTCCCGGGATTGAGTATGTAGAACGGTATGGCAGTCTCCGGCCACACGATCAGTTCGGGACGATCGTTTGCAAGCGACTGCCCGGTCAGGCTGTAGAGACGTGAGATCGTTCGCTCGGGGCCGAGACCGCCCCATTTTTCATGGGGATCGATATCGGGCTGCACGACAGCCACCCTGACGGTCGGCACAACGGCACGCCGTGCGGCATCATCGAACGCGTACCGCGCATAGAGCAGCGGTGCCGCCGTCATGACGACCATGCACATCGCGACGACACGCTTCCTGGTCACAGGCTCCTGCCCCCTGATCAGAAGCAGCGCGAGCACATTGAACGTAAGCAGCCAGAAACTGACGCCCCATACTCCTGTAATGTCGGCATATTGGACCATCCAGAGGAAATTTGCCTGGGAATTGCCGAGGGTCAGCCAGCCCAGCGAGAGGTCCTGCTGCATGTATGCCCACTCCCAGCCTGTCCAGACGAACGGCAGCGAGAAAAGTGCGAAACGGTATCCGGCCCGTTTCCTCAGATGATAGAACACAATAAGGGGAACCGTCGAGAAAAGCGACTGGGCAATGATGGTGAGGACACCCCCGACAAAGGTCGCCAGGCACACCCACCAGAGAGAGATGATGCAGAACAAAGCCATCGACGGCCAGACTTTCAGGAAAAAAGATCCGAACCGATCTTCACTCTCCAGGGAGAGCAGGAGCGGCACCAAAGCGACCCATGCGACAGGTTCGAGATGGACGGAAGGCCATGTAGGAAAGGAGATGCCGAGAAGAAGTCCGCTCAGCAGCGGCAGAAAAAACCGGACAAAAGTATTGGGCACGGATGCCTGTAGCATTCTATTCATGATGCGATCAATAGCCTCTCTGACCGGAAAAGACTGCTGGCTGTAGTTCCTGGACGTTCATGGAGCATAATGCAGAAGGAGAGCGATGAATAGAGATACAAGCCGGGAAGAGGCATATTTTCCTTTATTTATTAATATTTATTCTTTAAAGTTCTTGCAAGCTGTTATTTAACAGGAAGCAACCGTGTGTTTTTCCTGAAAATACCATTTTAAACGCCACCAGAAAAAGGAGAATAATTATGGCTCTTTTCGGCTCAACTGACACGACGACCGCCCATTCCGATTACGAAATCGTTCTCGAAGGCGGTTCCAGCTCCTGGGGAAAGGTAAAAGCCCGGGCTAAGGTAAATGTGCCACCTGCCAGCCCATTGCTTCCTGCCGACTGCAATGTCAAGCTGAATGTCAAACCTCTCGACCCGGCAAAAGGTTTTGTCAGAATTTCGGCCGTGATCGAGTCGATCGTCGACAGCACCAAGAACAAACTGACCATCGAAGCCGACATCGCCAACGAGACCAAGGAAAGAAGGATTTCCGTAGGTGAAGGCACGGTTTCCGTAGGCGATTTCAGCCATTCGTTCTCCTTCGAAGGCTCCGTCGTCAACATGTTCTACTACCGTTCCGACGCTGTCCGCCGCAATGTCCCGAACCCGATCTACATGCAGGGTCGCCAGTTCCACGACATCCTCATGAAAGTACCTCTCGACAACAACGACCTCATCGACACCTGGGAAGGCACTGTGAAAGCAGTCCAGAGCACCGGTGCATTCAACGACTGGATCCGCGATTTCTGGTTCATCGGCCCCGCATTCACCGCACTTAACGAGGGCGGCCAGAGGATCTCGAGGATCGAGGTCAACAGCATCGGCACCCAGAGCGGCGAAAAAGGCCCGATCGGTGTATCAAGATGGCGTTTCTCTCACGGCGGTTCGGGTATGGTTGACTCCATCTCCCGCTGGGCAGAACTGTTCCCGGCTGACAAGCTCACCAGGCCGGCATCTGTCGAAGCTGGCTTCCGTTCAGATTCACAGGGTATCGAAGTCAAGGTTGACGGCGAATTCCCCGGCGTTTCTGTCGATGCAGGCGGCGGTCTCCGCAGGATCCTCAACCACCCGCTCATTCCGCTGGTTCACCACGGCATGGTCGGCAAATTCAACGATTTCCGCGTCGACGCACAGCTCAAGGTCGTGCTTCCCAAAGGCTATAAAGTTCGCTATGCAGCTCCCCAGTTCCGTTCGCAGAACCTGGAAGAGTATCGCTGGAGCGGTGGTGCATACTCCCGTTGGGTCGAGCATGTCTGCAAAGGCGGCGTAGGACAGTTCGAGATCCTGTACGCACAGTAACCAATTTCGTAGTAACAAAAAGACCGGCCAAGCGCCGGTCTTTTTGTTTTTGCAGGAAAAGGAAGAAAATTGAAGAAAGGGACCAAAAGGACTCAAGGGACTTAAAGGACTAAAATGTTGAAGAGTGTTCCTCCCGGAATTTCCTCTTCACCCTTATGTCCCTTT
>DATMYL010000113.1:0-25657 GCA_035560975.1 Chlorobaculum sp. | reverse complement strand
GCAAGGCTGTTGAACCCTGGTTCAGACGGCCATGATCTCTTTTTCCTTCTGGGCGATGAGCTCTACGATCTGCTTCTCGTACTTGTGCAGCAGGTCGTCGGCATCTTTTTTACCCTTGTTGCGGTCATCCTCGTTGATCTGCTTATCCTTTTCCAGCTTTTCGATTTCATGGATCAGATCGCGACGGAGGTTGCGCAGCGAGACTTTGGAATCCTCGCCGAACTTCTTGGTCAGCTTCACATACTCCTTGCGGCGCTCCTCGGTCAGTGGAGGAATGCTCACGCGGATGGTCTGGCCGTCAGCGGCAGGGTTGAGTCCCAGGTTGGCGTCACGGATCGCTTTCTCCGTTGCCGAGACCATGGACTTGTCCCACACCTGAACGCTCAGGGTGTGAACATCGAGCACGCCGATATTTCCGACCTGTTTGAGAGGCATCTGCTGGCCGTACGCTTCAACCTTGACGCGGTCGAGAAGCGTCGTTGTGGCCTTGCCGGTCCTGATCGAGGCTATTTCGTGCTGGAACGCCTCGATAGCTTTCTTCATTCGCGGCTCAAATTTCTGGATAACGTCCCTGACAGTCATAACAGTTTCAGATTGTTTGATTCAGGCAACCTCTTACTCAGCGCTCGTTTTTGCAGCTGCAGGCTTTGCGAAGCGCTTGTTGAAGCGTTCGACGCGGCCGGCGGTATCGACGAGTACCTGCTTACCGGTGTAGTACGGGTGGCAGTTGCTGCAGATGTCGACCTTGATGTTATTTCTCGTGGAACGGGTTTCAAAGCTGGTGCCGCAGTTCGCGCAGTTGACCGTAACTTTCGTATACTTTGGATGAATCTCTGGTTTCATGACCTTTGGAATTACGTTGTCTGATGGACAATTATCAATTGACCTGAAATAAACTGATTTTTCCTCTAAAAACCAAGTCGATACCGTAAATCGGAATGGCGCCTTTTTCATCAATGCAGGGCATCAAGGGAGTCGGCCCGAAAAGGGCGGCCATACTGGCTGACGCCGGACTCCGATCGATTGCCGATTTGTACGATTATTTTCCCCGCCGTTACCTTGACCGTACACGGATCAAGAAGATCGGTGCGCTATATGAGGGGGAGACCGTCACCGTGGTCGGCACCATCACAGAAGCCCGTCTCGATAGCCAGGGCCGGGGACGGTCGCGCTTCAAGGCTCAGGTGAGCGACGGATCGGGCGTGCTCGAACTGACCTGGTTCCGCGGTGTCCACTATTTTTCAAGGAGCATTGCGGAAGGCGATATGGTTGCCGTGCATGGACGTGTCACCTTTTTCGGCCGACGGCCGGGGATGCAGCATCCGGACTACGACCGGCTCGACCGCCGTGGTCAGGAGGGTCGGCAGGAGGGGCCGGGCGACGACGAACTATTCCGAACGGGCGCGATCATTCCGATCTATCCGACCTCCGAAGTCATGAAGCAGGCCGGGCTGAACTCCGGCGCTATCCGGGCGATCGTGCACAGGGCGTTTCGCGACCAGCCGATGAGAATCGCCGAGCATCTCAGCGCGGAGATCATTGCCGCCGGCGGGTTGATGCCAGTGGACGAGGCATATCGTCAGATCCATTTTCCAACATCCTCCGAGGAGCTCGACAGGGCGAGATACCGCATGAAATGGGATGAGCTGTTCTTCTCGCAGCTCTTTTTCGCCCTGCGCCGCACCGGGGAGCGTCACAGGATGGCCGTCCGCTTCGACCATTCCGGGCAGAAGACCTCAAGCCTGCACGAACGGCTTCCGTTCACGATGACCGGCGCCCAGAAACAGGCAGTACGGGAGATCTACCATGACCTGAAAAGCGGCCGCCAGATGAACCGGTTGCTGCAGGGCGACGTCGGTTCCGGCAAGACTCTGGTCGCCCAGTTCGCCATGACCCTTGCCGCAGACAACGGGCTGCAGGCGGCTTTCATGGCGCCGACCGAAATTCTTGCCTTCCAGCATGCGGTCAGCATGAAGCAGGCGCTTGAACCTCTCGGGCTCAAGGTCGCCCTCCTGACCGGCAAGAAGGCGAAAAAAGCGCGTCAGGCAGTGCTTGAGTCCATCGGCAGCGGAGAGATAGACGTCGTAGTCGGTACGCATGCCATCATCGAAGACGAGGTGAAGTTCCGCAAGCTCGGCCTGGTGGTCATTGACGAACAGCACCGGTTCGGCGTTATGCAGCGCAAGGCCCTCCAGGACAAGGCGGACAACCCTCACGTGCTGCTCATGACGGCCACTCCGATCCCAAGGACCCTCACCATGGGGGCTTACGGCGACCTCGACGTGACGGTGATTACCGAGATGCCTGCCGGTCGCACGCCCATACGCACCTCTCTCTGCCGTGAGGAGGACAAGGCTGCGCTGTACAAGGTGCTTCGTACGGAGATCGGTCAGGGAAGGCAGGCTTATATCGTCTATCCGCTGGTCGAGGAGTCCGAGAAGATCGACCTGAAGGCGGCGACTGAAAGTTTCGAACAGCTGAGGGCGGATGTATTTCCGGACCTGCGGCTCGGGCTGATCCACGGCCAGCTTCCTCCGGCTGAAAAAGAGTCGGTCATGGACTCCTTCAGGAGCGGTCAGCTCGACATTCTCGTCGGAACGACCGTTATCGAAGTCGGGGTGGACGTGCCCAACGCTACGGTGATGGTGATCGAGCATGCCGAGCGGTTCGGCATTTCCCAGCTTCACCAGCTCAGGGGGCGGGTCGGACGCGGCGTACACAGGTCATCCTGTTTTCTGGTATATTCAAAGCTTGCCGGTGATGCTGAAGAGCGGCTTCGCGCTCTCGAATCCACCACCGACGGGTTCCGCCTCTCTGAAATCGATCTGCAGCTGAGAGGGGCCGGAAACATGCTCGGAAGGGAGCAGTCGGGAGCAGTCAGCGGGCTGCGGATAGCCGACATCCAGACCGACGGGGAGATCATGCGCTCCGCTCGTGCCGCAGCTTTCGATCTGGTCAGGAAAGACGAGACCCTGGCGCATCCGGACCATGCGAAGATCAGGGACTACTACTGGAACAATTTCAGGAACAGGGTGACGCTTGCCGACGTTGGATAGGGACCCTCTGAAAATCTGTTGCGCGATTCGATTACTCCGTTGGTCCTGTAAAAGGGCGGATACACAGGCCTGCCCCGGCGGCGGCCTTGTTCTCGAAACGCATTCGACGATTTCCAGAAGCCTTACGGTCACGGTGATTTTAATAACAGGTATTCTGAGGGTAATAAGAACCAGATGAAGGAATTGCATTCGGGGATAGTCATCCGTTCAGGCGGTGCGTCCTATATCGTCGAGGACGAGGAGGGGCGCACGATCAGGTGCAGGACGATACCCGGGACAGTGAGCGACAACGAAGGCGCGAGCCTCGTAGCCGTAGGCGACCGGGTGACCTACAAGGCGAAGGCTTCGGGAACCGACAAGCTCGAAGGGGTCATCACCCATGTCGATCGCAGAAGCAGTGCGCTCATCAGGCGGAGGGATATACGCCGCAACCGCAGCAAGGAGACTTCACAGGTTATCGCGTCCAATATCGACCAGCTCGTTCTCGTTACGTCGTTCGACGATCCGCCGCTGAACAGGCGACTGATCGACCGCTACATTGTTTTCGCCGAATCGGAGCAACTTCCTCTTCTCATCGTGATCAACAAGATCGATCTCGACCGTGGAGGGGTGCTTGAAAAAGAGCTCGAAACGTACAGGGACCTCGGTTGCCGGCTCTGCCTGGTAAGTGCGTCAAAACGCACGGGCCTCGAGGAGCTCAAGGATCTGCTTGCCGGGCAGCTGTCCGCATTCAGCGGTCATTCCGGAGTCGGCAAATCGACCCTTATCAACCGGCTGATAGGCCGGTCGGAGCTGAAAACGGCACGAACCAGCTACAAAACAGGCAAAGGGGTCCATACGACCAGCAGCGCAATCATGATCCGTCTGCCGGATGGAGGATATGTGATCGATACGCCGGGTATCCGTGAATTCAATCTTTCCGATATCACGAAGGAGAATTTGCGGTTCTATTTCCGGGAGTTCCTGGAGTATATGCCCGACTGCAATTATACGTCGTGCTCCCATACGGTCGAACCGGGCTGTGCGGTCGTGAAGGCTGTCGAATCTGGCGATATCGACGCCGAACGTTACGAGAGCTACCTGGTTCTGCTCGATACGCTCGAATCCGAATCCTGACGCTACATCGAGTAACTGTTTTCGCGATTTGAACACTGCGTTGATTCTGATATGCAGGGATCGAAAATCTGAAAAAGAGGCTGTCTCAAAAGGGCAGTCGACAAATCCCGGGAGCGCCGAACCCGGCTTCTGTGCCATGACTGCCTTGCACATAAGGGCGGTTCGCAAACAGCACTGCACAGAACAACAATAGAGGCGACCTTAAGTGTTGTGTTTGTTGAATGACAGATTATCAGTCGAGCCGGAGAGCAGCGCTCCCGGCCCTCTAACGATAAATGCCTGCTTTATGATGGCGTATGAGACAGGCTGCTGCATCGCCCACTGTGTTCGAACGCTGCTTATGAGAGTGTTTGGATGGACGGTCGCCCTGTATTATCTATATATGCTACTTCACACATAATCGACTACAGAATATGATCGTTACCATCAATCCGGCAACAGGGGAGCAGATCGCCGAATATCCCGTCATGCTTGCCGGTGATATCGATATGCTTTTGCGGAAAGCAGAGGGCGACTTTCGCCGCTGGCGTCACACCGGCATGTCCGAACGCCGGGTTTTCATGAAAAAAGCCGCGGAACTGCTCAGGTCACAACAGGACGATCATGCCCGCCTGATTTCACTCGAGATGGGGAAGCCTCTTTCGCAAGCCGTCGGCGAAGTGAACAAATGCGCATGGGTGTGCGACTATTTCGCCGACCATGCCGAAGAGTTCCTTCAGCCGGAAGAGAGCCTGATCGACGGGGCCAGGGGGGTAGTCAAGTTCGAGCCGCTTGGCCTCGTCCTCGGCGTCATGCCCTGGAACTTTCCCTACTGGCAGGTATTCCGTTTTGCAGCGCCATCAATCATGGCCGGCAACGGAATCGTCGTAAAGCACGCCCCGAACGTGACGGCCTGTTCGATCGCCATCGAAACGCTTTTCCGTGAGGCAGGTTTCCCTGAGCACCTCTACTGTGCGATCCATATCGATATCGACGAAGTCGACCGTCTGACAGGCTTCATGATCGATCATCCGGCCATAAAAGCCGTATCGGTGACCGGCAGCACGGCGGCAGGCAGGGCTGTCGCCTCAAAAGCAGGCAGGGCGATCAAGCGGAGCGTGCTCGAACTGGGCGGCAGCGACCCGTACATCGTTCTCGACGACGCAGATATCGCCCAGGCAGTCAACCACTGTGCTGCCGGCCGCCTGCTCAATGCCGGACAGAGCTGTATCGCCGCCAAGCGTTTCATTGTGCACAGCTCGGTCATCGGGGAGTTTACCCGGTTGCTTGTCCAGAAGATGCAGTCAGCCGTTATGGGTGAACCATTCTCGCCGGGTGTCGAGGTTGGGCCGATTGCCCGTGCCGATCTGCGCGATATGGTCCATTCGCAGGTCGAGAGAAGCGTGAGTGCCGGTGCGAAGTTGCTCTGTGGGGGTATTGTGCCCGAGGGACCGGGCTGTTTTTATCCGCCGACCGTGCTTGCCGGTGTCGGCAGGGGGATGGCCGCTTACGAAGAGGAGATATTCGGGCCTGTAGCTTCGATCATCGAGGTTCATGACGACGACGAAGCCGTGGCTGTTGCCAACGACAGCGATTATGGCCTTGGCTCGGCGGTTTTTTCCAGGAATCCGGATCGTGCCCTTGCAATAGCCGACATGCTCGAAACCGGCAGTTGCTTCATTAACGCCGGTGTCAAATCCGACCCGCGTATGCCTTTCGGCGGAGTCAAGCAGTCAGGTTATGGCCGCGAACTGTCGCACCATGGTATACGGGAGTTTGTCAACATCAAGACATTGTATATTCCCGGTACCTGATCCTGATAGAATGCCCGATCATATCGTCGATATGTTCAGGCAACATTCAGCGACAGGGCTATGCTGGAAATGAAAATGTATCGGGACGGGGAGCGTTCCCGTACCGCCATCACGAAAAGTTCATTTTTTGAAATGGTCATGCAGGCCCCGGTATTTTCCGGGACCTGCATCTGTGAACCATTCGACCTGATGGAAGAGGAGTGTTATAAACCCGTGGCGAGTTCAGAAAGATAGGTTTTGATCGACTTGTGCTTGTCGAGTCCAAGCTTTCTGTGCATCCTGTAACGGATGCTCTCCATTCCGCGTGTTGATATTCCAATCGAGCGTGCGATTTCCCGTGTGTCGTAATTCAGCTTGACCATCAGGCTTACCCTGAGCTCACGCTGGTTCAGGTTGGGATGCTTTTTCTGAAGCTTAGAAAGAAACTCGGAATCTCCGGCCGTGAGTTCGGTTTTGAGCCTTTTTTGCTTCAGTTCGGTGTCGAGCATCGTGTAGCACTGGTCGAGCAGTCGCTGCTTGAACTGCGGATCGATATCGAGGACGGTCAGCTGGTCGCAGATCAGTTGAAGAGTCGAGGTTTTTTCGCCGATCGCGGTTGAAATTCTCGTCAATTCCATCTCCTGTGCAGCAACCCTGGCTTTCAGTGCCGTCCGTTCCTGCTCGAACCGCTGGAGTTCTTTTCTATTCAGTTCCACCTGGGCATTGAGCAGGATAATTTTCTGGGTCAGCTTCTGCTCATTGTCAGCTTTGAGTTTCTGGAGTTCCTTTTCATGCAGGACTTCTCTGGCTTTCAGGTCTTCCTGCATCAGTTCGACAGCTTTGAAATAGGGATAATAGCGGCTGTCGGCTGGTGGGAGGAAAACTTTCTGATTGAGCATGTCGAGCCATGAGATTCTGGCGATGGTAGCCAGGAACTCATTTTTCATAGAGGTTTCTTCGTCGATCTCCTGTTCAGGAAGGCCGGCTGGTGCGTTGCCTGATTTGATATCCATGATGGTGCAGATCGACTCCTCGTAGTTCTCCCTGAGGAGCACGATCATCGTGTCGGGGACCATGGCGGCGAACGTCTCGATGATGATTTTGCAGGATGGATCAATGTTGTAGAAGACAACTACCGAGAATTGCAGACCCCAATGAAAAATGAGGTCATTGATGCCTTGCTTGTAATCGTAGGATACGTCGTTGATGTTGTGCATGTCCCAGATCAGGTAAAGCGGGCTTGCTGGCACTCCGCTTTCACTGAGCACCTTTTTAACCAGATCGTTGCTCAAGGTTGTGAGGGTGACCGGTTGGTCTGCCTGGATGTATGCATGCAGTATGTTGTCCCCGATGAGATCGAGGTGCTTGACGTAACCAGCTTCAGCCTGAATTGATTTCCAGTCAGGTTTTGATGTAATCGGGAGTTTAGAGTATGGGCATGTTTTCATAGGTGTGACTTTTCATAATTGCGTTATGTTGTACACCTGTCATGAAGTGTTTTTAGCTGTAATGATACAGGTGCACCGTTATAATACGAAAACAAACCGTATTCATGTACACTAAAATACATATGGTGAAGTAAGATGCGGTATTATTGACTGTGCTGTGCGCGCAATCAGTAATGGTTTCTTGGTACGAATTTGTCGCCAGATGATTTTTATCCATACCTATCGGTAGGATTTAGTGGCGATCTGAGGGGGGAAATGTGAGTTGACGTAAATGGTTTGACCAGAGATGCGTAAATTGCTGCCTCTCGCCTGAATCTGCTCCATTTTACGTTGTTCCCGTGTTTGTAAACGGGAACGTACAATCAGAATTGTTCTGTGGACAGATCGGTCAGGTACGTTTTAAGTGACCTGTGTTTGTCCAGTCCGATTTTTTTATGCAGTCGATAACGGATGCTTTCGATGCCTCTGGTCGTTAAACCGATGGTGCGGGCGATGTCGCGCGAGTTATAGTCCAGTTTGATCAGGAGGCCGATCCTGAGTTCACGCTGGCTGAGGCTGGGGTGCTTTTTCTGGAGCCTGGAGATGAAAACCGAATCGGTTTCAGTCAGCTCCGTTTTCATCAAGGTTGTTTTTTTACCGATTTCGGTGATGTTGGAGCAACAGGATGTGATTCGCTGCTTGAGCCGCGTGTCGATATCAATCTCTTCGATCAGTTCACACAATGTTCTGAGGGAGGCTGCTTTTTCGGCGGTAGCTGTGGAAATTCTTGTCGCTTCAAGTTCCAGCGCTGAAATTCTGGACATTAACGCTGATTTTTCTTCTTTGAACTGCTTTGCGTTCTTTTTGTTCAGTTCGATCTGGGCATTGAGTAATGTGGTTCTGCTGATAATGAGTGATTTGCAATCCTTTTTGATCCGTTCCTGATCTTTTTCATATTCGAGTTCCATTGCCTTCAAGTCCTGCTGCATGATCTCGAGCACTTTGAAATAGGTATTGGCGATATGATTTTCCGGTGGGACGGATATGTGCTGGTCGAACATTTTCAGCCAGAGGAGCCTTGCCGAGATGGAAAGAAATTCCTTTTTCAGGGCCAGTTCCTGTTCGGTAACTTGTTCTAAAGGAACTGCCTCCTGCGCTTTTCCCGATTTGAAGTCAAGTACGGTCGTTATGGCGTCATTGTATGACCCGGTCAGGATGATAGGGCTTTGTTGCGGGGCTATGCACTGGAACATTTCAAGTTGAAGCCGTGCTGCCGGATTGATGTCGTAGAGGACGACCAGCTTGTAATCAGGGCTCCAGTTGAAGATCAGATTGGTGATCTCTTTCTTGCAGGAGTAACAGAAGTCGACTATGTGTGAGCAATTCACTATCAGATGCAACGATTTTTCAGAGAGCTTCTCCTCTTTGATCAAAGACACAAAATCTCCCTGATAGAGATCTTCGGTTATGAGTTCATGATTGCAACTTCCCTTTGAATGGCTCGAAAATTCCTCTGAATGCAGGATATCTGTTCCAATTAAGCTTAGTATCCTGACGTGCTCTCCCTCTCCGTGCTCAAAACGCCAGTGATTTTTTTCCTTTACAGGAAGTCCTGATATGGGGCAGAGTTTCATGAGGTCGATTGTTTGGTCTTAAAAAAACAGGGAGCAAGTCAAACCGCTGTCTTATTATTCTACAGGAAATTTATACGATAAATATACGGATTTGTTTTTATATATGCGCAAAATAACTGTAGTTCTTGCGTAGCGTCTGTTTTTGGGCGCTTTAACTGTATTGTCCTGGAGGAATGTTATGACTGTTCGACTACTTTTCGTTTGTTATGAGAATATCTGTCGCTCTCCAATGGCAGAGGGAGCTTTTCTCCACATTTCATCCCTCAGCGGGGCGGACTCTTTATTCGAAGTCGAATCGGCGGGGACTGTGTCCTACCAGGCCGGTTCCTGCCCGGACGACAGGGCCGTAAGGGCGGCGAAACGTTATGGCATCGATATCTCCGCGATCAGGGCGAAATGCATTCACGACATCGACCTTGAAGGATTCGACAGGGTTTTTGCGATGGACGTCGAAAATTATAACGACCTCCTGGATGCGCTTGGCAACAGCAGTGTGCGTGTGCATATGATGACCGATTTTGCCGGATCGGCTCAGGGTGTTGAAATAGAGGATCCTTACTACGGTAGCGAAGAGGGTTTCGACAGGACGATGAAGCGGCTTTTACATAGTGCAGAGGGGATCCTGTCGGCCATGCAGGCGGAATACGGGACGCTTACTGCAGAGAGGTATGAAGCTGAAGATGGTAAAACCGTTCAGATCAGTGAATATGGCGATGAGCAGTAGTTATACGTTTATTTTCAATCCTGCAGCCGACAAGGGACGGGCGGCAGGAAAGGCAGGTATGCTCAGACGCTCGATCTCCTTATTCGACAGCGCATCCCTGGAGACTACAAGGTTTTCGGGCCATGCAGGGGATATTGCATTGGCTGCAGCCCGGGACGGAGCGACTCTCATCGCCTGCGGCGGTGACGGAACGCTCAATGAGGTCGTCAACGCCGTTGCCGGTCTTCCGGTCAGGATCGGGATTCTTCCGGTCGGTTCTGCCAACGACTTCATGAAAACCTTTCAGCCGTCGACAAAAAATCATGAAGAGCAGATCAGGGGGTTCGATAATGCCGACAGTCGCAAGGTCGATCTGGGCAGGGTCGATTTCGGCAAAGGAGAGTCACGATACTTCGTCAATTCGATAGGTATCGGTTTTACCGGAAGGATTGCCGGGACGGTGAAGTCAACGCCATGGCTCAGGGGAGAGCTGTCTTATGTCTATGCGCTCCTCAGCGTGCTTTTAGGTTATACATCGTTAAAAATGCATATTAAAATCAATACTCCCGATGGGTTCGTCGAGCTGGATGAGCCTGTTTTCGCCTTCTCTGTTTCCAATGGAAAGGTCGAAGGGGGTAAGTTCCGGATTTCACCCGGTGCCGATCCATATGACGGTCTTCTCGATGTCTGTATTCTCAAGGCCATTCCCAAATGGCGGCTTCCCGGTTATGTGCTGAAGTATCTCAAGGGAACCCAGATCCATGATCCGGAAGTGATCTACTGCAAGGCTTCGTCGCTCGAGATTTTCATGCCCGATAGTGATGTGATGCATATGGACGGCGAAGTTATCGACAGGGCTGGAGGATCTATCGGCATCTTTGCGGTACCTCTTGCAGTTGAAATGCTTTGTGAGTCTTAACATGTCTTGAGCTTCATGCAGGTACTGATCTTCGAAGACGAAAAAACCTTGCGGTTAAAACCGCTCGTAGACCTGAAACCGGTTTACGACCTCATTACGGGCTGTCGCTCACTGAAAGCCAGGTTCCTTGCGGAAGCCGCAGGAAAGGTTTCATTGACCTGGCATGTTCGAAAGCATATCGCGCCCTGGTTCCGTGAGGCGAATCCCGGTGCTGTGGTCAACAGCGTTATGGAAAACGACCTCATGCTGGTCAACGGTCGCCTGCTGTGCGATGAACGGGTTATGCAGACGATATCAGGCGGTGATGTGAAGCATGGCGAAGCTCTTGTGCAGGATGGCAGCCTGCTTTTCTGCCGCCTGACAGCTGACGATTTATCTTTCGGCAGTTCGGGATTGCCGGAACTGATCGACGGCATGGCCGTTGCCGGATCGAATTCCTGCGTCGAGGTTTCCGGGTTCGAGCTGCTCGAAAATCTCTGGGACCCGGTTGCCCTGCACCCGAAGATGATGCAGATCGACGGGAGCTCGATGGCTTTGGGTCGTATTGAAGGCCAGGTTCACCCATCTGCGGTGCTTGTCAACCCGGACTCCATTTCCATAGGAAGGGATGCCGTCGTAATGGCCGGCGCCATACTCGATGCCTCCGGGGGATTCATCCATATCGGTCAAGGTGCTGTTGTGGAGCCTCAGGCGGTGCTCATGCAGAATGTCATGATCGCGCCGGGTGCCAGGGTGAAGATCGGTGCCAAAATCTACAGTAATGTTTATATCGGCAGCGCCTCCAAAGCCGGTGGCGAAATCGAGGACTCGATCGTCGAACCCTTTGCGAACAAACAGCATGACGGGTTTCTCGGACATTCCTATATTTCAAGCTGGTGCAATATCGGAGCCGGTACGGACACGTCGGACCTGAAGAACAACTACAGCGCAGTAGGAGTTGTGGTCGAAGGCGTCCAGATGCAGACGCGGCTTCAGTTTCTCGGGCTTCTGATGGGTGAGCATTCGAAATGTTCGATCGGCACCACATTCAATACCGGCACTGTCGTGGGTACGTCGGCCAATATTTTCGGAAGCGGCATGCCTCCGAAATTCGTCCCGTCGTTTTCCTGGGGCAATGGCGGTGATGGTTTTGATGCGTATCAGGTCGATAAGGCTGTCGAAACCGCAAGAAGGGTCATGGAACGTCGTCAAATCGTCATGAGTGCCGCCTATGAGGCGATGTTCCGGTTTTGTGCTCCCTGAACGGTCATAACCAAATACTGTAACAAATATTTTTTGTTGTCGCATGATTCTTGTTGTCGATAATTACGATTCGTTTACCTATAACCTTGTCCAGTATATCGGTGAACTTGGCGCCGATGCGGTGGTTTACCGGAACGACGAACTGAGCGTCGAGGAGGTTCTTGCCCTCAGTCCTGAAAAGATCGTTATCTCCCCTGGCCCGGGCACCCCTGCTGATGCGGGCATTTCAGTTCCGCTCATTAACGCCGTAAAGGGAAAAATTCCCCTGTTCGGAGTCTGCCTCGGCCACCAGGCTATCGGAGAGGCCCTCGGAGGAACGGTGATCCGTGCCGGGAAGATCATGCACGGCAAGACCTCGCTCGTTTACCACGACGGCCAGGGGATCTTCCGTGGCATTGCCAATCCGTTCACGGCGACGAGGTACCACTCACTGATCGTCGAGCGCGAAACCCTGCCTTCATCTCTTGAGGTAAGGGCATGGACCGAGGACGGTGTGATCATGGCCATGGATTCAAAAGAGCTGGGCCTGTACGGCGTTCAATTCCATCCTGAATCGATCATGACGACCGAAGGGCATAAACTCATCAGGAACTTTCTCGAAATCTGATTACCTCATGGCTGGTCAGGAACAGAACAAGCCGGGATGGGCGAAGCCTACAAGGGTTGCCGGTCAAGCTCCGATACCTCCGACGGATGGAAGCGAATTCATGGCCGACGGATGGCGGGTGTTCAAGATCATGGCTGAATTCGTCAATGGTTTTGAAACCATGTCCAATATCGGGCCGGCCGTTTCGGTGTTCGGTTCGACGAGGGTCAGGGAGTCAGATCCGGAATACAGCCTTGCCATGACTATGGGCAGGCTTCTTTCCGAAGCCGGTTTCGGTGTTATAACAGGCGGTGGCCCAGGGGTCATGGAGGGCGCTAACAGGGGGGCGCAGAGTGCGGGGGGCGAATCGATCGGGTTCAATATCAAGCTCCCCAACCAGCAGGATCCCAACCGCTATATCGATCACGACAAGCTGGTTACGTTCCAGTATTTTTTTGTGCGCAAGGTCATGTTCCTGAAGTATTCCCAGGCGTTCATCGTTCTGCCGGGCGGGTTCGGGACCTTGGACGAATTGACCGAGGCCATTAACCTGATCCAGACCGAAAAGAGCCGGAAGTTTCCTGTTATCATGATGGGTTCGGAGTACTGGGGCGATTTTCATCGCTGGCTCAGGAGGCGGACGCTCGAGGAGAAGCATTTCATCGATGAAGCCGATCTTGACTTTATTTATCTCGAAGACGATCCCCAAAAGGTGATCGAAATCATTAAGGGGTATTATCCGGAGGGGTACTGCGTCAAGTTTTAATGCTGTTTCGCGGGAATATCTCCTGAATTTTTTGTCGTCCTTCAGGGTTCACAATTGTTATCGGAAGTCCAGTCGAGCAGCAGGCGTCGTTCCTGTCCGGTCATCCTGATCTGCTGAAATCCCGGAATGCCGTCGTGACTTGTGAGATTTCCGGAATTTGCGATTTTATGTATCCGGCAATTGACGGCACTCCGCAAGGCGACCGGCTTGTCCTGATAGTTCGAGAAATTCAGTGCGTTACGAGCTTCATGCACCTCCCTGACAACTATCCATGAGAGCGGCGCGATGTAAGCGCTGGGGGGCCATTTTGTCTCATTGGAGTGGCAGCGGTAGCAATGTGCCTTGAGCACGGCCCGGACGTCAGAGGGGATGCCGGCTGGATTGCCCGATGGGGGATTTGTCCGGTCCAGCGGAATAAACTGGCACAGGATCAATACGATGACAATCCATCCGGCAGCGATGCTGTTTCTGTCGCTCATGCTGTTTGTGGACAAGAGGGAATGGTGACTTTGTTACGGAAATTTATATAATTAAGTCGAATGATGCCGCACAGGCTGTCCGTTCCTCATGGTTACTATTTGAAACGAATGTTATCGGCAGAATCGCAGTTCAATTACACAGGCTTGAAAAGCCACCTGGCCGTGCCCGAACCGGCGCTGTTTTGTTTGTGTGAACGCAACCACTTTAAATATATATAGATATCGATGATTTTTCCCTGTGAAAAAGCCGTTTGGTATTATCTGCCCCAAATAAGGGCGGATATGGCAAAAGAGCTGGTCAAGACCGGCATGACCCAGTCACGTGCAGCAAAATTGCTTGGGGTAACCCCGGCAGCGGTATCCCAGTACCTTCATAAGAAAAGGGGCGGGCAGTCCAACAAAACCAGGCTATACAAATTGGAGATTCGGAACGCCGTCGAGAAGATTTGTGAGGGTGTGGCCGGAGAGGAGCTTCATGGCATGGTTTGTCGATGCTGCCAGATCCTGAAAAAGGATGACGTCGAATTGATCAGTAATTGTGGTGATAAAGTATAACAATGATTTATGCAAAGCAGTAAGCAACCAGTAAAAGCCGCTTCTTCCTCCGAGGGGTTCACAAAGCCGGCTGTTTTCACCGTTACGGCCATATTTGCCGGATTCGCTGTCGAGTGGCTTACGTCAGGAAGCGGGATCATCGTGCCTGGCTGGCCGGTCAATTTTTTTATTCTTGTCGTATTATCTCTGGTGATCGCCGTTGTCGGCCTCAAGTTCAGGGATCAGACTCTCGTCTCGTGGCTAGGTGGTATACCTGTCGGTCTCAGCCTGATCACTGGATTGGCCGTTCTCTCCCTTATCGGTGGTGTCGTGCCCCAGGACGTGGCCAGGCCGGATTCGCTGGCTTCTCAGCTGCGGCTCAACGGGATGTTTTCAAGCTGGCCCTTCGCGCTCGTTACCCTGTTGTTCCTGTTCAACCTCGGACTTTCGTTTATCTGGAAAACCGTGCCGTTCCGGTTGGCCAACCTCCAGTTCATACTGTTCCATGGCGGGTTCTGGATCGCGCTTTCGTGCGGACTTCTGGGCAGTTCAGACCTTCAGCGCCTGGTGATTCCACTGTATGAGGGACAGGAGAGCGGCGTGGCATATGAAATGCCGACAGAAAGGCCTGTGCATGTGCCCTATTCGATCTACCTGAAGGATTTCGTGATCGACGAGTATGTGCCGCAATTCGCGCTTTACGACCCTGCGAGCGATCGGGTTATAGCCGACAAGTCCAAAATATTGCCGGAAGTTAAAAAGGGAGCGCGTGCTGAATGGCCCGGCATCGCTTTGGTGACCGTGCTCGAATATCTGCCGTCCGCTATCCCGGACAGCCATGGAATACCTGTTCCCGCCCTGGACAGGAAAGGGGTTTCGTTTGCAAAGGTCAGGATCGTCGAAGAGGGAAAGAGTTACGAAGAGTGGATCAGTGATGGCGGTCCGGACGTCAAACCCCGGTTCGTTCCTGTAGGGAAGTATTTCCTTGGCATGATGGCAGGCCAGCCGAAAGCCTTCAGGTCGGATGTCATGATCAAGGGGGCCGGCGGCGAACGAAGGACCGAGGTGCTCGAAGTGAACAAACCCATTGATTTCCAGGGATGGAAGCTCTATCAGATGGGTTATGACGAAAAAGCCGGCAGATGGTCGACTTTGAGCCTCGTCGAGGCTGTCAACGACCCCTGGTTGCCGGCCGTCTATTGCGGTTTTTTCATGATCATGGCCGGCAATCTGCTCTATTTCTGGAAAGGTGTTAAAAAAATGGAGGCGGCATGACCCTGAACGAATTTCCTGTAATCGCCAAAGCGGCCATTGCCTGCTGGGGCCTTGGATGCCTCCTGCAGATTCCTGCAAAGAGATCGAAAGCATTCCAGGCTGTCTCCTGGCTGTTTCTGCTCTCCGGGACATCCATACTCGTATGGTTCCTGACATCCTATTGGATAGCCCTTGAGCGACCGCCGCTCAGGACGCTTGGTGAAACCCGGCTCTGGTATGCGACCCTGATTCCCGTCGTGGGTTATCTGGTCGAGTACCGTTGGAAGATCAAGTGGCTGAAGTACTATTGCCTTGGGCTTGCAGCATTTTTCCTCGGCATCAATGTCGTATATCCGGATGTTTTCCAGAAGGCGCTCATGCCGGCCCTGCAGAGCCCGTGGTTTATTCCCCACGTGGTGGTTTACCTCGTCGCTTATGTCCTGCTTGCCGCCTCATCCGTATCCGGCTGGCATAATGTTTTGCTGAACTTCCGGTCAAAGCGATCGACGGTCTCCGAATCGATGTCGCATTACCTCGCTCTGCTCGGTTTCGTGCTGCTGACTTTCGGACTGGTCTTCGGCGCGCTCTGGGCCAAGGAGGCATGGGGTCATTACTGGACCTGGGACCCGAAAGAGACCTGGGCTTTCATCTCCTGGCTCGCTTATCTCGGCTACCTGCACCTTGTCGCCCGGAAGACCGATCCCAGATCGCTCCAGTGGTATCTCGGCCTGGCGTTCATTGTGCTGCTGGTCTGCTGGTTCGGCGTCAATTACCTGCCATCCGCACAGAACAGCGTGCACACCTACTCGGGGTGAAGAAAGAGGGAGAGAGGAAGAATGTAAGAAAGGACCAAAAGGACATAAGGGACCAAAAGGACATAAGGGTGAAGATCTTTGTCTTCAACATTTAAGTCCCTTAAGTCCCTTAAGTCCTTTAAGTCACTTTGGTCCTTTTTCTTGTTTTTAAGTCCCTTTTCTTTCTTCTACAGTTCCACAATCAAATGGGCTTCCGTCGAATATCCTTCGAGGACCTTGATCAGTTCGTCGATCAGGCCGGGGCCGTATTTGTTCAGGTAGTAGAAGATGTTGACGGTCCGCTCCTGTGGCTTGCCTTCCGGGAAGAGATTCAGCTCTGCCTTGTCGAGCTGTTGCAGCAGTTCGTCATGCTTCCTCCTGCCTGCCCGATAGGTCTTTTCCTTGATATTATCGAGGATTTTGGTGATCTGGCCCGTAGAGGCCGCCAGGAACGGCTGTAATGTCGGGTCCATCTTGACGAGCGCCGGTTCGAGTGCGGAAAGGGCTCGGGCGACTTCCGATTCCGCCTGCTCGAACATCGTGTCGATGTCGTGGTTTTCCGCTCCTGAGACCATTGATTTGCGAAGCTGCTGAAGATCCTGGAACGCAGCTTCATACACCTGCTTTCTCGAAAAACTCGGCCTTCCGGTGACTTTGAGCACTTTGTCCATGGTCCTGGCGATCTTCGGCTCGACGAGCGTGAAGCTGCCTCGCGGCATCACGAACGGCATGATCAGGCCGAAATGCTCGTAAGCCTTTCTGAACTGTGCAAGGTAACTGATCTCTCCGGGGCCGCCGATATAGGCGAAGGTGGGCAGTACGGCATCCTGTACAAGGGGGCGGAGGATGACGTTCGGACTGAATTTCTCGGGATGATCCTGGCAAAGCTCTATCATCTGGTGGCGGGAGTACCTCTGCCTGTCGGGAAGGATGACGAAGTTGTCGGGCGCCGGCTGCTCGATTTTCAGGCGTTGACCCTGCTGGTTGAGGAAAAAGGCGTTTACCGCGCGCGGTTTGGTCTGTGCCGGATATCCCATCGATTCGAGGATCGAGCTCTGGGCTACCACGTCGTAAGAGGAGGCAGGGCAGGTTTCGATCTCTTTGCACAATACATCGCTGCCCAACCGCTTGAACTCCGGATCCTGTGTGGAGAGGAGAATCAGCGGGTGCTGCCTGAACAGCCTCGACATCGTTTTTGCGAAAGCGATTTCAAAGGTGGTTTCGGGCTCGTAGCACGAGATGAGGATGTCGGCGATCTCCTGTTTGAACTCAGAATCGGGAAGCCTGTCAAGGAATTGCCGGACAGTTTCGGTTATGGATCTTCCGAGCTGTGTCGCTCCGACCATCTGGTCGGTCAGACGATGCCCTCCCTCGGCCGTCACATGCTCGAGACCGCTGCCGAAGAACAGCGAAGCTGTAGCGGCTTCATCGAAATCGTGGTCTTCGCTTTCGATCCAGAAGATCGGCACGAAATCATATTCGGGAAACAGCTCTTTCTGTTTGCCTGCCATCACCACTGCAGTAAGCGCTTTGTAGATCGTGTAGAGCGGTCCGGTGAACAGACCGGTCTGCTGGCCGGTGACGATTGCCATGCAGCGCGGAGAGCGCAGTTTTTCTATCTCCTGCTGCTGGCGTTCCGAGCCGCCGAACATTCTGTTCTGCCTGGACAACAGGGTGACCAGTTCCTGCCGCCTGAACTTTTTCGAGGCAAGGATGCCGAGATGCCGGTAATAGTCGGCGTCTTTTCGGTAATCGAGATGGAAACAGCCTGAAACGAGCCTGGTCCTGGCCTCTCCTTCGGAGGTATAGTCGCAGAACAGGCGGGAAAAGCCCTTTTTCGGCGTCTGTATCCGCTGATAGTCGATGAGAAATGTGTTCACGCTATTACTTTTTCAGTGCCCAGGTTTCAAGATCCGCCCGGAAGCGATGATCGGTCAGGTCGCAGGAGATCGGTGTGACCGCGACATAATTCTGCCTTACGGCATATTCGTCCCTTGAAAGGTCGTCGTCCTGAAGCAGAAGGGTGCCGCTGAGCCAGTAGTAGGGGTTGCCATAGACGTCATGCCGTTCGATGGCGGCCTCTTCCCACCTCGATCGCCCCTGCCCCGTAATCAGAATCCCCTGGATATCCTTTTCGGGAACGTTGGGAATGTTGGCAGAAAGGATGGTGTCCGGCGGCAGTCCTCGCCGGAGAACCTCTCTGGCAAGTGTCCTGGCGAATTTCGCCGCATAGGTGAAGTCGGCGTTTTCGTAGGTGGTCAGGGAAAAAGCGAGCGACGGAATGTTCTGGATGGCCCCCTCGAGGGCGGCGGCAACAGTGCCGGAATAGAGGGTGTTCATGGCGGTGTTGCTTCCGTAATTGATCCCGGAAACGATAAGGTCAGGCTTGCTGTCCAGAATATGACTCAGTGCCACCTTGATGCAGTCGACCGGCGTTCCGGATACGGTATGACCGAAAAACCGGTTGTTTCTCGAATACTTTCTTATGCGCAGCGGTTCTCCGAGGGTCATCGCATGGCTCATGCCGCTGTGAGGTTCGGCTGGTGCCACTACCGTCACGGTGCCGAGTTTTTTCATTGACGCTGCCAGGGCATGCAGACCGGGGCCTTCGATGCCGTCGTCGTTACAGACGAGAATATGTGGTTTACTTCGAGGATTCAAACTTCAGGTATCCATGATGTTTAACATTCTGCCTTTATTCTCCGCCCGATTCAGCCGATTCTGAAGAGTGCTCAACAACCCGGAATCGTTGCACTTCAGAAGTCATGGCCGAGGCTGAAATAAATGACAGTGTCGGAAAAATTGATCTGAGCGGAATCTTTCACGTCTTCGCTTTCGAATGCGAACGGTTTTGCTACGGTAAACCTGGCCGGGCCGATTGGCGTTTCCCAGACAAGGCCGGTTCCAGCACCTTGAACGAGTCGGCTGGTGGTCATCTGGCTGCGGTGTTCCCAGACATTTCCGATGTTATAAGCTACGATGAATGATGTCGGAAAGATGATCTGAAAGGGGGACTTGTATCGAAGCAGGGCTCCTGCCACGGCGATGTTGTTGCCCATCAGATCGTTATCCTTCAGACCGATGAACCGGGTACTGTAAGCGTTGCCTGTACCGCCGAGGAAAAACTTTTCCGAAAGAGGGACTGCGCTGCTGCTTGTGCCCGCGAGAGCGGAGAGCTGGATCGTGGTGCCGGGCCTGATCGTGAAATTATCTTCGTGCGATCCTACAAATTGCCAGAAGGGTTCAACGTTGTTGAAAATGCCGGAGGTCGAGCTGTATCTGATATTGACGAACCGGCCTTCTGTCGGAAGAAACGAACTGTCCCTGGTGTCGAGGGTAAACTGGCCACCGAAAGAGGCCATGTTGTTGTTTCCCGTTGCAAATGGTTGAGAGATCTTGTCCTCTAAATACGACCGTGCGTTCTGCACGGTGATGTCTGCCACGAGGCGGCCGTTTTTCTGGAACCTTGTGCCGAAGGCAGTGGTGATCCCATATCGCTGGATGCCGAGCGAACGCGGTTCGCCTGTCGCCTTTATGCCCGACTGGGCTATAAGGGCGAGCTGCCTGGTCTCGATGTCCCGCTGGTCAAAAAATGCCTTGGTAAACATGGTCAGCGGGGTGCTTCCGATCCGGGGGATGCTGAGTTCCAGATTCATCCGGTTGTTTTTCTCGCTCAGTTTTGCCCAACCTCCGAGGGAATTGGCTGTGCCGGCGAGGTTTTCGTTACGGAAGTCGACGAGCAACTGAGCATTCAGTGTCTCGTCGTACCTGAGCCCGAGGCGCAGCACCGTTGCCGGTTTTTCGTAGAGCCTTATGCTGAGCCTGCGATCTTGTTGCCTTTCAGGAGGGGCAGAGGCTTCGGTGCTCAGCGATACCCTGTGGAACACCCCTGTACCGTAGAGATGATCGATCGTTTTCTCGGCCTCTTTCAACTGGAAGGTTCTTGTGGTGTCGACCACGGTTTCACGTCTGATCGGCATCTCCCTGGTGATTTTCCTGTCCTGCTCGATATCGATCGAACTGATTTTTCCTGAAGAGAGTCTGACAGTAAGCTTGTCGCCGGAGATGGTCGTCCTGTCGATTTCCACGAGGCTGTAGCCTCTTTTCCTGTATAGCCTGATCAGTTCTTCCAGCGACCGGGTCGCCACGGCATTGGTATAGAGCTTGCGGGTTACAGGTCTGAAGGCGTTTTCGAGCTCTTTCGCCGTAAACGAATGTTCCGGGCCTCCGACCAGTTCGATGCTGTTGATGCGGGGCAGCGGTACAAACACGAACACTGCCTCCCGTCTTGTGGCGTCAAGCTCGGCATGCACCCTCGTGAACATGTCGGTTGCGAGCAGTTCCCGAAGGATTTTCTTTACATGGGTCTCGTTGCGGATTATCGCCTTTGCCGTCCTCATCTGTTCGATATAATCCGGTGAATTCGGGATGCCCCGGATCGTTTTCGTGAATTGCGTGATGTCGATGTCCTGGCTGCCGGAGAGCTGGATGTTTCTCCTGATGGTTGATGCGAGAAGCTTGCCCTTGGCGTAGCCGGCAGCGATCAGCTGGCTGATGTCGGAAAAATCGCTCGACTTGTGCTGGCCGATTTCAGGCGATATGACGATATCTGCCCGGTCGAGCTGCTGGGGATACTGAATCTGGGTCAGGATGGTCATCGCCTGGTCTGCAGCTTTCCATGGGATATCGAGATCCCCGCCATCGGTATACATCTGGCCGTGTGAGTCGACGGCGACCTTGTAGCCTGCTCCGAAGTGTTCGAGTTCGTCGACCGGCAGATTGGCGACCAGCCCGCCGTCGGCAAGCTTCTGGCCGTTTCGCTCGATCGGCTGGAAAAGGATAGGGATGGTGCTGCTGGCACGCATGGCTTCAGAAAGGTGTCCCGAGGTAAGGGTGACCCGCCGTCCGGAGATCAGGTCGGTGGATACTGCCCTGAACGCCACGGGAAGATCGGAAAATTCGTAAGTGGTATGGTAAGGGGCGTTCAGGATGAGCAGGTCGATGGTTCTGGACAGGGTCTGCGCAGAACTCAGTGATTTTGGCACGACCAGCTGGAAGTTTTCGAATCTTATGGCGATCGACGCCCTGTCCCTGACGCCTTTCTGTTCGAGGTAACTATTGGACCTGGGGGCTTCGTCATCGAGCGAAACCAGTTTCTGCCAGGGCAGCGCAAGGGCGATAGACTCCAGTTCGGATGCAGAGTAACCTGAACTGTAAAGACCGCCGACAAGGGCGCCCATGCTGGTGCCGGCGATGAAATCGATCGGGATATCCTCTTCTTCCAGCGCTTTGAGCACGCCGATATGGGCAATGCCGTTGGCTCCGCCGCCGGACAAGGCCAGCCCGACGGTTTTCCGGAGCGGACGCATGGCGGGAAGGATGGAGTAGCGGTTATGCGCAGTGCTGAGGGTGTCAGGGAATACGACAGTGGCTGCAACGGCTTCGCTGCCGAAATGTAACAGAAAGCCCGTAATCGAGAGCAGAACGGCCAGCGTCATCAGGGTGCTTTGCTTCGTCAGATGATGGCGCTGTTTATATTTACAGTTCACAGTGGACTCCGGCCGCAGTCTGTTTTTGAGATCTCGTGCTGAGTTTATATCTTGAGTTTTAATGTAAACTCTTTAGTGGTAATAATAAAAATGGTCTGGTTCAAACGGGCGAAGCCCTCGATCCGAACGACGGATAAACGTGATACCCCTGAGGGTCTCTGGACTAAATGCGATACGTGCGGAGCGGCGCTTCACAAAAAACAGCTCGAAGACCATTTGTATACCTGTCCGGAATGCGGTTTCCACTTCCGCATTTCTCCGGACCAGTATTTTTCTTTCCTGTTCGACGAAGGCCATTGGGATGAGTTTGATGGCCAGCTGAGAGCAGCTGATCCCCTGATGTTCGTCGATACCAAGAAGTATCCGGATCGCGTCAGGGACACCATGGCCAAGACCGGAAAAACTGAAGCGAGCAGAAACGCATTGGGCAGGATGGGCGGTTCAACGACGGTCATCTCGGCAATGGATTTCGGATTCATCGGCGGTTCCATGGGATCGGTGGTGGGAGAAAAGATAGCCCGCGCAGCCGACAAAAGCGTCGAACTCAACGCTCCGCTCATCGTTATCTCGCAGACAGGCGGCGCCCGCATGATGGAAGGTGCGTTCAGCCTCATGCAGATGGCAAAGACCTCTGCCCGGCTTACCAGACTCGGGGAAAGGCACATTCCCTACATTTCGCTCCTGACCGACCCGACCACGGGAGGTATCAGCGCATCATTCGCCATGCTCGGCGATCTCAACATCAGTGAGCCGAAAGCCCTGATCGGTTTTGCCGGCCCCCGCGTCATCCGTGATACTATCAAACGCGACCTTCCAGAAGGGTTCCAGCGAGCCGAATTCCTGCAGGAGCATGGGTTTCTGGATCTCATCGTGCACAGGAAGGATCTCAGGGAACAGCTGATCCGCCTGTTCGCGCATATGGCGTGAGATAAAAGGGAGTCCTTTTGTTTTACACGCGCGCTCTCCCCGGGTTGAAACCCGGGGCAACTGGAATGTAAGATGTCTGAATGTCCGGAGGGTTAAAACCCTCCTGAATATGGGAGGTTAAAACCCGGGATAACTGGAATGTAAGATGTCTGAATGTCCGTCGGGCTAAAGCCGCTCCTGAATGTGGGAAGTTGAAACCCGGGGCAACTGAATATAATGTAAGAGTTTAATGTCCGTCGTCCCGACTTGTCGGGACTCCTGAATGCAAGATGTTGAAATTCGGGGCAAATGGGGAGAACATGGCAAGTGAATATCCGGGTAACGTTCAATATTAATATATCTTACATTCAGTTGCCCCGGACTTCAGTCCGGGGATAGAATGCTTCAATTTATCATCGGGCTTCAGCCCAATATCTTGTTCCGCGACAACGAGTACCACGATAAACTCGTCGAAGACATTGGACTGAAGTCCGGAATACTTATTGAATTGTCATCCCCGGGTTAAAACCCGGGGCAACTGGAATGTAAGATGTCTGAATGTCCGTCGGGCTAAAGCCGCTCCTGAATATGGGAGGTTAAAACCCGGGGCAACTGGAATGTAAGATGTCTGAATGTCCGTCGGGATAAATCCCTCCTGAATGTGGGAGGTTGAAACCCGGGGCAACTGAAGAGAATGTAAGAGGTTAATGTCCGTCGTCCCGACTTGTCGGGACTCCTGGAAGCAAGAAGTTAAAACCCGTAGTAATTAAAGGAAACCCGATCGATGACCAAGACCAAACATGTTTCTCCCGATGAGGGCATACCGAATACCGTAACCTGTCCGATGTGCGGCAAGGAGTTCTATTGCGGTCTTTCCAGATTATGCTGGTGCGCTACCATGCCGCTGTCCGACGAGGTACGCGCCTGGCTCGCGGCGCGTTACGAAACCTGCGTCTGCAGGACATGCCTCGAAAGGCTGATTGAAAACGGTGTTAAAGAGTGAATGCCGGAATTATGGTAAGGGCAGAGCTCTCCTTGTTTGCCTGGTTTGTTCGTTATATTTGATTGCAGTTCCGCAGTGACGAAGTTTTCTCGACAACGATAAACAATAATCAGGAGCGGTGCGACATGATGATGAAGAAGATGATGGTGACTGCGGCGATTTTTTTTGCCGCGATGGCTGGTTTCGGTGGGTACGCTACGGCTGCAGAGACGACTTCGGTAGAATATGGCAAAAAGCTTTTTGGGGATCCTTCCCTCGGCGGACCGGGCAGTATCCAAAGTTGTAATACATGCCACCCTTCGGGCAAAGGGCTCCAGAATGCCTGGAAAAATGTCAAGCTCAGTGAAAAGATCAATAATTGTATTGGTGCAATGAAGGGAAAGGCTTTGCCGATGGACTCGAGGGAGATGCGATCGCTCGTTCTCTACATTCAGTCACTCAAGCCTACCTCTACGAAGTACTGATTAAACAGAAGGTATGAACGACAAAAGAATTTCGATTCTCGGATGCGGGTGGCTTGGTTTGCCACTCGCCCGTTTTTTCGCAGGAAACGGATATCGCGTCAAGGGCTCGACTACTTCAGAGGGAAAGGTTGACGCGCTCAGGGTTGCAGGGGTAGAGCCTTTTCGGATCGTCATCGGCGATTCGGTCGAGGGGGACCTCAAGCCGTTCCTCGACAGCGACATCCTTATCGTGAACATCCCTCCGCAACGCAGGGAGGATATCGTCGAATACCACGTCGGGCAGATTTCCCTGCTCATCGACGCGATTCTCGATTCACCGGTGAAGCATGTGCTGTTTGTAAGCTCGACCTCCGTCTACCCGGCCCTTGGGCGCGAAGTAGTCGAGGATGACGCCTTTGACCCCGATGCAGCTGACACACCAGTTGGACGGGCACTGCTCTATGTCGAGGAGATGCTGCGTTCCGAATCTGCCTTCAGCACGACAGTGGTCAGGTTCAGCGGGCTTATCGGCCCAGGTCGCAATCCGGTGAACTTCATGCAGCGTATGAAGGAGATCGCGGATCCTGACCAGCCGGTGAACCTCATTCATCTTGACGACTGCGTGCAGATAATCGCTGAAATCATTCGCAGGGAGGTATGGGGAGAGGTGTTCAACGCCAGCAGTCCCGGTCATCCGACGAGGAAGGAGTTTTATGCTGCTGCAGCGGAAAGCCATGGAGTTGCTCTTTTGCCTTTGGCAAGCTCCGTGGGACATCCGTTCAAGACCATCAGCAGCGCCAGGCTCGAAAAGGTCCTGGGGTACAGTTTCCAGCATCCCGATCCTATCGCCGTGGCCCGATCGATGGAATGATATTTATTTCCTTGAGGGACTATAATATGAATTCCAGATCATAGCCTCCTGTCGCAGCCGCTGACAGGAAGTTCCTGAGTTTCCGGAGGAAATCGACTGCTGTTTCAGGGTCGAGAGCACGCCAGTAGGCGATTTTCTCCGGGTCATCCTGCCAGCCGAGCATAACCCGCTCAGGGCTTTTCGTCTCGAGTGATTCGATTGCGCCGTCGATGATCCTCATCATTGCACCTATACTTGCCGACGGCAGGAAAGCTTCGTCCCAGCTGTCAAGCCCGTTATTCGATTCCGAGATGAACGGCAGGGTGTTCAGCGCCTCGACCACACCATAATGGAACAGGGCTGCGAGGTCATGCGCGGAGATGTCCATCGATGTGTAAACCCTGTAATCGCTGTCGTCAAGCCTTACGGTTCCGACTTTGCCTGCCCGGTAAATCGGGAGCTCGCGGTGCAGGGGGTTATGGTCGTCGATGAGAATATGTCGTACGGTCATGGTGCCTGGAATTACAAACTGAAACGATTAATTCTGCGCCGCTGTTTTTTTGAATGGAATTGGTTTCACATGGCGTCTTTAGTATAATTAATTTTAGTCAGTGATGTGAATAC
>DATMYL010000112.1:0-4079 GCA_035560975.1 Chlorobaculum sp. | reverse complement strand
AGTGAGGCAGCCTTGTTGCATTTACAGGCCGGGAGCCGGTCATTCCCGGGAAATGAAGAGGCGCTGCTACATCATCCTTTCCTCTTGAACCCCTTATGTCCTTATGGTCCTTTACGTCCCTTTGGTCCTTGCCGTTATATACAAAACCAGAAAAAAGCTGTCCTGGTAGAGAGACTGATCAGCCTCTTTCATTTTTCAACCACTGACCGCCATCATTTCCCGCCGGGTGAATTTCCTGGCTGCCAGCGCCAGTCGCGGATTTCCGGCATGTCCTCGCCATACTGCCTGATGTACTCCCTGTGATCGATCAACCGGTCGCGAACGTACTGTTTCACATAAGCCGCCTTAGGCCTCAACCGTGGCACGCGGTTGACCACGTCAGCCACCAGATGGAACCGGTCGAGGTCGTTCATCACCACCATGTCGAACGGAGTCGTCGTGGTGCCCTCCTCCTTGTATCCCCGGACGTGAAGATTGCCGTGGTTCGTGCGCCGGTAGGTAAGGCGGTGGATCAGCCAGGGATAGCCGTGATAGGCAAAGATGATCGGCTTGTCGGTCGTGAACATGTCGTCGAAATCCCTGTCGTCGAGACCGTGCGGATGCTCCTCTTTCGGCTGCAGGGTCATGAGGTCGACTACATTGATCACCCTGACTTTCAGATCGGGCACCTGCTGGCGCAGAATGTCGACGGCGGCGAGCGTTTCGAGCGTCGGAACATCTCCGGCACAGGCCATCACGACATCGGGTTCCCCGTCTCCGGCATCGCTCGAAGCCCACTCCCATATCCCTATGCCACTGCTGCAATGCCTCACCGCAGACTCCATATCCAGCCACTGCCACTCCGGCTGCTTGCCCGCCACGATCACGTTGATGTCGTTGCGCGACCGCAGGCAATGGTCCGCGACCGAAAGCAGGGTATTGGCGTCCGGCGGAAGGTAGACGCGTATCACGTCCGCCTTCTTGTTCACGACGTGATCGATAAAGCCGGGATCCTGGTGCGAAAAACCGTTATGGTCCTGCCGCCAGACATGAGAAGTCAGGAAGTAGTTCAGCGAAGCGATCGGACGCCGCCAGGGTATTTCGCTGTCGGTCACCTTCAGCCATTTGGCGTGCTGGTTGAACATCGAATCGACGATGTGGATGAACGCCTCGTAACAGGAGAAAAAGCCGTGGCGACCGGTCAGCAGGTACCCTTCCAGCCACCCCTGGCAGGTGTGTTCCGACAGGATCTCCATCACCCTGCCGTCGACAGAGAGGTGATCGTCGCCCGGTATGCGCTCAGCCATCCATGTCCGTTCGGTCTCCTCGAACAGCACTCCGAGCCGGTTTGAGGCGGTCTCGTCAGGACCGAACACCCGGAAATTGCACGACTTCCCGTTGAGCTTCATCACGTCGCGCAGGAACCTGGCCATCGGCTTCGGAGCTTCAGCCTTCACCGAACCGGGCGACGGCACCTCGACTGCATAGTCCCGGAAATCGGGCATGCGAAGCTCTTTCAGCAGCAGGCCTCCGTTGGCGTGGGGATTGTCGCCCATGCGCTTGTTGCCTTTCGGGGCCAGTGCCTGCAGTTCCGGAAGAAGAACACCGTCCGGGGTGAACAGCTCCTCCGCCCGGTAGCTCCTCATCCAGGTTTCAAGCAGTTTCAGGTGTCCGGGATTCTGCCTCACCTCGCTGAAAGGCACCTGATGTGACCGCCAGGTGCCCTCTGTCTTCTTGCCGTCCACCTCCTTCGGGCCGGTCCATCCTTTCAGGGAACGGAGCACGATCATGGGCCACATGGGCCGTTCGGTCACCCCTTCTTCCCTCGCCCGGCGCTGGATCCCGGCAATCTCGTCAAAGCAACGGTCGAAGGTGGCCGCCATAAGCTGATGCATCGTCTCCGGATCGTCGCCCTCCACGAAATACGGTCTGTATCCATATCCGGTCATGAGGCTCTCGAGCTCCTCGTGCGAAATACGCGCCAGCACCGTCGGATTGGCGATCTTGTACCCGTTCAGGTGCAGGATCGGCAGCACCGCTCCGTCACGCTTCGGGTTCAGGAACTTGTTGCTGTGCCATGCTGTCGCCAGCGGCCCTGTCTCGGACTCTCCGTCGCCGATAACGCAGGCCGTAATCAGATCCGGATTGTCGAACACCGCGCCGAAAGCGTGCGACAAGGAGTAGCCGAGTTCCCCCCCCTCGTGGATCGAGCCGGGAGTTTCAGGTGCGACGTGGCTCGGAATTCCCCCGGGAAACGAAAATTGCCTGAACAGACGCTTCATGCCCGCTTCGTCGAACGAAACGTCGGGATAGTATTCGCTGTAGGTCCCCTCGAGCCAGACATTGGCAACGATCGCAGGGCCGCCGTGGCCGGGTCCCGCAATGTAGACGATGTCGAGGTCGCGAGCCCTGATGATGCGGTTCAGGTGCACATAGATGAAATTCAGGCCAGGCGTCGTGCCCCAGTGCCCGAGAAGGCGCGGCTTGACGTGCTCCGGCAGGAGAGGCTGCTTGAGCATAGGGTTGTCCATCAGGTAGATCTGGCCTACGGAGAGGTAGTTCGCTGCACGCCAGTATGCATTCATCAGTTCGAGTTCGGTCGGAGAAAGCGGTGTGGTGCTCATCTGTTCCTTCTATTGATCTGTTTGTCAGTGCCCTTCGATGATCCGCCTTGTCTGGCGTACGATCATCAATTCCTCATTGGTCTTCATTACCTTAACGATGACCGGGCCTGAATCCGGTGAAATGACAGCAAGGTTGCCCCTGTTTTTCTCAGGATCGATCCTGATGCCGAGGAACTCAAGCCCTGCACAAATACGACTGCGGATTTCAGCCGCGTACTCACCAATGCCCCCTGTAAAGACCAGCATATCGAGCCCGCCGAGAACTGCAGACAAGGCTCCGATCTGCTTGCGTGCCTGGTAGCAGAACAGCTCGACTGCCGCATGGGCCAACTTATTGCCCTTCTCGGCTTCGAGCAGGTCCCGCATGTCGTCGCTCAATCCCGAAACCCCCAGCAGGCCGGATTTCCGGTTCACCATCTCCCTCAGGCCCCCAGGCGTAAGCCGACCCTGCTTCAGAAGAAAAAGAATGACGCCAGGATCGAGATCCCCTGTCCGGGTGCCCATCACCATGCCTCCGGCCGGGGAAAATCCCATCGTCGTCTCAACGCTCCTGCCGTCTCGCAGGGCTGCCATGCTCGCACCATGGCCGAGATGGGCGAAAATGAGCCTGCCCTTGCGGGCCAGCTTTTCACGCTGCGCAGTAAGTTCACCGAGAATGAATTCATAGGAGAGACCGTGAAACCCATACCGCTGGACCCCTTCGCTCCGGTAAGGTTCAGGAATCGGATAGAGCTTTGCAACGGCCGGCATGGAACGATGAAAAGCCGTATCGAAGCAGGCGACCTGAAGCACGCCGGGAAACCTGACAGCCGCATGCCCGATAGCTTTCAGCGCCTGGGGAAGATGTTCGGGAGCATAAGGGATAAGTTCTTCGATCGAGGCGAGCAGTTCAGGGGTAACCTTCTCCGGAGCGGTATGCCTCGGGCCGCCATGCACGATCCGGTGACCGATAGCGTCGGGCATGGCGTGGCCGTGGGCCTGGATCCAGGAAAACACGTGCTTGCAGGCTGCATGATGGTCGGGAACTTCAACCTTTTCACAATCGATGAAATTACCCTCGGGATCCATGACCGAAAACCTTCCCTCCTTCAAACCGATCCTGGTCAGCGAACCCGTAAAAAGAAGCTCTTCAGCCACTCCACATTCATACAGCGAAAACTTTATGCTCGAAGAACCGGTGTTTACAGCAAGTACGGTAATGATGGGCCTCATTGGTCACCCTCCCCCGGAAAGTTGCAAGGTCACACGGCAGACTAAACCATAAGCGCCTCTGGTCAGAAAAAGTTACAGATCATCTAATCTAACCCTGCTTTCCTGCCGTTACGTTCCGGAAAATCCTCAATCGGGTGAAACGGCCTGTACAACCGAATAGTCGATGAACCCCTTGTTCACCTCGACGATTTTGCGGGTGAGACGGTAGACGCCTCCGCCTTCGCGGGTTTTGCTGGCGTCGGTGTTCCCTTCGATGGTCGTGAT
>DATMYL010000111.1:0-19707 GCA_035560975.1 Chlorobaculum sp. | reverse complement strand
TACACTCTTCATTTTCGACGAGCCTACCACCGGCCTTCATTTCGACGATATCGCCAAGCTGGTCCAATGTTTCGAGAAATTGATGGCACAGCACAATTCGCTGGTCATCATCGAACACAACCCGGACATCATAAAGCAGGCGGACTGGATCATCGATCTCGGTCCCGGCGCGGGAATCCGGGGCGGGGATGTGGTAGCCGTCGGCACGCCCGAAGAGATCTGCCAGTGCGAAGCCTCGATCACCGGGCAGCATCTGAAGCCTTACCTTGAAGAAAGAAAAAGGACTTAAGTAGAAAGATAAAGGACCAAAAAGACTTAAGGGACCAAAAGGACCAAAGGGTGAAGAAAAACTCTTAACATTTATGTCCCTTAAGTCCTTTAAGTCCCTTTGGTCCTTTTTCTTAAATCTTCATCTTCAGGGGATCGTCCTCAAGCGCTCCTCCGTGCAGGCGGATGTGCGGGTAATGGGAGGCGGTTTTCTCTGTCCAGGCATTGCTGCCTTTCGTTACAGACGATTCGTTCTCTTCCACCGATACGCGGTTCGAAGCAAGCGCCACGATCTCCCGAAGGATCTCATGGTTGACCTTGTCGGCCTCCGTTGCCACATCGTCCCTGATTTTCGAAGCGAGGCTCTCCAGTTTTTCCAGGGTTACCTTGCCGATAACGTAGATTGCCTCAGGGCTTCTTTTTTTACGATCTTCGAAATTCATTGTCGAAGGCAGTGGTTTCAGGTTATTGCGGTGTAATACAATAAAAAATTATTTGCTGCCCGGAAATCTTTTTTTTATAATAGATCATCTGTTAGCACTCTCACTTGATGAGTGCTAACGTGACCTGAACCAGGCGTTCAGGTGGTTTCTGACCTCAAGTGACACAATGATCAATCATCAACTCAAACGAGAAAGAAGACAATGAACTTGAAACCATTAGCTGATCGAGTTATTGTTAAGCCCGCGCCGGCTGAGGAAAAAACCAAGGGTGGCCTCTACATTCCCGATACCGGCAAAGAGAAGCCGCAGTACGGTGAAGTGGTTGCCGTGGGTGCTGGCAAAGTGGCAGAGAACGGCCAGCTGCTCCAGATGCAGGTAAAAGTCGGAAACAAGGTCCTGTACGGCAAGTACTCCGGTACCGAAGTCCAGGTGGAAGGGGATGACTTCCTCATCATGCGCGAGTCCGACATTTTCGCGATTCTTGACTAATCAACACACGATTTGCATTTAAAAATCCTATAGGAGGAAAGCTTTACAATGACTGCTAAAGATATTCTCTTTGACGCCGATGCCAGGGCGAAACTCAAAGTAGGCGTAGACAAACTCGCCAATGCTGTTAAAGTCACGCTCGGCCCAGCCGGCCGCAACGTGCTCATCGACAAGAAATTCGGTGCTCCAACCTCGACCAAGGACGGCGTCACGGTCGCAAAAGAGATCGAACTTGCCGATGCTATCGAAAACATGGGTGCCCAGATGGTCCGTGAAGTCGCTTCCAAAACCAGCGATGTCGCCGGTGACGGCACAACCACCGCTACGGTGCTTGCCCAGGCCATCTATCGCGAAGGCCTGAAGAACGTGGCCGCCGGTGCACGTCCGATCGACCTCAAGAGGGGTATCGATCGCGCTGTCCGTGAGGTCGTCCAGGAGCTCCGCAACATCAGCCGCAGCATCTCCGGCAAAAGGGAGATTGCACAGGTCGGTACCATTTCCGCCAACAACGATCCTGAAATCGGCGAACTGATTGCTGAAGCAATGGATAAGGTCGGCAAGGACGGCGTCATCACCGTCGAGGAAGCAAAAGGTATGGACACAGAGCTGAAGGTTGTCGAAGGCATGCAGTTCGACCGCGGTTATCTCTCTCCGTACTTCGTCACCAACCCGGAGACCATGGAAGCAGAGCTCGACGACGCACTCATCCTGATCCACGACAAGAAGATCGGCAACATGAAAGAGTTGCTTCCGATCCTCGAGAAAGCTGCCCAGTCCGGCCGTCCGCTGCTCATTATCGCAGAGGACATCGAAGGTGAAGCTCTTGCTACCCTCGTGGTCAACAAACTTCGTGGCACCCTGAAAGTCGCAGCTGTAAAGGCTCCCGGCTTCGGCGATCGCCGCAAAGCCATGCTTGAAGATATCGCCATCCTTACCGGCGGTACCGTCATCTCTGAAGAGAAAGGCTACAAACTCGAGAACGCTACCTTCGCTTACCTCGGCCAGGCTGCCCGCGTCAACATCGACAAGGACAACACCACGCTCGTCGAAGGCAAAGGCAAGCAGGAAGAGATCAAGGCTCGCATCAACGAGATCAAGGGCCAGATCGACAAGTCGACATCCGAATACGACACCGAAAAGCTGCAGGAACGCCTTGCAAAACTTTCCGGCGGCGTGGCCGTTCTCAACATCGGCGCTTCGACCGAAGTCGAGATGAAAGAGAAGAAAGCCCGTGTCGAGGATGCGCTTCATGCAACCCGCGCAGCTGTCCAGGAAGGTATCGTCGCAGGCGGCGGCGTCGCTCTGATCCGCGCCATCAAGGGTCTGGATCGTGCAATTGCCGACAACGAAGACCAGAAGACCGGTATCGACATCATTCGCCGTGCGCTCGAAGAGCCGCTTCGCCAGATCGTTGCCAACACCGGCACGACCGACGGTGCAGTCGTTCTCGAGAAAGTCAGGAGCGGTGAAGGCGATTACGGCTTCAATGCTCGCACTGAACAGTACGAAAACCTGGTGGAAGCCGGTGTGGTCGACCCGACCAAGGTTACCAGAAGTGCCCTGGAGAATGCAGCTTCGGTTGCAAGCATCCTGCTCACCACGGAAGCCTGCATCACTGACATCAAGGAAGAGAAGTCCGACATGCCTGCAATGCCTCCTGGTGGCATGGGCGGTATGGGCGGCATGTACTGATCCTGATCATACATACAGCATGATTCTGTCTCGATAGGGCAGTAAAAATGCAAAAGGGCTACCTGAAAAGGTGGCCCTTTTGCGTGTATGTGCGTAATTCCTGTCAGCCAGGTCGTTTCTTACTGATTCATTCCATGTCGCATGCTGACTTGATGCTGCAACAGAGTTACGCAATTACAATGGAGAATGTGTTCAGGGCAGCGCTATCAATTATCGTGAGTCGGGGCAGTTCGCTCACCGCCCTTACGTGCGAGGCGGAAGTGGGGGAGAAAATTACAGGGATAACGAAGCTATCGGATCGCGAGACAAATTAATAGAGGTCTTTTTTATAATAACCGGGAAATGACGGCGGAAAAGGGGTCAGCGGTTATGGTCGATATGAGGCTCGACAGCAGTACTCGCGCCTGATTTGCCGTTTTTGCATCACAAAATGCAGATGTATTTGCATTTGAAGGATATACTATGGATTTTTTAGCGATAGCCTGATGTTATATCTATGTGTTGGAGCGCTTTGCGTAATGGGTATGTTCAACAAAATGATGTGTATGTGAAAGATGTGCAATCGATGTTAAACTAAAATGAAACGAAGATGAAACAGACTGCAAAAATCGCAACTCTCGCTATCGCACTTTGTGCCGGGATCGGCGGATCTGCTTTTGCCAATGGTACTTACAGGGCTGAACCTGAACGAGCTCCGGTAATTCCTGAGGCTGCGCCTGCACCCAAGCCTTACACTCCTCCGCCAGCCCCTGTGGTCCAATCCACATCGGAGATCGGACCTTACGTCAGCGGATCAGCCGGCGTCGGAATTCCGGGCAACAGTCATCTGAAAACAGGTTATGTGCTGAATGGAGCCGTCGGTTACAATTTCGATCCGATGAGGGCAGAAGTTGCTGTCGGTTATCAGAAACATGACCTCAAGCATTTTGATGATGATATCTCGTACCTGAGCGTTATGGCAAACGGGTATTATGATTTTGAAGCCATGTCCGGCGTAAAGCCCTATCTGATGGCGGGTGCAGGCGTTGCGAGCGTCGACAGGTCCTGGGTCGATGATAATAATACCAGCTTCGCATGGCAGTTAGGAGCCGGCGTTGGTGTCAAAATCGCCGACAGAACCACGTTGGACCTGGGTTATCGGTACTTCAGACCGGATAACGGCAATTCCGATTTTCAGGGTCACAACATTATGGCAGGCATCAGGTACCAGTTCTGAATCATTGGTTCCGGTTGAATCCAAAAAGGTCAGAAGCCGAAACAGCTTCTGGCCTTTTTTTATTTCCGAATAACGCTCGGGTGGCTGAATCCGGCCGGATTCCAATGCTGTTTATGGAACGGTTCATTCGGCAATCAGCACTGCATTATGAATATCGATTACGAATGTGCTGCTCCGATCGCATCTTGTTTTATAACCGTGATCGACAAGGGCATGTACATCTTAAGGCTCTTTAATCCGTTTTCGAAATGTTTATATTCTAAAACGGTATGCTTCTGGTCCGGGCTTCCGGAACAGCGATGTTTCAGGTTGATTTGTGATCGTTTTTGTGACGTGCCGCCCGGGATGCATATAAGTATGGGGCATGATTGTTTACTGCAGAAGGCTGCGTTATTGGTCTGTTGCGCATGTTTCCGTCGATCACATAACGATTTGAGTCAGTAAACAACGGCAAAAGAATCGAACTACAACATTATTTCATGAGAGCAGTACTGTTGGTCAGCGGAGGTATGGACAGCCTGGTCGCCACAGCTTTGGCGCATCACCAGGGCTTCGACCTTGCCGCCATGCATGTCAATTACGGACAGAGGACATGGCAGAAAGAATTAGAGTGTTTCCGCCTGATCTGCGATCATTACGATATAAGCCGGCGACTTGAAGTCGATGCCGGGTTCCTGGGCGCTATCGGCGGTTCCTCGCTGACCGATGCGGCCATTCCCGTAGGACCCGCCGATCTTGGCGGGACCACCATTCCCACAAGCTATGTTCCCTTCAGGAACGCCTGTTTCCTTTCGATGGCCGTAAGCTGGTCCGAGGTTATCGGCGCAGACAGGCTCTTCATCGGTGCCGTCGAGGAGGATTCTTCCGGCTATCCCGACTGTCGCAAGGTTTTCTACGACGCCTTTAACCGGGTCATCGATCTCGGCACGAGACCTGAGACCCGGATAGAGATCATGACTCCGCTGATCGCCATGAGTAAGGCTGAAATCGTCGCCAGGGGAATGGAACTCGATGCCCCGTTCAATTACAGCTGGTCATGCTACAAGAGCGAGGGGCTCGCCTGCGGCGTTTGCGACAGCTGTGCCCGGCGTCTGAGGGCATTCGAAATTGTCGGCATCCGTGACCCTGTCGAGTACGAGGTCAGGCCGAACTATCTTCAGTAACCATCAACATGTAATCCCCCTGAATCCATGGAACAGGTCAAATCCATTCCTTCCGGCTCGCAGTCGCTTAATGAGCGTTTCAATCTCGCATTCGGTCTCACAGCCCTCATCTGGGTCGCAGGACTTGTCGGCCATTTCACTCCATTGCTCGAATGGCCTGCCCTGGCGATCTACGTGCTCGGGTCGATCGGCGTCGTAGTCTGGCGAGGCAAAAGCCGAGGCGAATGGGCCGAGATGTACCTGGCCGGCGGAGACCTGAAGAAGTCCCTCAAATGGGGAGGCATCGCCGGTATCATCCTTTTTTCAATGGATGTCTTCAATACCGTGATGTGGTACAAGAGCGGAAAACCGCCGATGAATGATATGGTCAGCATTCTCGTGAACATGAACTTCCTCTACTTTTTCCCTGTCCTTGTGCTTGCCGAAGAGTTCCTGTGGAGGGGTCTCATGCTCTCCGCGATGATCGAAAAAGGGGTCAACAAGCATATCACCGTGTTCGTGACCGCGATGTTCTATGTGGTGAACCATTTCGCAGTGGCTCCGGTCGGCATGAAGGAGCGTGCCCTGATGGCCATGATGGCTTTTCCGATTGGCATTCTTGGCGGTTATATTGTGCTGAAGTCCAAAAACGTCTGGGGAAGCGTGCTTGTGCACATGGTCACCATGCTCTCCATGGTGCTCGATATTTTCGTGATTCCCGAACTTGTGTACAAATATTTGCGCTGATCATATCCACCATTGCTCATGGCTGAAAACCGAATCACCCGACTGATGAAGCAGGACAAGAAGCTGCTCATCGCTTACTATATGCCTGAATTTCCTGTGCCGGGGGCCACGCTTCCGGTGCTTGAAGCCCTGCAGGAGAACAATGCCGACATTATCGAGCTCGGCATGCCCTATTCCGATCCGATCGGCGACGGACCGGTCATCCAGGAGGCGGCCCATACGGCTATTCGTCATGGGGTGACCGTCAGCAGCATCCTCGATATGGTCAGGAAAGCGAGGAATGGCGAGGGTTGCAAGAAAATCACCACGCCGATTCTGCTGATGGGTTACAGCAATCCGCTCATCGCATACGGCGGGGACTGCTTTATGGCCGATGCGGTCGAAGCAGGTGTCGACGGCCTGCTTATTCCCGATCTTCCTCCAGAGGAGTCCGAGGACTTCCTCGAACGTGCCAGAAGTTTCGGATTGACGGTCGTTTACCTCATTTCGCCGGTCACTCCGCCGGATCGTATCGAGCTCATCGACAGCATGTCTACCGATTTTTCCTACTGCCTCGCCGTCAATGCGACCACCGGTACCGGAAAGCTCGACGACAAGGGCATGGACCAGAAGATAGCGGACTATCTGGAGCGTGTACGTGAGCATACGAGGAAGAAATTTGTCGTCGGCTTCGGCATCAGGGACCGCGAAAGGGTCCACAAGATGTGGGAACTGGCCGACGGTGCCGTGGTCGGTACGGCACTTCTGCAGCATGTGGCAGCTGCCAAAAGCCCCGAAGAGACTGCCAGCCTGGCCGCAGGCTTCTGGAAATCGCTGCAGTGACGCTTACTCATGACGGCGCACCGGCATAAGCCGGGACGCCGTCATGACCATGCATCCCATCCTTTCTCGCCAATGAAATCATCGAGCACCGCTCCTCATCTGGTCACGATCATAATTCCCCACCTGAAGAACCGGGCCATGCTCGAGTCCTGCCTCGACTCCTTGCGCCTGACTTCCTGGAAAGACTTTTCCGTCCTCGTCGTCGACAACGGAGGCGAGACCTCCGACCTGTCCGGCATCGAGAATGCATATCCTGAAATCACCGTCCACCGTCTTTCCGCAAACGCGGGATATGCCGGGGGCTGCAACGAAGGACTGAAGCGCTCGTCCTCGAAATATGTAGTCTTCATGAACGACGATGCCGTCGTGGATCCTGGATGGCTCGACTGCCTGGTGAATGAGGCCGAACGCGATCCGTTGATCGGAGCACTGCAGCCCAAAATCCTTTCGCTTAAGGATCGGCGGGAAGGGCGGCGTGTATTCGACTATGCGGGCGCTGCCGGAGGGCTTATCGACCGCCTGGGCTTTCCGTTCTGCCTCGGCAGGACATTCATCGGCAGGGAAGAGGATCGGGGTCAGTACGATGGCTCAAGGGAGATTTTCTGGGCGTCCGGCGTGGCCATGTTCGCCCCTCGTGACCTTCTGGTCAGACTCGGCGGTTTCGACGCCGGTTTTTTCATGCACATGGAGGAGATCGATCTTTGCTGGCGGATGCGTTTATCAGGCTACAGTGTCCGTTCTGTGCCGAAGGCTGTCGTCTGGCACGAAGGCGGCGCATCGCTGCAGGAGGGGAGTCCCATGAAGGCGTATTACAACCACCGTAACGCCATCGCCATGCTGATCAGGAACCGCAGCACTTTTGGTCTTGCGCTCAGTCTGCCCGTCAGGTTCCTCCTCGAAGCAGCTGCAGCGTTCTATTACCTCTCAGGAGGCGTCGCCGGGGCGGCAAGGGCGAAGATGGTCGTGCGTGCAGCTGCAGACAACCTGCACGGGATCGGCGAAATACTTCGCAAACGTCGGCAGATCCAGCAAACCAGGGTGGTCGGCGACAGGGAGCTGTTCAGGGGGGCGCCACTTTCGGTATTCCTTTTTCGCCGTGCAGCTCAGCACTGACTTTTCGATTCGCAGAAGCTCCTTATCCCCTTGAGAATTGTCGGCAAGTCCTGGCTTTGCACGAAGCTGACCAGGAACTGCGGCACGAAGAAATCGGGCTTGATTTTCGCTTCGTAGGTCAGGAGCGTGCCCGGCTCGTTCTGCCCATTGACTGCCTCGAGATACCAGTCTCCCTCATAGATCCTGAAATCTCCGCCTATCTGCGTGAAATGCAGGTGCTTCGGGTACTCCTCATCGACCTTCAACCTGAAGTTGACAATTTTCTCGAAAATGAAAATGCCGGATTTGCCTGACTGATCGATGATTTTACTGGAGCCGTTCTCTTCGACCAGCGTACTCGAAACGACCTTCGGCATCGTCTCACGGAGCTGGTTGTAGTCTGTCAGCATCTGCCAGACCACCGGGGGAGCGGTCCTGATGAATACGCTTCCGCTCGCGCCGATGACATTGTCGGCCAACCAATCCAGATTGATCAGAACTTCGCCATGGAGGATCCTTGCCTTTTTATGAGGGTCCAGTTCCATATGAACGGTACTATATCGTTTTGTTCAAACGGGGGCGTGGATACATGGAGGGAAAAATCGTATCCGTTACTCTTCAATGTACAAGTCGTTACGCTCTGCTGCAATTGTCGTGTGCCAGTCAGGCGCGAGCGACTCCGTCTTTTTTTTATATAAAATTGCAAGGAGCGAAAGGCGAAAAGGGACCAAAGGGACGTAAATGACCAAAAGGACATAAGGGTTTCAGGAGGAAAGGATATGCTTCAGCGCCTTTGCCTTTGCAGGGAGCGCCGGGCGCCGGCTCGGCATGCAAAAAGGCCGCCTCGTATCGCCGTACCATTGGCAGTATCCGTCTCATGATGTTTCCTGTGGGTATCTGTAGGGGCGTTTCGCGAACCGCCCGTATTTGCAGGCCACGCTGGGGGGGGGACCTGTTTGGCCGCCCGAGCAATCACGCAATAAAAACAGAAGGGGCCACCTCGGGATTGCTTCCGGGACAGCCTCTTTTATTGATTTCGATTCCGAGATGCCGGGGCGAGTGAGGTACTGTATTGCCCTTCAATCTTCTGCGTTGAGCGGTTCCGCGTGGACGATGATCTTCGATGTTTCCGGCAGGGAGTGGTAGATCATGCCTTCGAGGCGGCTGGTCAGCGCATGGACGTTTTCAAGCAGGGTATCGTCGTTGAAGCCGCAGTGCAGCGTGATACAGAGCTTCTCATGTTCCGTCACGAGAATCCTGACGTCATGGACGTCCTCGATGCCCGGGATATCTTCTGCTGCCTGCCGGATGGCGTTCATGACCCTTGCTTCGTTTTCTGGGGCGATAGGCATTGCGCATCTCTCTTCGTGACTGAGGGGGTCGAGGTGGATGCAGACGTCGATCTCCCCGTTAAATTCGCGATGAAGCTCCTTTTCAAGCTCTGCCACTGTATTGTGGGCGTCACGGATTGTCAGCCTGCTGTCGACTTCGACATCGAAGGCAATCTGTTTCTTGTCGCCCGAAAGGGATATCGAGATGTTGTGGGCATGCAGATTATGGTTCAGGCCGATGACATGGATCCGCTCAGTGACTGTTTCGGTGTCGAGTACGATCGGCCTGGCGTTGACAGTTATGTCGCTGTCAGGCAACTCCAGCATCAGGCTGCGCTCGACTTCCGAACAGATCGTCCTCACCTTTTCATGCGGCAGGGTCCTGCTGACGGTGATGGTCAGGTCAATGAAAACGAACGGCCCTGCGGGTTTGACCCTCATTTTTTCGATGGCTACCACGCCGGGCACTGCGGAGGCGATCTCCTCAATCTGTTCCGACAGTCCTTCAGGAGCGGCATCGACCAGCACGTCGATGGTTTTTCTGCCAAGCTGCCATGCGGCGCGAGCCACAAGGACAGCCACGATCATACCGGCCGCAGCGTCAGCCCATGGAATGCCGAAGGCGACGAACCCCAGGCCCACAAGCACGACTGCCGAAGAGAGGATGTCGGAGCTGAAATGGAGCGCGTCCGCTTCGAGAGCCTGGCTGCGGGTCTCGATGGCGATTTTCTTCAAGGCTCTCGACCTGGAGATGTCGACGACAATAGAGATGACGATTACGGCGATTGCGTACCAGGTGACTTTGATCTCCGATTTGCCGGCAATCAGTCGCTCTGCGGATTCATAGACGATCCAGAAGCAGGTGAGGAACAAAAGGCCGGTCTCGACCAGCGCGCTTACGCTTTCGATTTTGGTGTGCCCGTAATGGTGCTTGCTGTCGGCCGGTTTGTCGCTGATTCTTACGGCAAACCAGGTAAGGGCGGCCGCCCCGAAATCCATAGCCGAATGCGCGGCTTCAGAAAGGATGCCGATACTGCCTGTCAGGATGCCGACGACGATTTTCATGAGAGTCAGAAGCAGGCTTGCCGTGACTGAACTGAGTGCGACGTTCTGCTTTTTCTGTTCGTGATTGCTCATGGGGTAGTTGGACGGTGATCGCTATCCGGCGCCGGAAAGCTCTGAATGCTGTAATGACCAAATGTAATGTTTTGCACGGAAACGGCCATAACCGGCATCAGGCATTCATCCTGAACATTCACGCGGTTCAACAGACGCGGTACTTTCCCTCGGCAAGGCGACCGATGAACTGCTGGATATCTTCGAGCTCGCGATCGATGATATCCGCAGCCTGTTTGCGGACTTCATCGAGATCCGCTCCCTCTTCGAGCACGAGTTGCGCTGATGCGACCATCGGGCGATCGACCGGTTTTCCGATCTGGCTGCAGAGATAGACTACGGCCTCCCTGACGCCGGAGGTTTCACGATGGATCCTGTGTGCGATCTCGTGACTCAGGATGTTGTAGATTTTGCCGACGTGGTTGACCGGATTTTTTCCGGCTGCGGCTTCTGTTGTCTGCGGGCGGTTGAAGGGAATGATTCCGTTGACCCTGTTGCCGCGCCCGACCTGGCCGCAATCGCCTCCTTCAGCCGATGTCCCGAGGACGGTGAGGTACATGCCGCCCTCACCACGGGACGGGTCGTCGAGGGTGTTGATATCGATGACGATCGAGTCGAGCTGGTGGTTTTCGTGCTCGACGAACTTCAGGAGCTCTTCCTGCAGTGAGGCCTTTCGTTCGAAATACTGTTTCGGGCTGTGGACGTATCGGTCGACGAAGGCAATGGCCACGGTCAATGTCAGTGTCCTGCCGAAACGGTATCCCATGATCTTGATATCTTCACCGACTTCAGGGAAAATGGATTTGAAGTCCGGCGAATTGAGAAAATGCTCGGAGGCGAGCACCAGCCGTTCGGTTTCGCTCAGGGGCGCGTAGCCGACGCCGACCGAGGTGTCGTTTGCCCCGATGACCTTTCTTGCAAAAGCATCGGTCAGCTCCGGGGAACCTGGCTTGATTTCATTCTGGAACAGGATGTGTTTGTCGGTATCGACGAACCGGAGGTTTTTCCTGATCCATTTTTTTGCGGCAGCTTCAGCGATCTCTCCCACAGGGATGAGCCGTCCGTCGCAGGTATAGGTCGCCCGGTCTCCGAAGATCAGCTTCATTGGTTCGAGCATGATGCCGCCCCCGGTTTCCGGCATGCTCCGGCCGGCCACGAGCAGTCCCTTGTCGATGTTATGGTGGCAGATACGGCCGAAGTTCATGCTGTACTCCCGGCAAAGGTCAAGACATACTGCCTCCATGATCGAATCGCATATCGTGTCGGGGTGCCCGGTGCCCTTTCGTTCGACGAGTTCGATCGGCTGTTCTTCCATCGGGCCGGCAAGGGCCCTGTCGATCATGATGTTGCGTGGGATCGTCATTGGTTGCGGCCTCCTTCAGCCTTTTCGTCAGGGGATCGGTCAAAGAGGGGGGAGTATGAAAACAATGTATCGACGGACAGCAATTACTGCAAGAGTCGAGGTGCCATATATTGTTCACCTCGACTCAGGGCGAAATAAGCGGCATCGGGTTACTGTTCCGTCCTGTCCTTCTGTTCGGAAGGCTCAATTCTTGACGCCAGCACCTTGTCGATACGCTTGCTGTCCATGTCGACCACCTCGAGGCGCCAATCCTCCCAGAAGGTGACATCCCCGGTCTGCGGCATTCGTCCCAGCAGCCACATCACCAGGCCGCTGAGCGTGTGGTAGACCCCCTTGTCCTCTTCGGGCACGTATCTCAGCTCGAGCGTATCCTTGAGCTCGGGAACAGGAATCAGGCCGTCGAGCAGCCAGGAGCCGTCTTCACGCTGGATCGCCCAGGAGTCTTCGATATTGCGGGGCACGAATTCACCCGTGACGGCTTCAAGCATGTCCTGCAGGGTGACGAGCCCCTGGATTTCACCATACTCGTCGACCACGAAGACCATCTGGGTGCCGGAGGTCCTGAAATGATCGAGCAACTCCATGCCGGTCAGGGTTTCCGGTACGAATACGCATGGCTGAAGATGATCGGCAAGATTGGTGATGCCGCCTTTGATCGTCTGGGCCAGAAGCTGCTTGGCGTTGACCACCCCCAGCAGGGACTGGAGAGTGCCGTGGCATACGGGAAATCTCGAATGTTCGGATTCGGCTACACGCCCCATGTTTTCATATACCGGCAGGGCCGTATCGAGGTAGATGATGTCGGATCTCGGCACCATGAGCGAGCCGAGCTGGCGATCGTCGAGACGGAATACGTTGCGTACCATTTCATGTTCGTGCTGTTCGATGATGCCGGCTTCGGAACCCTCTTCGAGCAACGCGTGAATCTCCTCTTCAGTGACGCTCGGGAGTGATTGCCTGTGCTTGCCCATCAGGCGCAGAACCCCATCGGTCGAAGCGGAGAGGAGGCGCTCGAAGGGCCTTGCAACACTTGCGAGTACCTGCATGGGGCGGGCGACGAAGCGGGCGATATCTTCAGGGTTTGTTTGCCCAAGGCGCTTGGGAACCAGCTCACCGATCACGATCGTTACATAGGTGATCGACATCACGACAAAAACTGTGGCTGCGATGTGGCTCGACTCGGTTGCCATCCCGAAAGACTGGAGAGTGCGGGCAAGGACGGGGGCGAACGCTGATTCGCCGATAATGCCGTTAAGAACGCCGATCGCCGTCAGGCCGATCTGTACCGTCGAAAGGAAGCGCGTCGGTTCCTGCCCGAGCTTGATTGCCATGGCCGCAGCCTTGTCTCCATCATCGGCAAGCTTGGTCAGCCGGGATCGTTTTGCGGTTATCAGTGCCATCTCCGACATGGCGAACAGGCCATTGACGACGATCAGCAGCAAGAAAAGAATGAGGATTTCCATAGATTGACTTATATGTGCGAACTGTTTTCATCTATGAACACAGATACGCTTAACTGTTATAATATGTTATAGGCGAGATTTTGTTCCTGATCATTCAAATATACAGGAATCAATATACTTGCCGCTTACGACCAAGATAACCATTTCGACTCTCCATTATGAAGATAGGCATCTCCTGTCACCACACTTACGGCGGAAGCGGCGCCATAGCCACCGAACTCGGCAAGGCACTGGCCATGCGGGGCCATACGGTTCACTTTTTCAGCCAGGCGGCACCGTTCAGGCTCGGCTTGTATTCGAAGAACATCTACTTTCATGAAGTCGAGGCGATGAATTACCCCCTGTTCGAAAGTCCCTATTTTGCGTTGGCGCTCGCCTCGAAAATCGCCGAGGTCGCGTTTTACGAAAAGCTTGACGTTGTGCATGCCCATTATGCGATTCCTCACGCCATAAGCGCATTGCTCGCCCGCCAGATGCTTGAGGAGAAGTGTCCCGCATCCAGGTGCTTCCGTATCGCCACGACGCTTCATGGCACAGACATAACGATCGTCGGGGCTGACAGAAGCATGCACGATGCCGTGCGCCTGGCAATCAACAAGTCCGATGGTGTCACGGCCGTCTCGTCTTACCTGAAGGAGGAAACCCTCCGGATGTTCACCCCCCGGAAACCGATAGAGGTGATACACAACTTCGTCGATACCTCGATTTTCAGGCGTCAGCCTGGCCGGGATACGAAGGAGTTGCTGGGGCTGGACGGAGGAAAGGTGGTCATTCACATTTCCAATTTGCGCCCGGTCAAACGTATCATGGACGTCCTTGCCGTTTTCGAGCGGATCCAGCGTCGTATTCCTGCGACCCTGCTGCTTGTGGGCGACGGTCCGGAACGAAGCGAAGCAGAAACCTGGGTAAGGATCAACGGGCTGACGAGCAAGGTGCGGTTCCTCGGCAAGATTGACGACATCGTGCCGCTGCTTTCGATCTCCGACCTGATGCTCATGCCGAGCAATGTGGAATCGTTCGGCCTTGCCGCCCTTGAAGCCATGGCTTGCGGGGTTCCCGTCGTCGTGACAGACGCAGGCGGTTTTCCGGAGTTCGTCCGGCATGGCGTGGACGGTTTTCTGCATTCGCACGGCGACGTCGAAGGAATGAGCCTGAGCGCGCTCAGGATACTGGAGAACGACGAGGTGTGGCAGAGTTTTTCTGAAGCGGCAGAAAAGCAGGCAGGGCAGTTCGAGACTGCCCTGCTTGTCGAAAAATATGAGTCGTTCTACCGGAAACTGATCGACGAGTCCGAAGCGCTTCAGTAGCGTTTTGTCGAGAGCAGCACTGTGCGGTACTTTTCGAGATCTTCGAGCACGGCGCCGGTTCCCCGGGCCACAGCCGTCAGAGGATCTTCGCTGATATGGACCACAAGTTTGGTCTCTTCGTTGATCTTCTTGTCGAGCCCCTTGATCAATGCGCCGCCACCGGCCAGGAAGAGGCCCCTGTCGAGGATGTCGGCCGACAGCTCGGGTTTGGTGACTTCGAGGCTTTTCTTGATCGAGGTGATGATCTGGCTGATCGGGGTGGCGATGGCTTCGCGAATGGTCGCCGAGTTGATTTCGCGCTCTTCCGGCAGGGCGGTCACAAGGTTTCTGCCCCTGACCATCATCGTGAGCTCCTTGTCGAGTTTGTAGGCGGATGCAATCCTGATCTTGACCTCTTCTGCTGTGCGTTCGCCGATGGCGAGGTTGTATGCCTTGCGGAAATGGCGGATGATGGCGTTGGTGATGTCGGTGCCGGCGACCCGGAGCGATTCGCCGGAAGCGATACCGCCGAGCGATATGACCGCAATTTCGGTTGTTCCGCCGCCGATGTCGACGATCATGTTGCCCATAGGCTCCTTGACATCGATGCCGATACCGATTGCCGCGGCCATCGGTTCAGCGACCAGATAAACCTCTTTGGCTCCGACATGTTCTGCAGAATCTCGAACGGCGCGCTTTTCGACTTCGGTTATGCCGGACGGAATTCCGATCACCATACGTCTGATGCCGAGCGAAAACTGTTTTTTTGTCTTGAGGATAAGTCCCTTGATAAGCTCTTCAGTAGCTTCGTAGTCTGCTATGACGCCGTTGGCCAGAGGCTTGATCGTGACGATGCCAGGATGGGTTTTCTCGTGCATCAGCAGAGCTTCCTCTCCGATTGCGACGACTTTGCCTGTATTGCGATCACGTGCGACGATGGACGGTTCGTTCAGGACGACGCCCTGGTTGCGTATGAAAATTAGGGTGTTGGCTGTTCCGAGGTCGATGGCGATGTCTCTGAACAGGTTACTGAAAAAGCCCATGATGAGTAAGGATCTTGGTATGGTACATAGTGTCTTGGAAGGCGCTTGTTTCAGGCAGGGTTCCAAGGTTTTCGAAAGAACTCATAAGGTACTTAATGGAATATTTTTTTCAAATGAAAACATCATCCGATTACGCTTCTTTTAACGATATATGCCCCTTTTTCAGCGGATAGCGGGGTTTCGTTTCATTCCTGCATTCCGTACATTGAAAACACATACGAGATGCCCGCAAACAGGGGGGCGTCAGGCCGGCGATCCGGTCCCGAACATCCATCATTAAATGAACGAGCAGTGCTAACGATATATCATTTTGCGCAGGACGAGGCGTCCCTCAGGCGTCAGCTCAACCGGACAGTGTCGTTCGATCCCGAATCCCGTCGCACGGTCGATGAAATCCTGCTCCGTGTCAGTAACGAAGGCGATGCTGCGGTACTCGATTATACCGAGCGTTTCCAGGGCGTCCGGCTTACGGAGATGAGGGTCTCGGCCGCAGAGATAAGCCAGGCTTACGCAGATGCCGATCCGGAGTTCATCGGTATTCTTGAGGAGGCGTTCGGCAACATTACGGCGTTCCATCGAAACGAGGCTGAACGCAGTTTTTTCTACGAACAGAAAGGTGGCGTCATCCTCGGCCAGAGGGTGACGCCCATGGAGAAGGCCCTCCTTTACGTGCCCGGCGGCAAAGCATCCTATCCCTCGTCAGTGCTGATGAACGCCGCGCCTGCTCAGGTGGCCGGCGTCAGTGAAATCTATATGACCACGCCATGCGATGCTGAGGGGAACGTCAGTCCGCATATCCTTGCTGCCGCGAAAGTTGCCGGCGTCACGAGCGTTTACAAGCTCGGAGGAGCTCAGGCCGTGGCGGCTTTCGCTTTCGGCACTGAAAGCATCCCCAAAGTCGATATCGTTACCGGTCCCGGCAACAAATATGTCGCCCTGGCCAAGAAACAGGTGTTCGGCCATGTTTCGATCGACAGCATCGCCGGGCCGTCGGAAGTCGTGGTGATCGCCGACGACAGCGCCGATCCGGAATTCATCGTCATGGACATGTTCGCCCAGGCCGAGCATGACCCCGATGCCTCTGCGGTGCTGATCACTCCGTCTGAAAAGCTTGCCGCCGCAGTGCAGGAGACTGCCGATCGGCTTGTCGGAACCATGCTCCGCGGTGAGGTGATTGCCCGTGCCCTGAGGGACAACGGGGCCATCGTCGTGACGGGCGGTATGGCTGAAGCCTGCCGTGTCTCCGACATGATCGCCCCCGAGCATCTCGAACTGCATGTGGAGAACCCATGGGGGATTCTGCCGGACCTTCGCCATGCCGGCGCGATTTTCATGGGTCAGTGGTCCTGCGAAACCGTAGGCGACTATTTCGCCGGGCCCAACCATACGCTCCCGACCAACGGCACGGCGAGGTTTTTCTCCCCGTTGTCGGTTCGCGATTTCGTCAAGCACACCTCGATTATCGCTTATTCGAAGGAGGAACTTGGCAGGACAGGCGAAAGGATCGCCCGGTTTGCCGATCACGAAGGCCTTCAGGCCCATGCCGAGGCGGTACGGACAAGATTGAAGAAACTATGAGGGTCAGCGATTTCGATTACACTCTTCCCGAAGACCGCATAGCATATTACCCTCCGACCGAAAGGGGAACGACTCGTCTTCTCGTGCTCGACAGGGCGAAAGACGAGATCGTGCATTCGACCTATGCGTCGCTCGACAGCCTTCTGCAGGCTGGCGACCTCCTCGTGCTGAACAACAGTCGCGTAATCCGTGCCCGTCTCATGGCCCGGAAGTCGACCGGGGCGCGCATCGAGCTCATGCTTCTCGAAAAGCATCAGGGGGACCAGGAGCTTGCGCTATACCGGGGGCGGCTAAGGAAAGGGGACCGGCTTTTTTCCCACGGCTTCGAACTTGTCGTGGAGGAGCTCCCCGAGGACGGAATCGCAAGGCTTTCCCTCAGCGAAGGCAGCGTGGCCGCTCTGTTTGAGGAGCATGGCGCCGTGCCGATTCCACCCTACCTGAAACGCGATGCGGAGGCTCTCGATCGTGATCGCTACCAGACGGTGTTCGCCGACCTGCCCGGTTCGGTCGCAGCTCCGACGGCATCGCTCAACATCACCGGAGAGCTGCTTCAGAGGCTCAGGGACAAAGGTGTCGAGATAGCCGAGATCACGCTGCATGTCGGATTGGGCACCTTTTTGCCGATCAGGACTGAAACCTTCGAGAAGCATGTCATGCACCGGGAATTTTACCGGATTCCCTCAGCAACAGCCAGGATGATCAGCAAGACCAAGGCGGCGGGAGGCCGGGTCGTCGCTGTCGGCACGACAGTCACAAGGGCGCTCGAACACGCATCGCCCCGGCTTGTCGAAAGCGGATTCGGAGAGGATGTCAGCGGCGAAGCCGACATCTTCATCTATCCCGGTTACCGGTTCCGGATCATCGACGTGTTGCTTACCAATTTTCATGCCCCCCGTTCCACGGTTCTGATGCTGACGGCAGCGTTCGCCGGTACCGAACTTCTTCAGAGGGCTTACAAGGAAGCTCTCGACAACGGGTATAGGTTCCTGAGTTACGGCGACAGCATGCTGATTTTATGAAGTTCCGCCATGCGGGATCGAAATACTGACAGGCTGGGCAAGTCGTGCTATGCCAGTACGATCTGTCCTGCATTCTGATAAATCCGGAGTGATTAAAGGGGGCCGCTATTTATCAGTTCCGAAATATGATTTCTGCGATGCATCCGCCATGAAGCGCAGGGGCGGTTCGCGAACCGCCTTTGCTCCCGACGATTATTATAGAGGTGCCCTGAAGAAAAATGGCGGAACTGAATGTGGCCTGTTGATCAGAATATTTTCCTGACAAGGCCTCCTGACCATGTTCGGGCTGAATATATTAGCGTTGGCAGCCATGGATGCCTGAAAATGTTCGGTGCGCGGCGCGATTGATCAAGCAGGGGTTTTGCATTTCATTCTGGCCGACCTTATTTTAATGTTTAGCCCTTTTTTCGGGCAGTTACCTATCCTGCATTTTCCGTTCTCAATAATTACCATTCATACATTTACAGGGGGATTTTTCATAATGAGTCTCATCAGTCAGTATCGCGCTCATACTCAGGAACGCGCACAACTCGGCATTCCACCACTACCGCTGACCTCTGAGCAGGCCGGTGAGCTTGTAGGGCTTCTCAAGGAGAACCCGGTGCAGGAGCAGGAGTACCTTCTCGATCTTTTCCTGAACCATATCAGCCCCGGTGTCGATGACGCAGCATTTGAAAAGGCCTCGTTCCTCGATGCCGTCATTCGCGGTGAAGCCTCCTGTGCTGTCATCACTCCGGTTGAGGCCGTCAGGATTCTCGGCACCATGCTCGGCGGCTACAACGTCAAACCTCTCGTCGACGCGCTCGGCAATGATGACCAGAACGTTGCAGCTGCAGCCTCGCTGGCGCTGAAGAATACCCTGCTCGTGTACGACTCTTTCGAATCAGTGGTCGAACTTTCCAGGACCAACAGTTTCGCAAAAGAGGTCCTCGAATCATGGGCAAACGGCGAATGGTTCACTTCCCAGCCGACCCTCCCGGAAAAAATGACCCTCACGGTATTCAAGGTGCCGGGCGAAACCAACACCGATGACCTTTCTCCTGCGAGCGAAGCGTTCACCCGCAGCGATATCCCCATGCATGCCCTCAGCATGCTCCGTTCGAAAATGGACGATCCTATCGGCACCATCGCAGCCCTCAAGGCAAAAGGCCACCCGCTCGCCTACGTCGGCGATGTCGTCGGAACCGGTTCGAGCCGCAAATCGGGCATCAACTCCGTCCAGTGGCATCTCGGTGTGGATATCCCGGCCGTGCCGAACAAACGCACCGGCAGCGTCGTCATCGGCAGCATCGTAGCGCCTATTTTCTTCAATACTGCAGAAGATTCCGGCGCACTCCCGATCCAGGCCGACGTCTCGGCCATGGAGACCGGCGATGTGATCGATGTCTATCCTTTCAAAGGCACCATAGAAAAGAACGGACAGCAGATCTCGACCTTCACGCTCGAGCCGAACACGCTGGCCGACGAGGTAAGGGCCGGCGGACGCATCACGCTCATCATCGGCCGCAACCTGACCCGCAAAGCCCGCAAGGTGCTTGGGCTCGGTGACGAATCGATCTTCAGCAAGCCCGACCAGCCGGCCGATACCGGCAAAGGCT
>DATMYL010000110.1:0-16021 GCA_035560975.1 Chlorobaculum sp. | reverse complement strand
TTAAAACCCTCCTGAGGAGAAGAGGTTGAAACCCGGGGCAACTGGAATGTAAGACTTCTGAATGTCCGTCGGGTTGAAGCCCTCCTGAGTGTGGGAGGTCGAACCCCGGGGCAACCGGAATGTAAGATGTCTGAATGTCCGGTGTCCCGACTGGTCGGGACTCCTGAGTCTGGGAGGTTGAAACCCGGGGCACTGGAATGTAAGACGACTGAATGTCCGGTGTCCCGACTGGTCGGGACACCGGTGTATGGGAGGTTGATACCCCTGGCAACTAAAGAGGATGCATGAAGATCGTTGGCTGTCTCAGGTGCGGACCAGTAATTGAATATCCATGCCAGGCCTGACCGTTCCCCCGGCAAGGACTTTACAGAAAATGCCTTCGCGTGGCATGATACAGTCGCCGGTGGCGGTCTTGATGGGGCATCCGCCGTTGTGGCATGCCTTGCCGACCTGCGTGACTTCAAGCAGGGCCGATTCCCCGACCTGAAGCCTGTCGCCGACGCCGAGGTGAAGCAGTTCGATCCCCCTGGTCACGAGGTTCTCGCCGAACATGCCGTTTTCGAGCTCGGGAAGCTTTTCGCGAACCATGTCGATGCTCTCTCCGGCCAGCAGGGAAACCTGGCGGTGCCACTCTCCGGCATGGGCATCGCCTTCGATTCCCCAGGCCTCTTTGAGCCGGACTGTATCTACGGCACGCTTGACCGTTCCTTTTTCAGCGCTGATGCAGACCGCTTCGACAACTCCCATAAAAGGACTGTTAACTCGTTGAGACTTCGTGCATGAAATTTCCCGAAGCGAAATATAAATATCAGGCTGACATTCCGTCAACCTCTCCTCTGGGCGTGCCGGGCAGGGTTGCGTTCCATGACGAAAGCGATCACCAGGGACTCGGCCAACGCGATGGCCGCCCAGAACGAAAGTTCGATGGCAATCAGTGGAAGAGGTTCACCGAACTGGTTGAATGGGGTGAAAAACTCCCAGAACATGTAGGTCATGAAAAAGATCAGACCACCCATCCGAAACCCGCGATTTATAAAGCCCAACGGCCAGGCAACCGCCAGATGACGGTATAGGAAGGCGTGACCTATACTGAAAAGAAAGAGTCCTGCGATAACCGGAAGCGGATTGTTGACGATGAGGGGTAACGGTTCAAGCTTCGTCCAGACGGCGATCAGTTTCTGGCTCTGGATCGGGGAGGTCAGCAGGATCCCCTTTGCATCCCAGCCGAACCCGAATGTCCTGAACGTTAGCAACATCATCAGGTTCATGGCCAGGCCGCCGGAAAGCCCTGCAAGTATTGTTTTTTTCATAAAAGCTCCTGCTTCTTTCAGGTTGTAACACCTGGTTGGATATCCCTAACTCCTAACGAGCCGTCGAAGTCAGAGATACCTGAGGTTGATTACGACCTCTGTTTCGCCCTTGTCGACCGAAAACTTTGCAGAGTCGAAAGATGGGGGGCCGAATTTCGATCGCGGGTTGTTCGATGCTCCCACGCCCTCCTTCGGCATACCAAGAAAGTTGGTGTCGAGCTTTCCGCTCCTGTTTTCGTCATGCTGCACCGAAACGGCCCAGGTGCCATAGGGAACGTCGTTGAACACTGCCTCATGCTGGGCGCCCTCTGCAGAAACTACGATTTTCCTGACAGCCGTCTCGATCTTTGCGGGAAACCCTTGCTTTGAATCGAACAAAGCTACGATAAGATCGCCGTTGGTGCTGCGGAGATTGAGCACCTTGACGATTATGCGCCCCTTCTGCGTCTGCGATTGTGGCTGTGGTTCTGCTGACGGTATTGCCCGCTCTTCAGCCAGCACACTCCCAGTGATGAGGGTACAGAACAAAAGCAGCAGCATCATGGTCTTCTTCATAATCAACCTTTGGTTATTTTTTCGATGACAACACCTCCCTTGCGCAGAACCAACCACTGAGAATCGCGCCGGTAAATCCGCCACCGGGGTTCGACCACGCTGAGGCGAAATAAAGGTTCGGTACCTTCGACCGGTTCGGCAGCCTGTGCATTCCGGATTGATCCGGCGTCTGGGCATAACCGTAAAGAGCACCGCCGGGGTTGAGGGTGAATCTCTGTATGGTTTTCGCCGTGCCGACCTCGACATACTCGACCTCCTCACCGATGCCAGGAATGATCCTTTCGAGCCGTCTGATGAAGCTTTGTGCCACAGCATCCTTTTTCCTCCTGTAAGCCTCGGCGTCGAGCCCCTCCCACTCATCGATGTAATCGACTGTGCATATGACCCCGAAACTTTTGCCCTTGGCCCCGAGTCCTGAATCGATGAGGCTGTAATCCACAAAAACGAAACCGCGCTTTTCGAATTCCGCACGTGTTCCCGAAGCTGCCCCCTTCAGTGACGTTACCCCGTCACCCATGATGAAGGTCGAATAGGCCCGATTGTTCAGAACCGATATATCCCTCCTGAATCCAATATAAACCGAAAGAATGGAACATGAGTTCTTAAACCCGGCGGTTTTGCTGCGAAGAAGCGTCCGCTCAGGCTCAGGCAGCATGGATTCGACCAGCGGTATGGCTGCATTGGCCACGATAGCTTCTGCCTTTTCAATCCACTCTTCTGCATCGTGTTTCTGCCTGAAGGCAACCCCGACGGCGCGCCCGTCCTCGGTCAGGATCCGCGTCGCCAGCGTGTTCAACATCACCCGGCCGCCATTGGCCGTTATGACCCCGGCAAGATGATCGGACAAACGCTGCGATCCGCCTTTGATAAAATGACCGCCGCCGCGGTAATAGCTGGACTGCGCCACGCTGAAATAGAGAAGCGACAACGAATACGGATCGTCGTGGTAGTAAGGAAAATTGGTAAGCAAGGCGAGCTTGAGCTCCTCATTGCGGATGATCCCGTCCACAAAACCGCCGATCGTCTTGTTACCGCCGGTCACAAGTTTCGGAAATAGCAACGGGAAAACCGGAAGCAGAAGGGCTGTCTTCAACCGGCTCGACGGCAAACGGTCGATCTCCCTCCTTACGGCGTGAATGGTCCTGAAAAACTTCCTGATCCCCTTCTCCTCATCAGGAAACGCTTTGATGAACACCTTGATGGCCTCATCGGTATTGTCGGGAACCACAAGGTCAGTCCGGGAGGTCACGACACGGTAAAATTCAGGGATTTTAATGAACTCGAGACTATCGAACACGCCCAGTTCTTCGAAAATGGCCCGTTTGGGATCTTCGGCATCGAGGCCGTCCATCTCGTGCAACCCTGCTTCGACAAGAAAACCTTTGCGTTTGAATGTAGTGGCGCAACCGCCCGGCACTGAATGCTGTTCGAGCAGGAGCACCGATTTGCCTTCCCTTGCGAGCTTTGCGCCGGCGGTAAGCCCGCCGAGCCCGCCGCCGATAACAATGACGTCGAAATGGTTCATGGATAGAACAGGATGATTGAAGAAAATGAACGAAACCGTTCCGTTTATCCTCAACCTATGCTTTCAGCCGAAAGAAATGATTGACATATGTTACAATCATGAACTCCGGCTGATCCTGTTCCTTATGCGGCTCAGGCTCTCCCGTTCCATGCCGAGATACGAGGCAAGATGATAGAGCGGCACACGATCGAAAATCTTCGGGTTGTCCTGCATCAGGCTGAGATAACGCTCCGTTCCGTCCATAAACAGAAACTTCTCCATACGGTCGGAAACCAGTCCGGCAAATTGCTCAGCCATCAACCGGCCGAGTCTTTCCCAGTTTTTCGAACGCTTGTAGGCCTCGAGAAGCACCTCGTGGCTGAAGGTAACGACGACAGAGCGCTCAAGAGCCTGGATCGAGTACTTGCTCGGCTTCTGATTCAGAAAACTGCAGTACTCAGCCATAAAATCGTTCGCCAAAAAAAAGTGTGCGTTGATCTCTTTACCGTCGGAGAGATAAAACATCCTGAATACTCCGGAGACGATGAATGTCATTTCGCGGCAACAGCATCCCTCCGTCAGGACATATCCGTCCCTCTCGACAGTTTTCTCGACAAGATGCGGCTTGAAAAAATCGAGGTCTTCCTCTGTCAGGAACCCGTAATGGCTGTTCAGCCACAATTTGAGCTGCAGTAAACCGAGCATGGCGCAATGAGGGTTTAGCGTTCGATTCGAAGCCTTATGGCAGATGAGCATCCAGAATGCATGGGAGGCTTCATCTGAATACAGGATATAGCGAAATATGTAAAGCCCGGAATCAAGGATATCAGCCGGCAGTTATAACCTGCAGGGTAAAAAAAGCTTGACTGTCAGGATTCGATGCGGACAGGATCCTCCTGTTCCGGCAAATGTCCGGAGGTGGTGCTCGTCCGGACGCCTGTCATGATCAGCAGGCCTACGCCGAAGAAAACCAGCAACGAGGCCAGGGCGACCTTCTGGCTGCCGGCTTGTGCAGAGACCAGGCCAAACACCATGGGGCCGACAACGGCCGAAGCTTTACCGAAACTGCCGTCGTAAAAACCGAAAAATTCGGTGATATGCTCCTTCGGAGTCAACCGCGCCATGAGGGAACGCGAAGCCGCCTGCGAAGAGCCCATCGACAAGCCTGCAACCAGTCCTGTGGCCAGAAAAAGATGCTTGTTCACCGACAGGATAGCCATAAATATGACGCAGAACCATATGAAGAGCGTTATCACGATGGTTCGCTTGGGACCGATCCGGTCGGTGACGAAACCGAAGATGATCGAACCGAGGATGGCTGTGGTCTGAACTATCATGAAAAAGACGATCAGTTCACCCGTCGAAAATCCGAGGGTGTTCTGGGCATAGATCGAGGAAAAGGCGATGATCGTAAGAATCGCATCGTTGTAAAAAAAATATGCTGTCAGAAACCGGGCGAGATCGGGATAACTCATGATGTGCCGTATAGTGTGCCCGACCTCCCTTACCGAACGATAGAGGGAAACTGCGAGACCTTCCGGATCACGATCTGTCGCCAGTCTCCGTTCCCGCCTCTTCGTATCCCGGAGGATCAGGAACAAAGGAGCGGAGAACAACGCAAAAAAGAGGGCGACTACAAGGAAACTGAACTTCAGGTTCGGGATATTCGACGGTACTATGCCCTTTGAGAGCAGCGGCTGAAGAAGAAGAAGAATTGCAAAAGCGCCGAGGTATCCCATCGCGAAACCATAACCCGATACCCGGCCGAGGCTCCGGCGTGAAGCGATCTCGGGAAGGTAAGCGTCGTAGAAGACGAGTCCTCCTTCAAAGCCGATATTTGCCAGGATGAACAGCACCGCGGCCGGCAATACGTTACCAGGCCCGGTGAGGGCAAGAAGGGCCGTTGCTGCTACCGAAACGAAGGTGAAGGCGAACAGAAAGCGTTTCCTTCGCCCGGAATAGTCTGCCTGGGCACCAAGCACCGGCGAGATCAGCGCCACAAGGAGCATCGAGATGCTGACGCTCGCCCCCCAGATGGCATCGCCCGAAGGAACTCCTTTGCAGATGACATTCTTGAAGTAAAGCGGAAAAGCGAAGGTGACCATCATGACGCTGAACGACGTGTTTGCGAAGTCGAACATCAGCCACGAGAAAATCCTCGTCTTCCGGGAATATACAGAGGTGCCCATGGAAGGCGGGATCAGGAGCCTGTCACATGCCTGAACAGCGATTCGAAAAGCCGTCTCCCGTCTTCAGAACCGAGCAGACGCTCGCTCGCACGTTCGGGATGCGGCATGAGTCCGAGTACGTTGCCCTGCCTGTTGGTGATACCGGCGATGTTGCCAAGCGATCCGTTGAAATTTGCTTCATCGGTTTCCCTGCCTTCGGAGTCCGTGTACCTGAAAACGACCTGCCCATTGGCTTCGAGGCTCTCGATGGTCTCAGGAGAGGCGATATAGTTGCCTTCGCCGTGCGCGACCGGAAGGCGGAGCACCTCGTCCTGGCTATAGCCGTCAGTAAATATGGTACTGTTGTTGACCACCTTGATGGTCGACTGGCGGCAGACGAATTTCTTGCCGGTGTTGCGGATAAGGGCGCCCTCGAGCAAACCGCTTTCGACAAGTACCTGGAATCCGTTGCATATACCAAGCACCGGCCTGCCTTTTCCGGCAAACTCGATAACTTCACGCATCAGGGGCGAAAACCTGGCGATCGAACCGCAACGGAGATAATCCCCGAAGGAAAAGCCGCCGGGGAGGATGATGGCGTCGCTGTCCTTCAGGTCGTGGTCGTTATGCCAGAGCATGACCGGCCTGACACCGGGAAAAGAGGCGACAGCGTATTCGGTATCATGGTCGCAGTTCGAGCCGGGAAAGACCACGATTCCAACGGTTACATCAGCCATAGCAGTTGCAGTGTTTAATTGACGGGTTCGAGTTCGAAGGTGAAATCTTCCATGATCGGGTTCGACAGGAGTTTCTGGCAGATCTCGGCGCAGACCCGCTCAGCCTCGACAGCCGAATTCTCTTCGATGGTCACTTCCATGTATTTGCCGATCCTGACAGACTCCACGCTGGAGTAGCCGAGGTTCGCAAGGGCGTGCTGTGCCGCTTTTCCCTGAACGTCGAGGATTGACGGACGCAGGGTCACCTTGATCTTAGCCTTGTATGCCATATATGGTTATGTTGCAAGTTGATGGCTCCTCCGAAAACCTTTCAGGCGATTCGATCGCCTGGGACAAGGCTCCGGGCAGCCTGTAAAAAAAGCTTCAGACCTGCCACTGGCGGACCAGTACGGTCAGCGATCTGACGAATCCCAGCAGAATATACAATAACATGGCCACAAAAAAAGCCTTTGCCTGATAGACGAGAACGCAGAAAGCGGCTATCACGTAGCAGGTCATCTGCATGGGATAACGGCGGAAAGAATCGAGCGTCGGTTTGGGAAGAGCATCGTAATTGATTTTGCTGACCATGAGGAGTGCCAGCACAACAGTGAGGAACGCGAGCGCCTGATGAAGCGCTGCCCCTGTCAGTAACGGCTGCGAATGCATCCAGAGCACGAATGAAGCGACGGTCATTGCCTGGGCCGGAGTCGGCAACCCTGAAAACGACTCCTTATGGTAACCGATGAGGCTGATGTTGAAACGTGCGAGCCTGAGCCCGCTGCCGACCATCAGGAGAGAACTCAGAATGAGTCCGTAAGGCATCCCGAAACTTTCAAGCCCGAACTTGTAGACAAGATATGCCGGAGCCGCCCCGAACGAAACCAGATCGGAAAGCGAATCGAGCTCGACCCCGAATTCCGACGTGCCGTCGGTCATACGGGCTACGAACCCGTCGATGGTATCGAAAAATGCGGCGAGAAAAATGAGCCAGCCGGCGGCTATGAAGCTTCCCTCTCCGGCCATAACGATCGAACCGTAACCGGAGACCATGTTCATGACGGTAAAGACCGAGGGAACGAACGATCTCGAAACGATCGGAAAACGGAATGGAACCTTGGCATCACCGTTTTCCAGTACGGGAGGATAATGCTTCTCAGGCGTTCTATCGAGAGTACCCATAAATAATATTCAACATAAGCCGGCGCGATGCCGCACCGAAAAGTTTAACCTTTAATTTAAGCGATCTCCTGCGACTTTTAAAGGATAACTTTTCAAGGGGTGAGTTCGCCAAAAGCGCAAAAAGCCCCTGTTTATCGTCGTGAGCCACGATCGATCGGTATGCCGGCCTTACAGCATAGCAACTGTCTCAAATGATCCCCCGGGAGCGCCAGGCTCAAGCCTGGCGAAGTATTGCCATAAATCCACCGCAGCAATGCAGATGTGGCTCTTTTACCTTTCGGCATAAGAGACGAGCTGAAGCTCGGCGCTCCCGGCTCGGCAATACATTGGCACCCGCCTGCTGACTATTGAGACATCCCTCTTTCAGATAATCCGATACCGTCATTCAGGATAACGGATCAACAGGGTCGCCGGTCAATAGCTTTCGTCTTCGGACGGAAAGCTGTTCTGCCTCACATCCTCCACATAGCTCCGGACCGCCCCCTCTATTATGGAAGAGAGATCGGCATAACGCCTCACGAAACGGGGACGGAAGTCTGTGCTGAGCCCGAGCATGTCGTTTATGACCAGCACCTGTCCGTCGCACTGCGGTCCTGCGCCGATTCCGATGGTCGGGATGGTCAGCGAACGGCTCACCTCGCCGGCAAGGGCTGAAGGAATTTTTTCCAGCACAATGGCAAATGCTCCGGCCTCCTCGAGAATTCTTGCATCCTCGACGAGCTGCTTTGCCTCGGCATCCTCCTGGGCCCGAACCTTGTAGCTGCCGTATTTATAGATAGACTGCGGCATGAGGCCGAGATGGCCCATGACGGGAATGCCCACGTCGGTGATCCGCTTGACGGCTTCGGCAATCACCTTGCCGCCTTCGACCTTGAGAGCGTCGCACTCGTGCTCCTTCATGATCTTGCCGGCATTGCGCAAAGCCTCCTCAGGGGAGAGCTGGTAGCTCATGAACGGCATGTCGACCACGATCATGGCCCGTCCCGTTTCCGCCTGCACTCCGCGGACCACCGCCTTGGCATGGTAAATCATCTCCTCGACGGTCATGGGCAAGGTGGTATTGTGGCCGGCAAACACGTTGCTTGCCGAATCGCCGACAAGGATGGCGTCGACGCCGGAGCGGTCCAGAATCCTTGCCATCGTGAAGTCATAGGCAGTCAACATGGCGATCTTCTCGCCATTCTGCTTCATGTCGAGCAATCTGCGGGTCGTGACATGGGGCAACTTGTTTACGAAACCTTTGTTCATGGTGAAGAGGAGTTAAATGATTGAATCATGAGAGCCCTCGAGGATTTCGAGATCCCGGGGAACAAGCACTTTCGGCCCGGTGCCGCAAACCGCACCGGCTGCGGACATGATCAGTGGAACCAGATCGGCATACCCCGCACCGGTGAACTCGTCAAGCGAGGCTGTCTTGCGTTCCATGTCGACGGCGATCGTATCGAGAAGTCCGGAAGCACCGGCTGAGATGTATCGTAAAATCTGCCTGTGCCGCCCGGAAAGCGGCATGGAACCATGCTGAAGCACGACATTCCCACGACGACGCTGGGCCGAACCGACAATTTTTCGGCCATCGACCTGCAACTCATATTTGGCCGAGGCTGTAAAGCAGGGCACCGCTTCGGCAGATGCGTACCGTGCCCTGAAATCGGGTTGTGAGCGGCAGAAATCGGCAACTACTCCGACCTGTTCGAGAGCCTGGCCGATCGCTTCGTGCACCATGCGATAGATGACTTCGTTAGGCGCCGGAGTTTCGGCGAAAAAAGAGTAGGTCAATTCGTCGGCATGGAAAACGGCCCTTCCGCCGGTAGGACGCACGACCAGGTCGACGCCGTCGTCGCTGCACCTTGCGGCATCGATATCTTCAGGATCCTGATTGCGGCCGAGCGAAACGGCCGCGGGAGACCAGGCATAGAACCTCCACAGGCAGCTGCCACTTCCGTAGACCCGCTGAAAAGAGCCGTCGACGAAAGACTTCATGAGCCGCATATCGAAATCCATGTTGAACCTGCCGGAACCGGGTCCGGAATCGATACAGTAGACTGATGAAAAAAGGCCGTGCATTCCTGCTGTCCAGATAATATAATCTCTTGAAGGAAGAGGAGTTCTGCTGGCGAAACCGGTTAAAGCCCATTGATCTAAAAGCCGACTCTCGCGTCCACGCAAATATAGGAAAAGAAGAACGCTCGTTCACCAAAGAAAAGAGGCTGCCTCAAATGTCGGGATGAGGCCGCCCCTCTTCTTCGCCGATCCGGCTTTCGGCATTATTGACGGGACTTTCGAGACGGCCGTTCAATTGCTCATTTTCTGCCGGGAGGAAACTCTGCCAGCAGTTTATTGATGGCTTCGTCAATATCGGCCTGCATCTTTTCCGAACTCCGATAATCGTGCAGTATGCCCCGGGCGACGCCACGCCAGGCGATCTCCTTTCGGGCTGCATCGGTTATGTCGAGAAAAAGGGTGCCGACCTCATAATAGTAGATCATCGAAGGGTATTCCGGACCCCACCATGGCGCTGAATACCAGCCATAGCGGCCGCGATAGACTCCGGAGCGCCAATATTGCGGCATTGGTTCGACGTTGGCCCTCTCCATGACGTTGGCACTGGCTGAAATCGTGAAATCGACAGGACCGGAAGATTTCAGGATATAGCCTTTGGCCGCAAGACCCCGGTCGACCGCGCTTTTGACTTTTCGGTAGATGAACGGGTGGGTGGCAAGCACATTCCACCGATCGGTCGAGTCCGGAACTGCTGTCCACCGATAGGTATGATAGGAACTGAAATTGAAGCTGCTGTCATAGTCACTGGTGACCGACAGCGAGGAACACCCGAACAGCAAAAGGGTGAACACCGACAGGAACAGCATTCGAATGCGCATGGCGTCTCCTATGGTTAAAAGTATGACCGCGTCCTGTACTGATCATTTCACAACGTCAACCGGTATCGATCCGATCACAATTGTACAACCGTCACCATCCCGGCACTACTTTCAGATAACTTCCGAATCCCGAAGTTTAGTTTCCGGCTGATACGCCGACTGTGACCGGCACCTGACTGAAAAGATTATTTTCCGATGGCGGTTGTGAGTATCGACCAAGACCGGTATTTTCCGGTAAATTCAACAACAGCGACAAGCTCCCCTGCTCGAAGCCGGAACGCCTCATCCCGAGACCGATGGACATCAGATCGATACTCACCCGCTACCGGCACATCGCGGTCGTAGGCATTTCCGACAAACCCGACCGGCCCAGCAACGCCGTTGCCCGATACCTGATTCGTGCCGGATATACCATCTACCCTGTCAATCCATCGATAGACGAGGTTCTCGGCCTCGAATGCTGGCCATCGCTTTCGGCGATCCCGGAAGAGATCAGGAAGCTCGTGGAGATAGTGGATATTTTTCGAAAACCGGTGGATGTGCCGCCCGTCGTCGACGAGGCCATCGCCATAGGGGCGAAAGTGGTCTGGATGCAGCTCGGCATAACCAGCGAAGCCGCAGCAGACAAGGCCGTAAAGGCCGGCCTCGAGGTCGTCCAGAACCGCTGCATCGCCGTGGAACACCAGAATCTTGAACCCTGAGATAATTAGAAGTTCAACCCCATCATTACCGATATGTCCCAGCGCAACGTTGCCCTGATCTTCGGAGGAAAGTCGACCGAACACGATATTTCGATCATCTCTGCCAGATCTGTAGCCGCCCAGATCGACAGAAGCAGGTTCAGCCTCACGCCGATCTACATCGACCGTGACGGCATCTGGCACGGCGGCGTTTGTGCAGAAAGCGTCCTGGCTCTCGATATTGCGGCACTCCTGCGAAGCAGCAGGCCCGAGTCGGCAAAAGAGCGGCTGGACGAACTGACGGCGGCAGCTGCAGCAGAGAGGTTCGACTTCACTGCATTCCGGGAACAAACCGATGTAGCGTTCCTTGCCCTGCATGGAAGCAATGGCGAGGACGGAAAAATCCAGGGATGCCTCGATACGTTCGGCGTGCCGTATACCGGCTGCGGCGTCACGGCATCGGCGCTTGCCATGGACAAGGCGCTTACCAAACTTTGCGCGATGGACGCGGGAGTCGAAGTTGCCGATTTCATGACGATCCTCAGCCAGGAGTATGTGAAAAATCCCCGGAAGAGCTGCGAAGAGGTTGCCCGGCGCTTCTCCTGGCCAGTGTTCGTCAAACCCGCCAACCTGGGCTCATCGGTCGGCATATCGAAAGTCCATGACGCCGGAGAGCTTCAGCCGGCCCTCGACGAGGCTTGCCGACTCGACTGCAAGGTGCTTGTCGAAACCGCCATATCAGGACGGGAAATCGAAGTCGCGGTCCTCGGCAATAACGATGCTGTCGCGTCGCTACCAGGGGAAATCGTCCCCGGCAGCGAGTTTTACGATTTCGAGGACAAATATATCAGGAACGCGGCAAAGCTGTTCATTCCGGCGGATCTTCCGGAAAGCGTATCGGAATCTGTCAGGCAATCCGCCCTGACCGTTTTCAGGGCACTCGGATGCAGCGGAATGTCGAGAGTCGACTTTTTCATCGAAAACGGTACGAACAGGATTGTGCTGAATGAAATCAATACCATTCCGGGATTCACAGACATCAGCATGTACCCTATGATGATGGCCGCGTCAGGCATTGATTTTCCTGAACTGGTAGAAAAACTACTGTTCTACGCCTTGGAAAACACGTCAATAAACCATAAAATGTGATCTCGCAGAAAAAGTTTTACCCGCTCATTCTGCCCGACAGTTTCAGGACACCGCTGCTGTTTGTTGTCGCAATAAGTTTTAGCGCGAGGCGGACGGATTGCTTGACAAACAACTATATGTGCCCTTTGACCGGATACTCTGTATGACCAGTGACCCTCATCTTTTCTTTGCCGAAGTTTCGCTGGATATCGCGCGTGGAGAATTTCAGTCTGCTATCAACAAACTCGCCGATGCGGACAAGGCGCTTCCCGAGTCCTATATTCTCCACCTCCTCTTTGCCCGAGCATCACGGGGACTGAAGCTTTATGACAAAGCCGCAGTTCATCTGGGGCATTGCTGCCGCATTGCTCCATCGAACCAGATCGCCTGGCATGAACTGATTGAGGTCAAGGTTCTTCAGTCTCAGAGCACCAGCGCAGATCCGGTTCCGGCCTTCGATCCTGTCGCCGACGAATTTGAAAAGCTTTCGATTGCACTTCTGGGTTTTGCCCCCCCCTGCTCATCGGAATGTTCGGATCCGACTCCGGTTGTCGAGCAGAAACAGCCCTTCCCGGACGATGCGACGATCGCTGTCCCGACCGAATCGCTCGCAAACCTTTTCATAGCCCAGGGTGCCTATAAAAAAGCAATCAGGGTATACACCTCCCTTATCCAGCTCAAACCGGCCAGGGCTGATCACTACCGCCAGAGTATCGACACAATCCTCGAAAAACTCTGATGCCCCGGCGGACGATGCGCCTCAGATACGAAAACTATTTATTATATACATCGTTGCAGGCCTGTTACGTATATTGTGAAAACCTGTGGAACTGATGCTTAAAGACAGGTCAAACCGCAAGCCATCGATTGTGAAAAAAAGCGTCTTCATTCTTGCCCTGCTCCTGTTCCTGCTGCCTCACGATTCCCGCGCCATCGAGCAGCCGCAAAAGAAGCTCTCCCTGCGTGAGTGCATTGCGATAGCGCTCACGAATGCAACCTCCATAAAAAAGGCGGACAACAACCTCCACCTCGAAGGAATCGATCTCCTGAAAAGCTACGGAAGCTTCCTGCCGAAGCTGACCTCCTCTTCCAGTTATGTGCCCCGATCGGTGAATCGCGCCTACAGTCCGATCAACACCGGTACGGTTATTCCGATCAACGACTCGACAATCAAGACCAGATCCGAAACCGCGTCGGTCGATTTCGCCCTGACCGCATCCCTCAACCTGTTCAACGGTTTCAGCGACTATGCCGGACTTCAATCGGCACTCGACATGAAGCACGCATCGGGATTCAGTCTGCGTCGCGCAAAGGAGGCCGTGGCATATGACGTCACCCAAAGCTACTACCAGGTGCTGCTCAACCAGGAACTGCTCGGCATAGCCAGGGAAAACCTCCAGTCAGCGCGCGACCTGCTGACCCTGACAGACCGCCAGTTCAGGATCGGCCTCAAATCGGTCACCGACCTTTATCAGCAGCAGGCCGAGGTCAGCAATAACGAGCTGAGCGCCATTCGCGCAGAAAACCAGTTGAGGCGAAGCAAGCTCGAACTGCTCAGGCGCCTTCGCATCGACCCAAGGACGAACATCGACCTCGAACCGGTGGATTCTGCATCTATGGCATCGCTCTCCCCCGAACTCGACATCGATGCAGTTGCCGTCTCGAGCATATCGAACCGCGCTGACCTTAAAGCCAAGGCACTGGAGCGCGATGCGGCCCGCTGGGATGTAAGGCGGGCTGCCGGCAGCCGCCTGCCGAAGCTCGACCTGGCATTCAGCATGAGCACAGACGCCGTCGATTCGTACAAAATGTCAGTTCTGGGCCTGACATACGAATATCCTTATCCATCTGTCGACCGTCAGCTCCGCAACGGTACCGACTACTCGGTCTCACTCAACCTGTCCTGGACGATCTTTGACGGGTTCCAGACCCGATACAATGTCGAAACAGCCAAGGTCGCCCGCATGAACCGGCAGCTCGACTATGAAGAGCTCAAGGACGGTATCGTCATCGACCTTCAGCAGGTTGCAGGCGATTACCGGGCCGCATTCATCCAGATCGAGTCGGCGAAGACAAACCTGAAGGCATCGGAGTCGGCATACGCAGGCGTGCTGCGCAAATACGAACTCGGCGCATCCGGGTTCGTGGAGCTCAGCGCATCCAGAGCCGCCCTGTTCAACGCCAGATCGGGCATGACGCAGGCATCCTACAACCTTGCGCTGCAGAAGGCACTTCTCGACTTTACCGCCGGCAGGACAAATTTTGAATAGCACGACATAACGTATTACTTCCCGATTTATGGCTAAACCGCAACGATCCGGACAGCTCCGCAACATCATCATTGTGGCCGTCGCAATCCTCCTTGCCGGAGGTGCATTCGGGCTCTGGATGAAACTTCGCGAAAAACCGGTAGTGATAACCACCGAAAAGGCGTTCCGCAAGGAGGTCGTCCACGTAGTGACGGCAACCGGCAAGATCCAGCCGGAAGTCGAGGTGGCCATGTCGCCCGACGTATCGGGAGAGATCATCTCCCTGCCCATCGTGGAGGGCCAGGAGGTGAAGGCCGGAGATCTCCTGTTCAGGATACAGCCGGACATCTACGTGAACCAGGTGGAACAGAGCCGGGCCCAGATGAACCTTGCCAGGGCGCAAAGCCTCGAGGCCAGGTCGAGAATGCTCAAATCAGCTGACGACTTCCGTAAGGCCTCGCTGCTGTACAATGAAAAACTGATCTCCCAAACTGACTGGCTCACGGCAAAAACCAATGCGGAAACGAGCCGTTCTGCCTTCGAAGCCTCCAGATACAGCATCCAGCAGAACCAGAGCCTGCTCGACCAGAACGAAGAGCGCCTGAAAAAGACTGTCGTCCGGGCGCCGATCAACGGCACGATCGTGTCGCTGAAAAGCAAGTCCGGTGAACGCGTCGTCGGTACAGGACAGTTCCCGGGTACCGAAGTGCTCAGGATCGCCAATCTGGACAGTATGCAGGTCGAGGTAGACGTCAACGAGAACGACATCGTCAATGTCCGAGTCGGAAATCCGGTAACCGTGACGGTCGATGCGTTCGGCGACCGGAAGTTCCAGGGCGTCGTCCGGGAAATCGCCAATTCGGCCACGACCAAATCCGCTAACACCCAGGAAGAGGTGACCAACTTCGCCGTCAAGATCAGGGTCATGAACCATCAGCGCCTGCTCAAGCCGGGCATGAGCGGAACGGCGGACATCGAGACCCAGCGTGTCCAGAATGCCCTCGTGGTCCCGATCCAGAGCGTCACCATGCGTGAAGCCGGAGGCAAACTCTCGGTCAAACCCCAGGACTCGACCAAGGACAGCAAGGTAACGCAGGTCGCCGGGCCATCCCGCAATACCGCCGGATCTGAAGGGGTTTTCGTCGTCCGGGACGGAAAAGCCCGCTTCAGGAAAATCCGGACAGGCATCACCGACAATACAGACATCATAGTATTCGAGGGCCTTAAAGAGGGCGAGGTGGTGGTTTCGGGAAGCTACGGCGCAATCAGCAGGGAACTTCATGACGGAAGCTCCGTCAAGCTTCAGGAGAAGCCGTGAGTCCCCTTCCCGACATCATAAGGATCAGTTCGCTCTGCAGGTTCTACACCATGGGCGACCAGACTGTCAAGGCGCTCGACAACATCGACCTCTGTTTCAGGAAAAACGACTATGCGGCCATCATGGGGCCGTCAGGCAGCGGCAAATCGACGCTGATGAACATCCTCGGCTGCCTCGACACACCGACTTCAGGACGATATGAGCTGAACGGACAGAACGTCGCCGAAATGGATGACGACCAGCTTGCCCGGGTGCGCAACCGTGAAATCGGCTTCGTATTCCAGACCTTCAACCTCCTGCCGAGGCTCAACTGCCTGAAAAACGTCGAACTG
>DATMYL010000109.1:0-5488 GCA_035560975.1 Chlorobaculum sp. | reverse complement strand
AGTCCTCTGGACATTCAAATCTCTTACATTCCTGTTGCCCCGGGTTTCAACCCGGGGAAAGCAGATCCATCAAATATTCCGGACTTTAGTCCAATATCTTCTTGCTGTAGTTTGACATACCCTGTTATTCAGAGACATGTTGTAGAACCTTAAACCCGGAAACGACAAAAAGCGAAGATATTGGGCTAAAGCCAGAAGATTATTATTGAGGGGAGCCTTTATCCCCGGACTGAAGTCCAGGGCAACTGAAGAAAATGCAAAAGATTAATGCCAGGAGGACTAAACTCCTCCTGAATGTAAAAGGCTGAAGTCCGGGATAATAGATGATAATGCAAGAGTTTAATGTCCGCAGCTTCGAGCTGTCGGGACTCCGGAAGGAAAAAAAGGGTTCAATGCTACCACCGCTGTGGAAATAAGGGAGGTTCGCGAACTGCCCCAACATAAGACAGCGGTGCCATGATGAGAAGGGCTCTAAGCCCGCCAGGCCATCGAATCCATCATGATCATCAATCGGAGCTTCCGGATATGGGCGATTGTGAATCCGAAAATTCCATCCTTGCCCTACCTGACTTCCTGCCAGTCCCTCGCGTAGCGGAAATCGATGCCCGGTGTGCGGCTGGAAAGCTTTGCTATGACGGGCATCATTCGCTTGTACTGGTTTCTGACAACCATTTTCCTGACCCTGTCATAAAAAGCGGCATCGATGCCTTCGGCAAGGATCGCATCCCGGTCCATCCGCTCTTCGAGCATCATGTACAGAAGCATATCGACCGATTCATAGCTGAATCCGAGATCCTCTTCGTCGCTCTGTCCTTCCCAGAGATCGGCCGAGGGCTGTTTGTCGATGAGCGGCGAAGGGATGCCGAGGTGACTCGCCAGTCCCCTTAGTTGCGTCTTGTAGAGGTCCCCGATCGGGTTGACTGCTGATGCCATATCACCGAACATGGTGCCATAGCCAAGCATCAGTTCGGTCTTGTTGCTGGTACCGAGCACCAGGCAGCCGTCCCTGGCCGACACGTCGTAGAGGCAAAGCATCCTGGCTCTCGCCATCACGTTTCCTCTCCTGAGTCTCCCTGCGTCCTGACGGGTGGAAAAAAAGGCATCGACGACATCCGTCACAGGCATCGTCTCCGACCTGATACCGAGCCTGTCCACCATGAGTTGCGCATGGTCGAGGCTCTCCTGGCTGCTTGTCCTGTACGGCATCATGAGCGAAAGTACGTTGTCCGGCCCGAGAGCCCGGACGGCGAGCTCGCACACTACCGCCGAATCGATTCCTCCAGATAGACCGAGCACGACCGATCCGAACCCGAATTTCCTGATTTCGTTGCGGATGAACGGGATCAGGATCGATTCGACGAGCCCGTAATCCAGATGAAGCTCATGAGGTTTCATAACTCGACAATCAGAAAGAGGTGAAAAAACGCATGATCCCGCTCATGAGCATGAACGAGGTCATCGTCGCCAGGGCCACGAGCATTGTAGACTTTCCGGAGAGCGCATCGATATGAGGAACCTCCTTGTCGAACATCGCCTGAAAGCCGAACCTGGAAATAAACAATGTGTGGAGAAGGGCTGCTGCCAGAAACACCCAGCGCCAAGGTCCCAGAAAGTAGAACGGTTCCGCCAGCCAGATGGGGGTCAGCGAATAGGAAAGCATGGTCATGACGTCATGCTGGACCGATTCAGGCTGATCACGCCCGAGAATGCTGAAGATCGCCCCGGAGAGAAGGTAAAGCACAGCAACGTCAACGATGAAACTTATGATGGCAGCAAACATCGCCATCCTCGGCACGCCGATGAACGGAATCTTGCACAGTTGCACGATGGCGATGACCGGAGCCGCATAATCCTTCATCGCATTCACCTCACGGCGATGTTCGCGGATCTCTTTCCAGAAGGTTTCCGGATGAAACAGCACGGAAAACATCGTCATAAAAAGTCTTTTCAACCCCATAATCCGTCCCCTTTTACCTTAACCATTTCTGAGGGTTCTGCTTGACCTTGCCTTTCCAGACTTCGAAATGCACGATTGAGCCGCCTTCAGGCATCGCACCTGAGGTCCCGAGCAGGTGCTGGGAACGGATCACCTCGCCTTTGGACACAGAAACGCGCGCAAGGTTAGCGTAAACTGTAAGATACGATTTCGGATGGCGTATGATCACCACATTGCCGAAAGTCGGCAGGAAGGCAATCTGTGCCACCTTTCCCCCGGATACCGCCTTTACCGGGGTGTTGACCGGCACTGAGATGTCGATGCCGTTGCTGGTGGTCACGATGTTCAACTCCTTGTCGTGGGTCGAACCGAACTTCCGTACGATCACTCCGTTCCTGACCGGCCACGGAAGCGAGGAGCCGCCCGCATCGAAATCGACCGACACCTTGTCGATCTCCGATTCGACGGGATCGATAACCGGCTGAGGCTCCGGAGGCACTTCTGCTTCCGGGGCAGGTCGAGGCGGCTCTGGAGATACCACAGCCTGGGGCGGTGCAGCTGGAGGCAGCTTCGTGACGACAACGGGTTGTGGCTGGATTTTTGCCTTTGGCTGAGGTTTAGGCTGCGGCTGAACCTGTACCAGAGGCTGGGGCTCGGACTGCTGCTGTGGCTGTGACTGCACTTTTTGTTTCAACTGTCGCAGCTTCTGTTGCAGTTGCAGTTGCTGCTGCTGCTCCTGTTGTTTTTGCTGTTCGGCGAGTTGCTGACGCTGTTGGGTCTGTTGCTGTTCGAGCTGCTTCTGCTGGAGCTGCTGCTGCTGAAGCCTTGCTGCTATCGCGGCCTTACGGCGCCGTTCGGCGACAAGACGCTTCGCTTCGGCAATGCGTGCCTGACGCTCCCTCTGCCGTTTGAGTTCTGCCAGCCTCGCCCGCTCCTGCTCCTTCTGGATAATAGCCTGTTGGGCCATGATCAGGGACTCGATCTTCGACTGCATCTCCTTTTGTTTCTTCCGGACATCGGTTATCCTTGCGACATAATCGCTCCGGTCATTCTTGATGCTGGTAAGTACAGCCTCTTTTTCCTTCTGCTTCGATGAATAGCTCTGAAGCTGCTCCTGCTGAGCCTTCAGGGCCTCCTGTTTCTGCTGGTAGGTCTGCTGGAGCTGCGCCCGGGCGCTTTCCATCTGCTGCGCGCTTGTCTGCAGGTCGGTCACCTTCGACCTGACCGATTGCGACATAAATCCCATGTATCTCGTCCGGACCATCGCATCGTTGACCGACCCGGAGGAGAACACCATTTCAGCGTCCCGGTTGCCCCCGCGTTTGTAGGCTGCGACGGCCACACGCTGGAAATCGGATGAGACACGATGGTAATCCTTTCTGTTGTCTTCCAGCTGATTCTTCAGAAAGTCGATCTCCCGATCCAGGCTGTTCAGGTAGGTCTGGTTTTCATTGATGAGTCTCTCATAAACCAGGATCTGCTTTCTGATGTTCTTGAGCGCGTCAATCGAAAGAACTTCGTCCTTTTTGTTCTTCCTGAGCTTCAACTGGTACTCTTCGAGCTGCTTTTTCAGATCTTTGAGGTTGCTCTCGACCCGGTTACGCTCCTGGACAATACGGGTCATCTCACCACCAGCCGCCCGACTTTCAGCGGTATGCATGGAGAGGGAGCCAACAATAAGAAGGCATGAGCAGAGAAGCCTCAGTATATATACCGGTATGAAACGGCTGCCGGAAAAAATTCGCATGATTTAACTATGGTTGGCACTAACAGTTGCATGCCATAGACCCGCCGACGCAAACGTCAGACACTCAGGTCAGGACTAAAGTGGCTTTAAAATAATTAAATTGCTTTTCTGAGCCTGAAATATTTAAATAAGGCTTTTTATATGTAACCATGGAAATGAATTGAATGGATAAACTCGTCATCCGCGGGGGAAACCGGATTTCCGGCACCGTCTCCGCGTCAGGCTCAAAAAACTCCGCGCTGCCCGTCATTGCAGCCACGCTGCTGTCACCCGACGGCACCTTTACGATCAACCGCATTCCTGACCTCCAGGACGTCAGGACCTTCAGCTCCCTGCTCGAATATCTCGGAGCGACGGTCTCTTTCGAAAATAATGTGCTGCGAGTCTCCACCGATCAGCTGAAAAGCATCGAGGCTCCTTACGAACTGGTCAAGAAAATGCGGGCGTCGATCTATGTGCTCGGCCCGCTGCTTTCGCGTTTCGGACACACCAGGGTATCGCTTCCCGGCGGCTGTGCTTTCGGGCCGCGTCCTGTGGATCTTCACATCATGGCCATGGAAAAGCTCGGAGCTGAAATCATCATCGAAAAAGGATACATCGATGCAAGGGTCAAGGGATCAAGACTTCGCGGAACCCGCATCGACTTTCCCATCTCCTCCGTCGGAGCGACCGGCAATGCCCTGATGGCTGCTGTCACTGCAGAGGGCACCACCATTCTCGCCAATGCTGCCCTCGAACCTGAAATCGAATGCCTCTGCCACTTCCTGCAGAAAATGGGAGCGAATATCGAAGGCGTCGGCACGACTACCCTCGTCATCGAAGGGGTCGATCACCTCAGGGCCGTTGAATACGACAACATTTTCGACAGGATCGAAGCCGGCACCCTGCTTTGTGCGGCTGCGATCACCAAAGGAGAAATAACCGTCACCGGAGTCTTGCCGATCCAGCTGGCGTCGGTCATCGATGCTTTCCGGAGCGCCGGCTGCACAATGACGACCGGGCCGGATTCCGTATCGCTGTCAGCACCCGAAAGTCTCCTGCCGACCGATATCACGGCCAACCCTTACCCCGCATTTCCTACAGACATGCAGGCGCAGTGGATGGCTCTCATGACGCAGGCCCATGGCACAAGCAACATCATCGACAGGATTTACCATGAACGGTTCAATCACATCCCGGAATTGAACCGCCTCGGAGCCAGGATCGAAATCAGGGAAAACCAGGCCGTCGTGCACGGACCACAGGAGCTGACAGGCACCAAGGTGATGTCAACCGACCTGAGGGCTTCGGCATGCCTCGTCCTTGCCGGTCTTGTCGCCAAAGAGACCACAGAAGTGCTCAGGGTCTACCATCTGGATCGTGGATATGAGAAGATAGAAAAGAAACTTACCGCGCTCGGAGCCGATATCGGGAGAGACCGGTACCAGGAATTTTCCTGACGGAATGCGATGAATGTTTTTGCATTTTTTGTTTTAAGCGCTATATTAGTCCACTCAAAAGCAAGGCTAAGAGGGCCCTTAGCTCAGTTGGTCAGAGCAAGCGACTCATAATCGCTGGGTCGTAGGTTCAAGTCCTACAGGGCCCACCAGCTGACAAGCTTTGAAACGATTTTATGGCGTGTTCGTCTAGTGGCCCAGGACATCGCCCTCTCAAGGCGAAGATCACGGGTTCGAATCCCGTACACGCTACATTGACCGGCCTCTCTTCACCGAGAAGCCGGCAACATGCACCCGTAGCTCAATTGGATAGAGCATCTGACTACGGATCAGAAGGTTAGGAGTTCGACTCTCTTCGGGTGTACCATA
>DATMYL010000108.1:0-2146 GCA_035560975.1 Chlorobaculum sp. | reverse complement strand
GTAATGGCCGCCTTCGAGAAAAACGCGCATGATCTGGCCCGTGTATCAGGGAACTAAACCGTCAGGCACTGCCTGGAAAAGTATTACGACGCTCTATGGGTAAAATAAAAGGATTTATGGAGTTCCAGAGAACCCTCCCCGAAGACAGGGGGCCTCTGGAGAGAATCAGCGACTGGCAGGAGTTCCATGAGGAGATGCCTGAAGACAAGCTTAAGGAGCAGGGGGCCCGCTGCATGGATTGCGGCACACCCTTCTGCCACTCCGGCATCATGCTCAGCGGCATGACCAGCGGATGCCCGATTCACAACCTCATTCCCGAGTGGAACGACCATGTGTATCGCGGTTTCTGGCACGACGCCTACGACCGGCTCATGAAGACCAACAACTTCCCGGAATTTACGGGCAGGGTCTGTCCCGCTCCGTGCGAAGGCTCATGCGTGCTCGGTATCATCCAGCCGCAGGTCACCATCAAGAACATCGAATGCTCGATCATCGAGCACGCGTTTGAAGAGGGATGGGTCGAGCCCAAGCAGATCGCCGTCAGGACCGGCAAGAAAGTAGCCGTCGTCGGTTCCGGACCCTCCGGGCTCGCCTGTGCCGACCAGCTCAACAAAGCCGGCCACACAGTCACCGTTTTCGAACGCGACGACCGTATCGGCGGCCTGCTCATGTACGGCATTCCGAACATGAAGCTCGACAAGCAGAAGGTAGTCCAGCGCCGCGTCGACATCATGAAACAGGAAGGTGTGGAATTCGTGGTCAACGCCGAAGTCGGGGTTAACGTCCCTGCCGAAAAGCTGCTCGCGGAATTCGATTCCGTCGTGCTCTGCACCGGCGCCACAAACCCGCGCGACCTCGATGCGGAGGGCCGTGAGCTCAACGGAATACACTACGCGATGGAGTTCCTCCGTTCGAGCACCAAATCGGTTCTCGACGGCACCCAGCCGGCTCTGTCGGCAAAAGGCAAGGACGTTGTCGTCATCGGCGGCGGCGATACCGGCACCGACTGCGTGGCCACCTCGCTTCGCCAGGGCTGCAAGAGCGTCATACAGCTTGAAATCATGCCCAAGCCTCCGGCCGAACGCCAGGACGACAACCCGTGGCCCGAATGGCCGAAGACCTTCAAGGTCGATTACGGCCAGGAAGAGGCTGCAGCAGTGCAGGGCCAGGACCCTCGCCGCTATCTCATGATGACCAAGAAATTCATCGGCGAGAACGGCCGGCTCACCTCAGTCGAGGTTTCGCAGGTCGAATGGGTAAGAGAGGACGGACGATTCATCCCTGTGCCGGTCGCCGGTAGCGAGGAGATCATCCCTGCCGACCTCGTACTGCTCGCCATGGGCTTCCTCGGACCGGATGCACAGCTTCTGCAGACGATGAAAGTCGAACAGGACGCCCGCAGCAACATCAAGGCAAACGAGAAAACCTTCAAGACCAGCGTCGACAAGGTGTTTGCAGCAGGCGATGCCCGTCGCGGCCAAAGCCTCGTCGTCTGGGCCATCAACGAAGGCCGCGCTGCCGCGAGGGAGTGCGACAGGTTCCTGATGGGCGTAACGAGCCTGCCGTGAACGATTGGGTATGGCAATCTGTTTGTGAGGGGTCAAGAGGTGGTTTAAACTCGAAGAATCGATATGGAACAACAGCAACTGAGGGAACTGCTCGAAACCCTGCATCATGAGCTTGAACAGGTGGGAACGGTCGACGAAAAGACCGGTGAAATCCTGTCGAGCCTCAAAGGCGACATCGAAAAGCTCGTCAATGAGGAAGCTCAGGACGAAGAGGGGCAGGAAGATCTGGTTGGCCGTATGAACGAAGCCATCGATCATTTCGAGGAAGAGCATCCCCGCCTGAGCATTATGATCCAGCACGTGCTCGATAGCTTGGCAAAAATGGGTTTTTGAGAAGAACGACGAAGTATACCGACACTTATGAGTAAAGAAAAAGAGCCCGGCAAAGGCCAGGACGGCGGAAAAAAAGGTTTTGGAGCCGAACCGCCGGTAGTATGCTCCTTCTGCGGCAGGACAAGTCAGGAGGTCAGCAGCATGGTTGCAGGTCCCCGGGCCTTCATATGCGACCGTTGCATCCTCAGCTCGGTAGAGATACTCCGCAAAGAGATCAGCGCCATAAGGCATACCGACAAGACGGC
>DATMYL010000107.1:0-69704 GCA_035560975.1 Chlorobaculum sp. | reverse complement strand
ATTGCGGCCGGGATCAGTCGACCCTGACGACATCTTCGGCGGCGAAGAAGAATGCGCCTTCGATGGCGGCATTTTCTGCCGAGTCGGAGCCATGGACGATGTTTTCGCCCTTGCTGTCAGCAAAGAGCTGGCGGATGGTGCCCGCATCGGCCTGAGCCGGGTCGGTCGCGCCGATCAGGGTCCTGAAGTCAGCCACGGCATTCTCTTTTTCGAGAATCATGGGGACGCAGGGGCCGGAAGACATGAAGTCGACCAGTTCGCCGTAGAACGGACGCTCGCTGTGTACTGCATAGAAAGCGCCTGCGGTCTCTTTGGTGAGGCGGGTTTTTTTCATTGCCACGATGCGGAATCCAGCACGCTCGATCTTGTCGGTTACTGCGCCGATCAGCTGCTTGCGCACGCAGTCGGGCTTCAGGATGGTGAGAGTTCTTTCCATTGAGAGGTTCATTTGCGTTTTCAAAAACGAAGTCGGTGCGAAGATACGCAAACTCGACCTATTATGGAAGAGCCTGGTTGATAACGATGTGCTGTCGATTCTGCGGCATGCCGTGCCAAAGCAGGAGCTTCCTTGTCGACCGGGTCAGCCGGCCTGGGCGGTGTGAATTTTTGCGGCATCCTGCTCGTTCAGTTCGACCAGGATTCTGGCGACTCTCTGCCCGTCCATCTTGATGACCCTGAACAGGATCCCCTGCCATTTGAGCAGATCCGAGGTGGCGGGAACCTGTCCGAGCTTGTCCATCATGAAGCCGCCCATGGTCTCATAGTGGGGTTCCTCGTCCTGGAGAAAGATGTCCTGGTTGAGGTTGAAGCTGGTGACGAACTCGTCGACCGGCAGCATACCGTCTACAATCCAGGTTCGCTGGCTTCTTCTCACGATTTTCCGGTTGACCTCAAGATCATCGGCAGGCACGTCGCCGACAATGCTTTCAAGCACGTCGGTAAGGGTGATCGCTCCCTGGACAGAGCCGAGCTCGTCTATCACCAGAGCGAGATGGGCCCTGTTTTTCTTGAACACTTCGAGCACCTGGAATGCGGGAATCGATTCCGGGACGAACAGCGGCTCTTTCATGGACTCTATGACAGCGCTTTTTACGCTTCCCGGCCTGGAGAGCTGCAGGTTGACCAGATCGAGCGCCCTGACCACTCCGCTGAGATGATCGAGGCTGCCTTCTGCAACAGGGAACCGCGAGCGGCCGCTGGCCTTGATGCGGGCGATCAGTTCTTCGTCGGACTTTTCGAGGTCGAGCCATTCGATTTCGTTGCGAGGGGTCATGATGGAGCTGGCACGCTTGTCGCTCATGCGGAAAATTCGTGAAATCATATCGTATTCGACCGATTCGAAGACCCCTTTTTTTGCCCCCTGCTTGATCATGAGCATCACATCTTCATCGCTGACCAGCGGTTGTTCAGCCGCATCGATACCGAGCGCCTTCAGGACGACATTGGTAGAACCGTTGATCAGGTTGACCACCGGTGAGCTGATCGTGGAGAGCAACTCGATGAACGCCGCAATTCTGAGTGCGACAGATTCCGGATGCTGGAGCGCGATTTTTTTCGGGACCAGCTCGCCGATCACCAGCGATAAATAGGTGACCGTGACGACCACGATTCCGAGAGCGAACGGGTTGGCGTAGGGCTTCAGCAGCGGGACGTTATCGAAAACAGCAGCGAGCGGAGCCGAAAAGACTATCCCGCTGAAAGCGCCGGTAAGGGTGCTGATGAGCGTGATGCCGATCTGGATTGCCGAAAGGAATTTGCCGGGATTGTCGAGGAGTTTGAGTACCAGGCCTGCAGACGGATATCCGGCATCCTTGAGTTCGTGGAGACGTGTCGGCCTTGAGGAGATGATGGCGAATTCCGCCAGGGAGAACACTCCGTTGGCAAAGACCAGGAGCAGAATGACAAATGCAGCTGTACTGTCGGGATTCATAGGGTAAAATCGAACCGGCCTGTTGCTTTGAGTTTGTTATTCCGAAAAGTGCGATTCGCGTCAAGATACCTAAATAAAACAGAATAACAGGCAGATCCCCCTGAACGTTCATTGCCCCGACGGAGGTTTATGCTCCAGGGGTGAAGCTTCCGGAGTCAAAAACGGCCAGGGACGTCTTGCTGGAAGCAAATATTATATGTAAATATAGATACAGGCCAGATCAACACAGTCCCGGTTTGCCATGAAACGTATCCGAGTACTGCAGTACCTCCTCTTCATTCCAGCCTGCATTCCCTTTCTGCTCTCATCGTGCAGTCTTAAGCAGGGTGCATCGGATCCCGTACCGCTTTATGAGGAGGCTTCCCGTCTTTACCGTCAGAAGAAATATTCCGCCGCACTCGAAAACTATAACAAGGCGCTGGCTGCCGATACCCTGAAAGGGTTCGCGCCAAGGGCTCTTGATGCGCTCTTCAGGAAGAGCTGGATCGAGTTTCTCACCGGCGAATATAATGAGGCGTTCCATACTTTTGCGGTCCTGGACAGGCATGCCGGCCAGGGATTGCCGGATTCCCTGCACTCCGCCGCGGTGCTCAACAGGTCAAGGATGTATTCCGAACTTGGCTTCTACGGCAAAGCAGCATCTGTCATGGTGTCGCTCAGGAAACCCGATCCCTGGCAGCGTCTCGACCAGGCCGAGTTGTGGTTTAAAGCCAGGGAGTTCAGCCGGGCTTCGCTAATCTACAATGAGTATGCTGCCGCCGAAGATCCTTCGGTCAGGATCGTTGCCCTTTCAGGGCTTCTCGATTGTTCGCTCGCAAGTCCGGCGCTCGGGCTCGACCCTCCTGAAAAATATTCCGGCAAGATCGCTGCGATTTCGGGCAGGGTCATGAAGATGGAGGCCCCGGCAACGGTCAGGATCAAGGCCTTGCGTATCGCTGCCAGAAGTCTCGAACAGCTCGAAAAGGATCGTCCCAACGCAAGCTTCCTTCTTTTCAGGGCGCTTGCCATAGCTCAGGAGGCCAATCTCCCGAGGCTTGTCCAGATCCTCCAGTTCGAATCCAACGCGATTATCGTCCAGAAGCCCGACGCATACCGCGGCGTGATCGAATACTACGGCCAGAAAAATATGCCGTACGCACGAGTTGCAGCTCTCTACATGCTCGGAAGGAGTCCGGAGCTCACCGATGCAGAACGGATCGACGCGCTGAAAAGCGGACTCGCAGCCTGTCAGTATTACGGTATTCCCGCCACAGCGACCAGTTATGTCAGGATGGAAAAAGAGGCGGCCAATCAGCTGAACGACCTTCTGATTGCCGGCGGGCGCTACTTCGAACTGTTCGAGGTCAGCGAGCAGGAGCGGCTTCTCGGACTGCAGCGAGATTTGCAGGCAAACATTTCCGGGTTCCGGCTTCCAGCAGGAAACGAAGCGCTCCAGAACGAAATCATCGAACTGACCAGGGAAATTTCCGGTCTTCTGGAGCGGAAAATTACCATGACCCAGGAGGGCGCAGGATTTGAACTTGCCGGTCCTGCCGATGCAGCAATCAGGAGGAAACGGGGACGCCTGATCGAACTTATCACAGAAGCTGCAAAAATCGACAAAACAGTCGTTTCGCGCCTCCAGCCCGCACCGGTTACCCTGAGGACCTTACAGCAGAGCCTCAAACCCGATCAGGCGTTAGTCAAGACGTTTGTCAGGGACAGTCTTTCCGTCGGGATGCTGATCAGCAGCAGGGAGATGCAAATCTTTACTTCTCGTGTGTCAGGCGACCAGGTTCTGCAGCAGCTCGCTTCGTTCCGGAAGACCATCTCCACGTCAGGGCCGGAACAGGTCGCGCTCCTTGCCGGCGACCCGCAGCGCCTGTGGTTGACCGATGCGCTTCTTCAGTCGATGGGCGATCGCCTGACAGGGTATCGACACCTGATCGTCGTGTCGGACCAGCCAGCACCGTTCCATCTGCTCGGCAGAACACGGATGCTCGCCCGTGACAAACAGATATCCTATCTCGTTTCATCGAACGAGGCGATTGTGTATGCAGGGCAGTCGCCGGCCAAAGGCCAGTCGCCAGGAATCGCTTTTTTCGACGCTTCGAATCCTGAGCAGGCAGGAATCCACAAGATGTTCCATCCTGAAGACAGAGTGTTTCTCTTCTGGAAACCAATGTCAGGACAGGAGATCGGGGAGTTGAAAACGGCAATGGCCGGCGCTTTGAAGAGCGATGCATCAGGTTCAGGCTACCTGAAGGGGCTCGCTTCCGGTTCTGGAGCTTTAACAAAGGGTAACTGGCTCTGGCTTAGCGCCTACGGCATCGACTGATTTATTGTTGCTATATATTTTTCTGTACCCCACCTGTCGTCTGGCGTAATATTTCGTAAAATAATTGCTCGGGAACTATGTTTTTCGTAAAATAAAGGTAATTCCTGTATATATTTTGTAGCAATTATCTGATCATCCCCCATGGCAGACGAGACACTTGCCGGATGTTCTCTCGAACAGCTCGTACGGGCGTTGAAAAACGCCAGGGAGCAACGGAGCCTGACAATCGACGAAATTGGTCGACTGGTCAAGATTCGAAGCATTCATATCGAAAAACTGGAAGAGGGTGATTTCTCCTTTCTGCCGCCCCTGTATGTTTTTTCTTACATCAGAAAATACGCCGACGAGCTGGGTGTCGGCAACGAAGCCCAGCTCGAACAGTGCCGCAGGGAACTCGGTATTCCCGGCACGCATTTTTCAGCCAGGCCAGTTGCAGCTGCTCCTGCTGAAGGTGCCGGATCATCGCCTGAAACCGGAGGGCAGGGACGAAAGGTGCAGCTCATCGTTGGGGCGGCGGTCATCCTGGTGATAGCCATTTTTCTTTTCAGGTATCTCTGAAACTCATATCTGCAGGCTTTTCCCGCATATCGTCGCCACCGGGCCAGTTGACTCGATCCGATTCCCACGGTTCATATTCTGCCTTCAAATAATCAGCGAGCTGCCTCGCAGTATTTGCATTTTATTCAAAATAAGACTACTTTAGTCCTTGATCATGAGGATCGGGAACGTTATCATTCAACATGGTTGTTGAGCTGGAATAACCTTATATTTGACCTGCTTGCGGCAAAATTCACCGAAATTCAGAAACCAGTTATGTCATTAAGGCAGATTTACCTAGATAATAATGCCACCACTCCTTTACACCCGGAAGTGAAGAAGGAGATGATCGCGGCGATGGAGATGTTCGGCAACCCGTCCAGCATGCACGCGTTCGGTCGTGAGGCAAGGGCCAACGTGGAAGATGCGCGTCGCAGGGTGGCCGGGTTCATGGGGGCCGAAGAAAGCGAGATCGTTTTTACCGGCAGCGGCTCTGAAGCCAACAATACGGTGCTTTCCCTGTTCGCCTGCGGTTCGAACCAGTGTATTCCCGGTATGAGTCCGACCATCATCACCAGCAGGATCGAACATCCATGCGTACTTGAAACCTCACAGTGCCTGACACACAGGGGCGTCAAGGTTAAATTTCTCGATGTCGACCGTTACGGGAAAGTCGATCTTCAGCAGCTCGATGAGATGTTGTCGGAGGGCAATGTCGGCCTGGTGTCGGTCATGATGGCCAACAACGAGATCGGAACGTTGCAGGATATCGCTGAAATCAGCCGGATTGCGCGTCGTCACGGCTCGTTCATGCACACCGATGCGGTACAGGCGTTCGGCAAGGTGCCGGTTGACGTCAATGAACTCGGCGTCGATTTCCTTACGATCTCCGGCCACAAGATTTACGGTCCCAAGGGCATCGGAGCGCTTTATGTCCGGAAGGGAATCCCCTACTGCCCGTTCATCCGCGGCGGTCATCAGGAGAAGGGAAGACGGGCCGGCACAGAGAACACGCTGGGTATCATGGGACTGGCCATGGCCGTCGATATGAGGGCTGCCGAAATGGAACAGGAGGAGGTGCGGCTGCAGGGTCTGAAGGAGATGCTTCGCAAAGGCATCGAGGATACTATCGACGACTCACTGTTCAACGGTCATCCAACCGATTCTCTGGCAAATACGCTCAATGTTTCGTTTCCCGGTGCCGAGGGGGAGTCGATACTCCTCTACCTGGACCTGGCCGGCATAGCCGTTTCGACCGGATCGGCCTGCGCTTCCGGATCGCTCGATCCGTCCCACGTGCTGCTTGCCACAGGCGTCGACGCCGAGCGTGCGCACGGCTCCATCAGGATCAGCCTTGGACGGAATAATACCGTCGAGGATGTCGAGTACGTACTCGACGTTCTTCCCGGAGTAATCAATCGTATCAGAAATATGTCAACAGCTTATGTAAAAGGAGGAGTTCATGCTGCAGCCAGGTGAATGGGCATATACAGACAAGCTCAAGGAGCATTTCGAGAGTCCGAAGAATATCATGCAGGGCAATAACCCCGACGATTTTGACGGAGTCGGCATGGAGGGAAACCTCCAGTGCGGTGACCAGATGCTGGTCGCTATCATGGTGGACAAGGAGAAAGAGGTGATCAGCGACTGCAAGTGGAAAACCTACGGTTGTGCGAGCGCCATCGCAAGCACCTCCATCCTGTCCGAGATGGTGAAGGGGATGACGCTGGACCAGGCGTTCAATGTCTCGCCGAAAGATGTGGCCAGAGAGCTCGGCGGCCTGCCGGACAACAAGATCCACTGTTCGGTGCTCGGCGACAAGGCTTTGCGCGCGGCCATCAACAACTACTATGTCCGTCACGGCATGGAGGATCGCGTCAAAAAGGAGCAGGTCAAGATTGTCTGTCAGTGCATGAACGTTACCGATCACGATATCGAGGAGGCCGTTCTCGAGGGCGCCCGCACCTATTACGAACTTCAGGAGAGGACCAAGCTCGGCACCGTCTGCGGTCAGTGCAAGGATGAGGCGGAATCGTTGATCGAAAAATTCAAGCACATCCATTTCGGCGTCTGATACAGGCGGATCGAACATGAAGCCGGTCATTCAAACAGGGAGGCTTTGCGGTCTCCCTCTTGTTGTTTGGTCAACAACTCAGCTTCCGTGAAGGAACCATGAACGGAGACTCCCTGCATCGCATCGTTTTTTTCACGGTTCTCTACCTGAGCGCGTTTCTGCTCAATTTTTTCTGGGAATCCGGGCAAGGCCTGCTTTATATAGCCCATCAGGAGTTTGCCGCCAGGGTGTATGTCCCGATGATGGTGCAGATGTCCCTGCTCGACGCCCTCTCGATAACTGGGCTCTATCTGTTGACTTCGCTCGTCGCCCGCTCGCTCGTGTGGCGTATCGACGTCAGGAATCTGGCTCTGTTTTCGCTTTCAGGGGCGGTTGCAGCCTGGTCCGTCGAATATGTTTCCGTCAATCTGCTGCACATCTGGGCCTACACCTCAGCCATGCCCATGCTTTTCATGGTTGGTTTGAGCCCGCTTCTTCAACTTTCCCTTACCGGACTGCTGTCGATTTTCGTTGCGCGCGGTTCGGCAGGATTCGCCAATGAATAGGTCCAGCCCTCCCAATACCACTGCACGATGAACAGTACCTTGCCGACTTTTTATTTTCATACCTTCGGCTGCCAGATGAACCAGGCAGATACGGAGATCATGCGCTCGCTTCTTCAGTCCGAAGGATTCCTGCCTGCTGCGGATGAGGATTCGGCGGGAGTGATCCTGCTGAACTCCTGTGCTGTCAGGGAGAACGCCGTCGACCGTATCGGCAATTTCCTGCAGCAGCTCAAAGGCAGGAAAAGACGAAAGAAAGGCCTGATACTCGGCGTCGTGGGCTGCGTTCCCCAGTTCGAGCGTGAGAAGATGTTCAGCGACTATCCTTTTGTCGATTTCATCGCAGGCCCCGACACCTACCGCTCACTGCCCGCTATGATCATCAATGCGCGTGAGAGTTCACGGATAGCCAACCTGGAGTACGACCACCGCGAAACCTACGCAGGCATCGATCCTGTCCGTTCCGGCTTCATCAGCGCCTTTGCGCCGGTCATGCGCGGCTGCAACAACAGTTGCGCCTTCTGTGTCGTGCCGGTTACCAGGGGACGCGAACGAAGCCTCGAGTTCGGTTCGGTTGTGGATGAGGTCGTTAAGCTTGCCGCATCGGGATATCGAGAGGTAACCCTTCTCGGCCAGAACGTGAACTCATACCGCGATGCGGAAAGCGGGCGCGATTTCGCCGCCCTGCTCGATGCCGTCAGCAGGTGTGCGCCGGAAATGCGAATCAGGTTCACAACGTCGCACCCCAAGGACATCTCCGAGTCCCTGGTGCAGGTAATCGCCGAAAGGCCGAACATCTGCAGCCACATCCACCTCCCGGTACAGTCAGGTTCGTCGAGGATCCTTGACCTGATGCGCAGGGGCCATACAAGGCAGGAGTATCTCGGCAGGATCGAGATGATCAGGAGACTCATTCCCGACGTCGCGATCACCACGGACCTGATCGCCGGATTCTGCACTGAAACTGACGAGGATCATCGCCAGACCCTGTCGCTCATGGAGGAGGTGCGTTTCGATACCTCCTTCATGTTCTACTATTCGGTACGTCCCGGAACCTGGGCGGCGAAAAACCTTCAGGACGATGTGCCGGAAGCGGTCAAGAAAGCGAGGCTGCAGGAGATTATCGACCTGCAGAACACCATTTCGCTCGATCGGTACCGCCAGGATGTCGGCAGGACGGTGGAGGTGCTTGCCGAAACCGAAAGCCGTCGTTCATCCTCTGAGCTCATGGGCCGGACCGGTTCGAACAGGGCGGTGGTATTCGGTCGCGGTACATTCAAACCGGGTGATCTGGTCACGGTCACGATTACGGGGGCCTCTTCAGCCACTCTGACCGGCGTGTTGTCGTGAATCGGCTGCCGGAAGTGATAATCGTTTAGGATGATGTTTTATTTTCCGGTATTCGTAAATTGCGCTAACGTATAATAAAGTCCCCATCAATTGGCCAGTAGCCGTTCCCGAGAGCAGTAGATATGTCAGCAGCCGCACGCATAGGATTTGTCGATAAAATAAAAGCGCATCTTGAGCTTCTGGATCCTGTGACCTGGATCAGCGTTTTTCCCTGCCTGGCAGGTGGAGTCATGGCTTCCGGTGCGATGCAGCCGAGTGTGCACGACTACCTCATGCTTTTCGCGCTTTTCCTTCTTTATGGTCCCCTTGGCACAGGGTTCAGCCAGTCGGTCAATGATTACTACGATCTCGAACTCGACCGGGTCAATGAACCTACACGTCCGATTCCTTCCGGAAGGCTTTCCGAAAAGGAGGCGATCTGGAACTGGAGCATCGTGCTTGTCGTGGCCGTGGTACTTAGCACCATGCTCGGCATCCACATCGGGGGGCAGCGAGGCATTATTTTCGTCGGATGCCTGCTTGCCGGATTGTTCGTCGGATACATCTATTCCGCCCCGCCGCTCAAGCTCAAAAAGAACATCCTGCTTTCCGCACCTGCCGTTGGCCTGTCCTATGGCTTCATTACCTACCTGTCGGCCAATGCGCTTTTCAGCGAAATCCGCCCCGAAGTCCTCGGTCTTGCAGGGATGAACTTCTTCATGGCCGTGGCGCTGATCATCATGAACGACTTCAAATCGACGGAAGGGGATGCGAAAGGGGGCATGAAATCGCTCACCGTCATGATCGGTTCGAAAAACACCTTTCTGGTTGCCTTCATAATCATAGACCTCGTTTTCGCCGTTTTTGTCATGCTTGCATGGAACTGGGGTTTCACCATATTGTCCTATTTCGTTCTTGCATCCCTCGCCGTGAACATTTTCATTCAGATCCCGTTGTACCGCGACCCCAAAACTGGGGTTTCATTCATGCAGCATGCGGTCGATGACGGGTTCGGAAATGCCATCGGCAAGAGCGAGGTACAGGAGCACAACGCGTTTCTCAGGTTCCAGGTGGCGAACAACCTGCTGTTCCTGACGAACCAGATGGTTGCCGCCGCGTTTGTCGGCGCCAAATACATGTGAATTTCGTAAATGATGCATGCCGGGGTATCTGCCTCTGCATGGATGTTACCTATGATTGCCGGACGACGAAACGATGATGATGCGCTGATCGAACTACCGAGTTTCAGGTCATCTTCCTCATAACAATCACCATCCGGAGGCGCCATGACAGACATTGCCCCGACCTTTTTTTCCCTGCCATTGGTGTGGCATAACGCAATTGTCACACTGTTCACGTTCATCTACGTCTTCAGCGTACCGCCGCTGATGGACTATCTGGTGACCAACCATGGCCTTGCGCGGGATATCAGCCGTAAAATCACCCATATCTGTGCCGGCTCGGCCATAATCTTTCTGCCCCTTTTCAGGGAGGGAGACTGGTCACACTACCTGAATATCACGGTTTTTGCCGTCTGGACCCTTCTGCTGATCCAGAAAGGGCTTTTCGCTGCTGCGGACGACCAGGCGGTCAAAACTATGACCAGGACCGGCGACAAGCGTGAACTGCTCAAGGGGACCCTCTACTTCGTGATCGTCGCCATGATCTGCGGAACCATCTATTACAAGACGTTTGCCGGTGTGCTGGCAATGGCCATGCTCGGTTGGGGCGACGGACTTGCACCCATCGTAGGCACGAGGTTGGGGAAGATGAAATACAAGGTGCTCAGCGACAAGAGCGTTGAGGGCACCCTGGCTTTCCTGATCGGAGCTCTCTTTGCCGGTCTTTTCTTCGTCAAGCTGATCGTCCCGGGTGCTTTCGATCCAGTAAAGATCTCCATTATCGCTGTCGCAGCGACCATCGTCGAGGGAATCAGCCCGAAAGAGGTGGACAACATTCTTATTCCTGCGGTCGTCATCGGACTGGCCGCGGTCCTCTGAACTGAACCTGCAGACAGGAAGCGATGCCGGGACTTTACTTTTTAAGCGATGTTCATCTCGGCCTGCAGGAACCGCAGGCCGAGCGGCTAAAGCTCGAGCGCCTCGATGCCCTTTTTTCGATGATCCGCAAAGAAGGTGGGGCGCTCTATCTTCTCGGTGACATACTCGATTACTGGATGGAGTACCGGCACGTGATCCCCAAAGGGTTCACCCGGTTCCTCTGCATGCTTTCCGAGCTTACCCGGAGCGGCGTCGAAGTGTCGTGGCTGGCCGGCAACCACGATTTCTACCTTGGGCGCTATTTCAACGACGAACTTGGCGTAAAGACCTATTATGGTTTGCAGGAGGTGCGCCATGACGGCAAACTGTTCCTGGTAGCCCATGGCGACGGACTTGGCGAAGGGGATCTCGGTTACAGGCTTTTTGCCCGTTTTGTAAGGAACCGTTTCAATCTTGGACTGCTGACCGGTTTTCATCCGGATCTGGCTACGGCGCTGATGAAAAAATTATCCCGCCTGAGCCGTACCCACAAACGGGTCGATATGCGGGTGGAATCCACTCGTTTGATCGATTTTGCCACCACGTTGGCTCGTGAACGCGTTTTTGATTATTTTGTCTGCGGTCATAACCACTCTGAGCGGATCCAGGCCGTCGATGATTCCGGCAGCACCTATGTGAATCTCGGTTCATGGATAGAGGGAGATTACCCATATGGCTTTTACGACCAGGGCCATTTTCAGATCAGAAAGGTTTAAGTCAACCATCATATTTTATCATGAGCAATAGCAACAATGTATTGAAGCTTGGACTACCGAAGGGAAGCCTGCAGGATTCGACACTCGAACTTTTCGCTAACGCCGGGTTCAAATTTTCCGTTCAGAGCCGTTCCTACTTTCCGTCGATCGACGACGATGAACTGGAAGCCATCCTGATCCGTGCGCAGGAGATGGCCCGTTACGTCGCCCAGGGAGCGTTCGATGCCGGTCTGACCGGCAGGGACTGGATCATCGAGACTGACGCTGATGTCGTCGAAGTCGCAGACCTGGTTTATTCAAAGGCATCCATGAGGCCTGTCCGCTGGGTGCTGGCCGTACCGGAAAACTCTCCGATCAAAACCGTCAAGGATCTCGAGGGCAAGCATATTGCCACAGAAGTGGTAAACATCACCAAAAAGTATCTCGCAAAGAACAATGTCAACGCATCGGTCGAGTTCAGCTGGGGCGCGACCGAAGTCAAACCGCCGGAACTTGCCGACGCCATCGTCGAGGTGACCGAGACTGGTTCATCGCTGCGTGCCAACAAGCTCAGGATCGTCGAAACCGTGCTCGAATCGAATACCAAGCTCATCGCCAACAAGGCATCATGGGCGGATCCATGGAAGCGCGAGAAGATCGAAAGCATGGCCCTTCTCCTGCAGGGCGCCATCAACGCACAAGGCAAGGTGGGCTTGAAGATGAACGCCCCCAAGGCATCGCTCGACAAGATCATGTCGGTCATTCCTGCACTTCGCCTCCCGACCGTTGCTGATCTGGCAGACAACGCATGGGTCGCTCTCGAAGTGATCGTGGCGGAAAAGATCGTTCGCAAGCTGATTCCCGAGTTGAAGCGTGCGGGCGCGGAAGGGATATTCGAGTACAACATCAACAAACTGATCGACTGAACGGAATCGCGGTTAATCGGGTTCTCTCTTAACAGGACTAAAGCCCTTGGATTTAAGAGGTTGAAAACCCGGCGAAATCAAATAATCGATTTTACTGTTCCTTTTTCCAGTTGCCCCGGACTTCAGTCCGGGGATAGCTGATTCCAAAGATGATCTGGACTTCAGTCCAATATCTTCGATAAAAAGAAGACAGATTGTCGTTGTGTGAGAAATGGAAAGATATTGGACTGAAGTCCGAAGAGTATTATTTGAATTTGTTTCATTCTCTCTCTCCCCGGGTTAAAACCCGGGGCAACAGAAGAGAGAGTAAGAAGTGAATGTCCGTTGTCCCGACATGTCGGGATCGAAATCATTAGAGACTGTCTCAAAAGTCGAGGAGCTACCTTTTTTGTATTGTTTAGCCGGGAGCGCCGAGCTCCAGCTCGGCATTTACGTCGACGGGCAAGAGGTCAACAATAATATTGCCGGTTGTTTTAAGCTAAATTCATTGCCAAGCTTGAGCTTGGCGCTCCCAGGTTTTGATCGCTCAAACTGCTTGCGACGATTTACAGCGACACCTTGCACCAGTCGCGATTCATTTTTTAGTTGACATAGAACTCATTTGAGGCTGCCTGGTGCGGCCTTTTTTTTGCCATGATCATATATCAGCTTTTTATCCTTGGTTCACTTCTTGTTTTTCTGGGCATTGTCCTGAAAAACCTTGTGGATTTTCAGGACCTGCCTGCAGGTTGTGAAGCTGATCCGTCCGGACCGATGGTGTCGATGCTTGTGCCTGCCCGGAACGAGGAGCTGAACATCGCCGGATGCGTCTCGTCGTTGCTGGGTCAGGATTATCCGGATTTTGAGGTCATAGTTCTTGACGATCAATCGGCTGATGGAACTTTGGCTGAATTGCATAAGCTTGCCGGCGGACCACGGGGCGGCAGGCTAAGGATTCTGGATGGAGCTTCGCTTCCGGAAGGATGGCATGGCAAGGCATGGGCCTGTCAGCAGCTTGCCGATAACGCGTCCGGCGATCTGTTGCTTTTCACCGATGCCGACACGCGGCACCGGCCCGATGCTCTGCGACGGGCAGTCAAGGCTATGGACAAGAGTGGTGCAGACATGCTGTCGCTTACGCCGGCACAGCAGATCGAGACTTTCTGGGAAAAGCTGTTCGTGCCGCTGGTCTATCATATCCTGTTCAGCTACCTGCCGATCGGCATGGTCTGGAAGAGCCGTTCTCCGGCTTTCTGCTACGCTATCGGGCAGTTCATTCTTTTCAGGCGCAAGGCTTATGAGCGGATCCGCGGGCACCGGTCGGTTCGGTGCAACCTGGTCGAGGATGTCTGGCTCTGCAAGATGGTGAAGCGTGCAGGCGGTAAAGTTGTCGCCTTCAACGGCACCGATGTGGTCAGTTGCCGTATGTATCGGGGATTCAGGGAGGTATGGAACGGGTTCTCCAAGAACCTCTTTGCCGGTCTCGGCAACAATGTATCGGGACTGTTTGCCCTGATGGCCCTTGTGGTTCTGTTCTATCTGGCGCCGTATGGATTCGTACTTTCGGCATTGTTGCAGGGGGCGTTCACCCGTGAGCTTTTCTGGCTGCCTGCGGCACAGATCGCCATCGCCGTATGCATCCGCATCATTATCGCCGTGAAGTTCCGCCAGCAGGTGTGGCCAGGTTTGCTGCACGCCTTTTCCCAGGTAATTCTCCTCCTTATCGCATTCAACTCGTTCCGCCTGACAACTTTCGGCAGGGGGCCCGAGTGGAAGGGGCGAAGCTACATGTTCAAGGGCGATATTCAGTAGCGAGGAGTGCGTGACGATCAGGGAGAGGTCACTGTGCGTTCCGGATAAATTTTTTTACATTAAGGGTCAATAATTCCGGCGCTTTCACTCTTTGCGTGTTCCAGCGCGACCAACAATTCAAAAGATCATACGCTCATGGGTTTCTTGTCAAAAATTTTCGGGAAAAAGGAAGAAGAGCTCAAACGTCCTACGGTCAAGGAAGACGTGAATCTCATCAAGACCATGGAGGGGCATCTTGACAGAGTGCTCGGGGTCAAGTTCAGTCCCGACGGCAAAAAACTGGTCAGTGGAGGTTTCGACGAGTTGGTGATGCTTTGGGATGTGGAGAGCGGAAAATCGATTTTCACCATGAAGGGACACGATACCTGGGTGGAGTGCATCGATTACAGCCGTGACGGAAAAAGGCTTGCCAGCGGCAGCACCGACAGCACCGCCAGGATATGGGATGCATCGACCGGCGTGTGCCTGCATGTCTGCAAGGGACACGATACGGCCGTTCGCATGGTAGCGTTCAGCCCTGACAGCAAAACACTTGCAACCTGCTCGCGGGACACCACCATCCGTCTGTGGGACGTGGAGACCGGCAGGGAGACTGCAAAGTTTCTCGGTCACAAATCCTATATCGAATGCCTCGCATGGAGCCATGACGGCAAAAAGCTGGTCAGTTGCGGCGAAGAGCCTGTGCTCCGGATCTGGGACGCGGAAACAGGCCGGAACATCGCCAACTATGAGACCGGCGATTCCCTGTCGCATTCGATCTGTTTCAGCCCTGATGACAGCCTGATCGCCCTGTGCGGACGCGACGCCAAAGTAAAGATCATCGACGCCGCCTCGGGACAGATCCTCAAGGTGCTCGCGGGTCATCTGGACGCCGTACGAAGCGTCTGTTTCAGCCCTGACGGCACCATCATAGGCAGTGCGGCCAACGACGAGTCCGTCCGCCTCTGGGACGTCAAGGCAGGCACTGAGCTTCACAGCTACCGCGGCCATACGCTCGAAGTGCAGTCGGTGGACATCTCGCCTGACGGTCGCATCATTGCCAGCGGCAGCGACGACCGCAAGATCAAGCTCTGGGGTATCAGGTAAGCAACTCATGATCTTATCCCGTGTGTAATGGACACGGAATCTACTTTCTGCCGGGTTTTCAGCCCGGCAGAACTGTTTCAGGCACAGGGGTTTCAGCCATCCTCGCCGATTGCTCGCGGAGGGCAGGCATCTATCTGTTCCCTGCATAGGGCCTGGTCGGCCTCGGACTGTGGCTGCTGGGAGACGTATGCGTAACCATCACTGTCCTCTGTGAAGAATTCGGGTGCCGCATTGTAGCATATGGTGCAAGCTGTGCAACCCTGGCCATCCGGATCGTCCGGACTGGTAACGTAAAATGGACCGGGCGCGTTGGCGGGATGTTTCATTTCATTGTTGGCCATGCAGTTCCTCCTGTTGGATTTTACCCATGATGTCCGGAATTTCCGTTAGGAAGCATGGGGGTATGCATTATCTGACATAAAAAGCGGTTAAAGAGTTCCGGCTCCTGCCGTTTCCTTGAGCGGAAAGATGTACCTCTTTGCCGCCTGCCGTCCGTTTCCTTATCTTTTCACCACGGTACGGGCTCTATCGCTGCCGGATACAGCTCTGCGTGCCCTGCTGTGCCATTGCTGTGAGCGTAACGTCTGAACGTGTAGGGATCATTATGGCTATTATTCTTCTCGATATAGGCAATGTGGTGGATTCGGTCGATTTCATGTCGTTCTGCAAGGCGGTTTCACGAAATGGCGACTCCGGAGCCATGACGATCATGGGCAGGTATTGCGAAGGCGACCTGAAGGATCGTTTCGACAGCGGCATGCTCTCCCAGATTGAGTTTCTCGGGATGATCGCTTCCGACCCTCTGACCGTCGATATGCCGATGCAGGAACTCCGTCTGGCCTGGCAGAACATCTTCACCCTTCAACCGGGCTGTATCGAGGCGATAACGCAGTTACGGGCCCGTCATGCCGTCTGGATCATGAGCGATACCGATCCACTCCATTTTGCCTTTCTGATTAACAAGTTTCCGGTGTTGAGGAGTATGGAGCGCTATTTCCTCTCCTACGAACACGGATTCCTGAAACGTTCGACCGATTCGTTCCGCCATGTGCTCGACTGTTCGGGCATCGAGGCCCAGGAATTCATATTGATCGACGACAGGTCTGTCAACTGCGCTGTCAGCAGGAGCGCTGGAATCGACAGCATCCTTTTCCGCAATTGGCCGGAAACGCTCGCATCGCCAGCTTTCGCCGGCGACCCCGGATCAGGTCATGCGATTGCCGATACGGAGGATATGCTGTGATCAGGATCAGTGACGGGATTTCGATTGCCGACGAGGAGATCGAGATCAGGACCATGCGCTCCCAGGGGGCAGGCGGCCAGAATGTCAACAAGGTCGAAACGGCTGTTCATCTCCGGTTCGACATCGGAGCATCGTCACTTCCGGCAGAGCTGAAGGAGAGGCTCGTGCAGCTCAAGGACCGGAGGATTTCCCGTGACGGTGTGATCGTGATCAAGGCCCAGCGATTCCGGTCGCAGGAAAAGAACCGGGAAGATGCTGTCTCCCGGCTGATCGAACTGCTGGCAGGGGGACTGGTGACCGAAGCGCCGCGACGGCCGACGAGGCCGACGAAGAGCTCCCGACAAAAGCGGCTCGAAGTCAAGTCGCGCAGAAGCGAGATCAAGTCCCTCAGGGGCCGGGTGAACGATTCCGGAGCCTGATAGCTATGGAGCATGCCATTTTGCGCTCCATGGGCTTTATGCTATATAAAAGGAATTGCGGGATGGGTGTTCAGCCGTTAATGTCGATGACAGGAACGGCTGAAGGGCTGGCCGCGTATAATTTCACATGAGTTACTATCATCAATAAACAGAGATTCCATGTTTGCAACCAATGAAGATCGTCTCGTAGAGTTCCTGCTTCAGTGCCAGCCCGGCCAGCCACGCACCCGTGGAAGCTGGGAGGTCGACCATCAGGGCACACCGTTCATCCTGCCCTCGATCGGCGGTATCACCACAAACATCCAGGTCGGCGATCCGGCGTTCGGATGGGAAGGCGACCACATCGAACCAGGCGTAAGCTGTACGGCCGATACCCACAAACCGTACGAGCATCCCAACGTTACGGTGCAGGTGCTGAGTTGTGTCGGAAACACGGCGACCGTCGTCTCCGGAGAAGCAAAAGGAGCTACCGGCGTCGTGATCGGCCACCATGGCGGATCGGAGCACATCATCGTCGATTTTCCGAGCGAAGCCAAGGAGAAAATGACCTATAGCGACACCATTATGATCCGTTCAAAGGGGCAGGGGCTGAAACTCATCGATTTTCCTGGCATCACGCTGTTCAATCTCGATCCTTCGCTCCTGAAAAAGATGGCTGTCAGGGTTGCTTCCGACGGTGTGCTCGAGGTTCCTGTCACGACCGTTGTACCCGCATACTGCATGGGTTCAGGCATCGGCTCGGCGCATGTGGCCAAAGGGGACTACGATATCGTGACCAGCGACGCTGATGCGGTCAGGGAGTTCGGTTTTGACAAGATCCGTTTCGGCGACTTCGTCGCGCTGCTTGACCACGACAACCGGTTCGGACGCGCTTACCGGAAAGGTGCCGTCACCATAGGAGTCATCGTGCACAGCGACTGCCGCGAGGCCGGCCATGGACCCGGCGTAACCACCGTCATGACCTGTGCGACTCCGGGCATCAGGCCGGTGATCGATCCGACAGCCAACATAGCCGACCTGCTCGGCATAGGCACTTTGTCATAACGGAGCAGGCAGGAATGGCGACCATGATGGACGGTGGCAGAGGAATTATTTTTATGTCCTGAATGTTAACTTTAGATGTTGTTCCAGGCTGTTTTTCGTCAACTTCAAGCAGGATGAAACGATGACACTCAAGCTTTATGGAAAGGATCCCCTGAAAGTGTTTGAAGATGTGTTCAATGAAAGACTGACTCCGTTCTTCAGCTCCATGGGTTCGATGATGGCCCCCTCGTTCAAGGTGGACATCAGTGAAGACGACAAGTCTTTTTATCTCTCTGCCGATATTCCTGGCGTGAAAAAAGAGGATGTCAAGGTGACCATGGAGGACGATGTGCTCTGCATCCACGCCGAAAGGACCCAGGAGGAGGAGGAGAAGGCGAAGAATTACCACAGGGTCGAACGCTCGTGGGGTAGTCTGTCAAGAAGCTTCACCATGGGGGACAATGTCGACAGCGAACACATTCAGGCATCTTATGACAACGGTGTGCTGAAGATCGTCGTGCCGAAAAAGGAGGCCGTCGAGAAAAAGAGCAAGGAAATTGCCGTCAGCTGAACCGTCAGGTCCAGAAAAAGAAAAACCCTCCGTACTCCGGAGGGTTTTTGCTTATGGTATCGATGTCGCTTATGAGATCAGCAGTTGCGTACGGTTGACGACGTCCTGTCCTTGATGGTCGTTTCGTCGAACTCGTCCCAGTTGTGCTCGTCGTGCTCGCGCTGGTAGCCGGCTTCCTTGAGGCCGAAGCTCATGTCGGCGACCATTTCCGGACGAAGCTCCTTCAGGTTCTTCACCTCTGCCTCGGTCAGGATCCTTGACTTGTCGAAGCCAAGGTCGATCTCGATCTTGCGGTTCTTGGTCTTGACGCGGTCGATGTCGTAGAAGCGTTTGGTGATAGTGGTCTGGGCGAAGGCTTTCAGGCATCCGAGCATGTACTTGCGCACATATGGGTCCTTGATCCAGGGGTAGCTGAAGAAGGTCTTGCGTGCGTAGAAACGGGCATAGGATTTGAGCACCCCTTTCAGCACGTCCTCACGCTCCATGTTGTCCGGCTTGATGATCGGAGAGACGAAGTTGTAGCGGGAGTAGTCGCGGACTTCGACGCGGTCGCCGAGCTCCTTGAACAGGTCGGAGAAGGGCCATGGCGTGTAGATGGTCCAGTTGGCCATGTCCGGATCCCAGTCCTTGCAGAGCTGGTAGGTCTCTTCGATGCTCTCGGGTGTTTCGTGCTCGAGACCCATCACGAACTGCGCTTCGGCTACGATGCCGTTCTTCTGGAGCAGCTTGATGGCGTACTTGTTCTCTTCGATGGTCGTCTCTTTACGGAACCGGTTAAGGTTCATCTGGCTGGCGGCTTCGGTGCCGAGCGACACGTGGACCAGGCCTGCCTTGCGGAAGAACGGAAGGAGATCCTCGTCACGCATGATGTCGGTAACGCGGGTGTTGATGCCCCAGGTGACGTCCAGTTTGCGATCGATCAGTTCCTGGCAGAGGGATACGAACTTCTGCTTGTTGATGGTCGGCTCTTCGTCGGCAAGGATGAAGAATCCGACATTGTATTTCTTGACGAGGATTTCGATCTCGTCGACGAAAAATTTCGGGCTGCGTGCGCGGTACCGGCGCCAGAACTGCCACTGCGAGCAGAAGGTACAGGTGAACGGGCATCCTCTTGCGAAGTTGGGTACGGCCAGACGGCAGTTTAGCGGCGTGTAGATGTATTTGTCCCAGTCGTACAGGCTCCAGTCAGGGCTCAGCGTGTCAAGATCCTCTATTACAGGATGGGCTGGCGTTGCGAACACCTGGCCGTTTTCGTCGACATAGGCGATACCGGTGATTTCGGCGCGGTCCTGCATGTCGGTGCCTGCGGCGATCGACTTCACGAGATTGACCGTGACCTCCTCGCCTTCGCCGCGGACGACGTAATCGGTCTCCGGAGCTTCGGTCAGTACCTGAGGGTACATGAAGGTGGAGTGAATGCCTCCCATTATGGTCTTGATCTTCGGACTGACCTTCTTGGCGATCTTCATGATGTCCTGGGCTTTGAAAATTGATGGCGTGATATTGGTCGCCATCACTACATCCGGCTGGTTTGCGCGAATGATCTCCTCGATTGTTTCATCGGGAAGGTTATCGGCCATAGCATCTACAAATTTCACCTGACTAAAGCCAGCCTGTTTCAGGGCTCCTCCGATGTAGGCAACCCAGCTTGGCGTCCAGTTGCCTGCAATCTCAGCGCCACCTGAATGATAATTAGGCTGAATCATCAGAATCTTCATCTGTCTCCACCCTCCGGATAGGTTGTATTGTACTGATTCGATCTTGTCTGCATGCAGCAATGGTAACGCTCGCATGCCTTAAAAAAAAAGTTTATTGACATATAATTTACAACATATTGAACAAAATTCCTGAGCCTGTTTCCCCCCTCCTTCAGCGCCTGTCCACATGCATCAGCATGGTGTGGTAGAACCCGAAGCTGATCTTCTGGCTGGCGATGACTTTGAGGCCGAGCTCTCCGAGCACCCGTTTCATCTCTTCGTCCTTGATCATCTGGATTGTCGTGCGTCGCTCCTTTTTCGGGAAAAAGCCGCCGAGCCAGTGCTGGAAAGCGAGGATGTTATTGAAAGGGGCATAGGTGAAGATCATCGGTCCGTTGGTCAGCCGGCTCAGGTTGCGGAAGGCATGGGCGAATCCTTCGGCAGGATAGTGGATCAGAACGTCGAAGCATACGACGGCATCATAGGTGCCTTTGACGGACTCGATAGAGTTTACCTCGAAATCCATATTTCCCGCGACCCCCTCCTTCTGGGCATCTTTTCGGGTTTTGTCCACCATCTGCGAAGCGATGTCGACCGATTTAACCTTATATCCGTTTTTCGCAAGGCGAATGCTGAACAGGCCTGTTCCGCAGCCCGCGTCGAGAACGGTATCACCTTTTTTCAGCCGGGTCTTCTGCAACCATTCGAACGCTTTGTCCATCATGACCGCATGGCCCTGCCTGACGGTGGACCTGACGGTGGAGAGTTTTTCGTTACCGTAAATCGATGCCCAGCGCTGGAAGCCCTGGCCATTGAAATACGACTGGAGCATCTTTTTGTGTTCTTCGGCGTTGAATGAGCTGTTCATGTTCTTTTAAAGTCGTTGATGATGATGATGACCGTCTGTGCGAGCATTACATATGACTGCTCTGAGCACCTTCGATCCTTGTTTCGAGTTCTTCGTACAGTTCCTGCAGTTCTTCGATCGTTGCCTCGTCTGCCTGCCAGAATCCTCGCGAGTGGGCTTCGAGAAGGCGTCTTGTCATCGACATGGTTGCATTGGGATTCAGCGAAGCCAGACGTTCCAGCATCTGTCGGTCCTGCAGGAAGGTTTCCGTAAACTGCTCGTAGGTCCAGTTCTTGACCGCTGAAGCCGTGGCACTCCATCCATAAGTGTTCGTCAGGTGTGCCTCGATCTCCCTGACCCCTTCATAACCATGTTCGAGCATGGCTTCATACCACTTCGGGTTCAGGAGCTTTGTGCGGGCTTCGAGCGAGACCATGCTTTCAAGGGAGCGGATTTTCTGGCTTTTGCCGAATCCGCCCGTGTCTCCGACCATGACTTTCGGTTTCGAATTGCTGAGTAATTCCACCGATTTCGAAACCCCGCCAAGATACTCATAATAGTGGTCAATATCGGACAAACCGATCTCGAAGCTGTCGATATTCTGGAACGTCAATGTAACATTTTTCAGGGCGGCCCTTAATATTTCAGGGCTCTCCTGCCACTCGCCATCCGGAGTGAAAGAGAAGCTTTTGCGGTTCACGAATGCGTCCGCAAGCTGGCTCTCCTCTTCCCATGTGCTGCTTTCGATCAGATGGTTTACGTTGGATCCATAGTTGCCTGGTGCGTTCGAGTAGATCCTGCCGGCGGCCTCTTCGACCGATACCTGCAGTTCGGCGGCCTGCTGGAGCACGTGTTTCCTGACGAAGTTCATCGATTCCGGCTCGTCAGCAGACGCCGCCATTCGTACAGCCCTGTCCAGCAGCCGCACCTGGTGGGATAGCAGGTCCCTGAAGATGCCGCTTACCGTAACCACGATGTCGATACGCGGCCGTCCAAGCTGCTCGAGAGGGATGAGTTCGACGTCGCCGATCTTGCCGAGTTCGTCGGTCTTTGTTCTTGCACCAAGCAGCGCCAGGGCCTGGGCTACGCCTTCACCGTCGCTTTTCAGGTTGTCCGTTCCCCAGAGGATGAGGGCGATCGATTCAGGAAGTTCGCCGGTCTCTTTCCGGTATTGTTCAAGCAGCTCCTCAGCCGAACGCTCGCCGGCCTTCCTGGCAAACGCCGTCGGTATGCTGTAGGGGTCAAGGCTGTGGATGTTGCGTCCTGTCGGCACGATGGCCGGATTCCTGACCAGATCGTTGCCCGGAGAGGGCGGGATGTAGGCGCCCGAAAGCGCACTGATGACCGCTTCGACCTCCCGATTTTCGAGCAGGCTGATGAGGATGCCGTTCAGGAAGTGCCAGAGCTTGCCCAGTTGTGCAGGTTTTATGCAGGCCGATTTCTGCAGCAGGTTGCCGGCGATGCTCATACGGACGGCAAGCGTGCCTTCGAGGAGCGATGTGGTGGTCACCCCTTCGGGGAGGTTTTCCGGCAGGGTGCCGATGAAATGCCTGATGGCATCCCGGCAGATCAGGGTGACCTTCTGCCAGGATTCGCGGAACGACATGTTCTCTTCGTGCTGTTCGACGAGCGATTCATAGTCGAGGTGCAGGCCGGCACAGACGAGTTCGGGCAGGGAACGGTTGTCGAGTTCGGGCCGTGCATGGCTGACCAGCAGGGTCAGGTTGTCCGTGAGGCTTTCGACCGACGGGGCCTGGCCAAGCACATGAAGGCCGAGCGGGATCATGCGCTCTTCGACAAGGTAAAGCTCGTTGTTCAACCATGTGATGTACTCTTCGTCCCCCAGTTCTGCGGAGGGGGGGAGCATATCGATGCTTCCTGCGAGTTCCCTGACCTGTTCCAGCGCTTCGGTCGACGGGCGGCTGCGCCATGCTCCGACAAGTTCACGGAGTTGCCGCATGCCCTTGTACAGTCCGGCATGTTCGAGCGGTGGGGCCATGTAGCTCACAAGCGTGGCCAGCCCCCTCCGTTTTGCAATGGCGCCTTCGCTCGGATTGTTGACGCAGTAGCAGTAGAAATGGGGTAACGAGCCGATCAGCCGTTTAGGCCAGCAATCCGCTGAGAGGCCGACCTGCTTGCCCGGCATGAATTCGAGCGCACCGTGCGTTCCGAAGTGCAGCACCGCATCGGCCCCGAACTCATGGTCCAGCCACGAATAGTAGGCTGCAAAGGCGTGGTTCGGCGCAGCGTCCTTGGCCATCAGCAGTCGCATCGGATCCCGTTCATAACCGAACGAAGGCTGCTGGCCGACGAAAATGTTGCCGAACGATGCTCCCAGAATGTGGAAACGGTTACGGTCGTTGAGGATTTCGCCAGGGGCGTCACCCCAGAAAGGCTCGATCTTCTCATAGGCGGGAAACTGCTTCCTGTAGAGTTCGACGGGGTAGTGGGCCGCTACGTTGCCGTCGGTCCCGAACACCAGGCGGTTTCCTTCAAGGAGCTTGTCGCGCAAATCATCGACCGACGCCGGCAACTCGATCCGGTAACCTTCGGTTTTCAGTTTCTGCATGAGCCGGTAGAGGCTTTCGAAAACATCGAGGAATGCCGCCGTGCCGGCATTGCCGAGGTTCGGCGGGAAGTTGAAGAGCACGATGGCGATTTTTTTCTCTTCGACCGCCTTGCTGCGCAGCTGCATCCAGCGGGAAATTCTCGATGCAAGCGCACGCGTTTCGACTTCGAGCGGCATTGTCCGTTCGCTGCCCTCCTCGAGACCGGCGAACACGTGAGGCTCGATAGCGCCGTCCAGCTCGGGAACGGCTACGCTCAGCGCGGTCTGGAGCGGGGTCAGGCCAAGGCTGTTCTGCCTCCACTGGCTTATCGGCTGGAAAGCGAGGGGTATGATGTTGAAACAGGGCACCCCGACTTTTTTCAGGGCTCCGATCGCTTCTGCCGAACGGGTTTCGGCAGGACCGCCGACCAGCGAGAAGCCTGTGGCATTGATGAGCAGGTCTACCGGCATCGATTCCAGGACCGTAGGATCGAAAAATCCTTCGAGGGCTGGCCTGAAATCGAGACCTCCGCTGTATGCGATGCAGCATCTGATACCCTGCGATTCGATCTCCCTGAGCAGGTTAATGATGTGCAGCATGTTTTCGCTCAGGAGCGTAGCCCGCATGACGAGGATGGCGACACGCCCCTTGCCTTTGCCTGGTCGGTTGTTCTCCTGCCAATCGCGCAGTTCGGCTGTCGTCGAAAAAGGGCTTCCCGCATCAGGGTGGTACAGGGCGGTATCGGGGTAGAAGATCGGGTCTTTCTGGGGCAGCACCCCCTTGTATCCCGGGATATACCGATCTACGAGGACACAGAGAAAACGCCTCATGTTCTCCTTCGATCCGTTCAGCCAGAACTGATGTGCGGAGATGAATGTATGGATATCCCTCGCCTTTCCGGGGATGTGCTTCATAAGCTTTCCCACATTGCGCACGAGCGAAAGCTGACGCTGGCTCTCCCCGCTGCTGCTGACCGGCCGGAGCTTCTGTGCGAGCTGCTTGAAGATTCCCTGAGGCTTCTCTTCCTCGTCCGTTTTCTGCAATGAGAACTTCCCGACGCGTGTCTGGTTTATCAGTGCCGGGTTGCTGGTGATCATGCAGACAGGGCATGATGCAGTTTCGAGAAGCTGTTCCAGCGGTCTTACGATCTCCTCGCTGAAGAGCATCGACCCGAAAATGAAATCGGCGCCGGGGATCTCTTTTGCGAGCCGCTCCCACGCTTGCGGGCCATGGTTGAGACCGAGGTTGAACATGGATACGTCAAGATCGAGGCTGAACTCCCTGTTCAGTTCAGAAGCCGCCGATTTGAGCACACCGTTGTTCGTGGGCTCCATGGTTATGAAAAGAAATCGCATAGGTCAAATCCTGTTTCCGGGCATTTTTTGTGTATCCCTGGCCGTGCGGCCAGGCCTGGTCGAGCTGAAGACCATTTTAAACTGCAGTCTGCCGGAGGAGTACACCATCGAAGACAACAATGCCGGTTACAGGATATCAGTTATCCTGTTTTATAGTTGTCAACGTGATGAGGCCAGCCTTGCAGTGCTGTTTCAGCGGCTATACCAGAAGTACAGGATTCTGCTGGAGAAGATTGAGCGGAAGAGAGGTGATTGCCGGATTGCTGATGAAAAGGGGCCGGCTGTCATGCAGGGAAAAGCGATAATCAGGATACGGCATTGCGCCGTAAAAGGTCGAATGGTCCGGCAAGAAGGCTCGCACGATCTTACTGCTGCCGATAGTCGAGTGAGTTGCCGACGGAAAACGAAATATACCGGAATGTACTTTGAGCTCCCGGTCAAGGCCGCTCAGGTCACGAGTCTGCTGAACGCCAAGGGCATGTTCGCGACTTTTTGACTTTGAATTTGACGATGAGGTCTTAACGAGAAGGCCGTATCCAAGCACCGAGACGGCAAAGAACATTGCGATCTCGAAAAGACGGAGTATGTTCCGCGCTATAGGATGCTTGCGGCTATGCATAAACAGGTTTTTAATCAGTTTAAATATATCAAACCTGAACATGAAAATGAAGCGGGCAGGCACATGAGGGACGAAAGGATGCTGTCTTTTTGATGGCGCTGATGTAAAATGTGGCGAAATAACCGATTTCTCTTTAAAAAAACGAAAGGCCCGTTTTTTGCGGGCCTTTCGTTGCGGTGTATTTTCTGCTTCAGACTTCGATGCCTTCGAGGCGATCTTCGAGGTCGGAATAGATTTCCTGCAGCTTTTCTATAGTGTCAGGATCTGCCGACCACATGCCTCGGCCGCTTGCTTCGAGCATCCTGCCGACGATGTTCTTGAACGCTTTCGGGTTCAGCTTCATGAGCTTGTCTCGCATGGCCGGGTCGAATGCGTAGGTTTCGGCAGCCTCTTTGTAGACCCAGTCGTCGACACCTTTGGTGACGGCATCCCATCCGAGCATGTAAGTGAACCGGTTGCTGATCTCCGTTGCACCGCTGTGACCCTGTGCGATCATACCCTCGAACCATTTCGGGTTGAGAAGCTTGGTGCGGAACTCCACCTTCAGCGCCTTGGCGGCATCGTCAACCTTGATGTCTGCCGTGTAGGTCTCTACATAATTCAGCTTGACGTTGTCGCCTTTCGGGTTACGGCGACGGGCCGACATCTGCAGGGCGCCAGAAGAGGAGAAGTAACGGTCGATGTCCGATATGCCATACTCTGCAGAGTCGACCTGCTGCACGACACGGTCCACGGTGCCGAGCAGGTCGTTCAGGACGTCGGACTGCTGGTCGCCGTAGCGGTTGCCGCCATAAGCGAAGCTCGTACGCTTGACGAACATGCTGTCGAGATCCTCTTCAGTCTCCCACGCTGAATCTTCCACCAGCTCCTCGACCTGCGATCCGTATGATCCGGGAGCCTGGGTGAAGAGGCGCGAGGTCGCGCTCTCGAAATCCTTGCCCTGGCGCATGGATTCGTCGACATGCTTCTTGATGTGGTTCATCTCGACCGGCTCGATCGCCCTTGCGGCGTCCTTGACCAGTTTATCGAGATGGTCGACAAGCACGCCGAATGTGTCGCGGAAGATCGAACTGATCTGGATCAGTACGTCGATCCTCGGACGGCCAAGCTTTTCGAGGGGCACGAGGCGATAGTGGCTGATCTTGTTCTGTGCATCGTAAGCCGGCTCGGCACCCATCAGGTGGATGATGACTGCAACAGCTTCACCCTTGCTCTTGATGGTGTCGAGGCCCCAGAGCACCTGGGCGATCGTTTGCGGATACTCGCCGTTGTTCTCCTCCTGGTGTTTCCGGATGATCGTATCGGCAATCTGCTTGCCGCGCTTGAATGCCAGTTCTGAAGGGATTCTCCATGGATCGATAGCATGGATGTTGCGGCCGGTCGGCAGGATCGCTGCACCGTCGCGCACCAGGTCGCCGCCAGGTCCTGAGGAAAGATATTCGCCGTTCAGCGCACGGAGGAAGCTTTTCATCTCCTCGCCGTTGTCCTGCAGGGCGCGCTTCAGTGCGAGACCCTCCTGCAGCGAGGTGTTGATGGCTGCCGCCATCTCCTCATTGACTTTCGCATTGTCGGTCAGCGTGCTGAATACGGTGCCGGGGTTGCCATTGCCGAAAATGGTCTGTTCGATGAACTCCTTCGTAAGGTCATCCACCTTTTCCCTGATCTTCAGTGCTTTCGGATTTCCTTTACGGGCTATCGTGGCCAGAGAGCCGTAGTCGCCCCAGGCCTTTTTTTCGCCTATTGCCTCGATGATCACAGACGGGAGGGAACGGTCGTTGCCACGCACCTTCAGGTACTCCGAGATCGTGGTGACCTGGAAGCTGAGCTCCGGTGTTTCACCGAAGACGTGCAGGGCGTTGGATATGAGGCGGCTCTCGAGTTCGAGCAGATAGATGTAAAGACGGCTGATATAGTCGTTAAAAGCCTCGCCTTCGATTCTCGGGCAGTCGTCGGTCAGGTTGAGCTGTGCAGCTTTTTCCGCGATGGCCATTTCTGTTTCAACATCCACGATCTTTTCGAGCCCGCGTTCACGATAATCGTTCAGCATCTCCTTGAATGCAGGGAGCTCCTTGTAGAGGCCGGCACGTGCAAGCGGCGGAATGTTGTGAGAGATCATGGTCGCATAACCGCGGCGTTTGGCGATGTTGGCTTCGCTCGGGTTGTTGACGGGATAGATGTAGAAGTGCGGAACCTCGCCAAGCAGCGCATCGGACCAGCAGTCGCCGGTGACGCCGAGCTGGAGGCCAGGCATCCATTCGGCCGTGCCGTGCATGCCGACATGAACCATGGCATGGGCGCCGAACTCGCGGCTGATCCAGCGGTAGAACGCGATGTACTGGTGGTGCGGCGTGTTCGCCTTGTCGAAGAGCAGGCGCATCGGGTCGCCCTGTACGCCGAGCCTCGGCTGTACGCCGATGAAGACGTTGCCGAGCCGAACGCCACCGAGGAAAACCTTGTTGACGCCGACCGGGGCGATGTCGCCGGGGAATCCGCTCCATCGCGCCTCTATGCGCTCACGCTCGTATGGTGACGTGATGGCGTTGAAGGTTTCACGATCAATGCCGAAGCAGTCCGGCTCATGGGCCTGGATCTCGAAATCGGTTGCCCTGTCGAGGATCGCGAGCAATGCCTCCGGAGATTCCGGAAGTTCGCCCACGTTGTAGCCCTCGCTCTTCAGGCGCTGTAACATTTTATAGATGCTTTTCGGAACGTCGAGCAATGCGGCGCTTGCTTTCTTGCCCATGCCCGGCGGGTAGTCGTAAACGACGAATGCGACTTTCTTGTCACGGTTCGGAGTGTGACGCAGGTCAGAGAATTTTTTTGCCAGCCCGGAAAGCCGTTCGAGGCGATCAGGTACTGTCTGCAGGCGTCCGTCCTGGATAGCGCCAAGCACGACAGGGCAGACTGCGCCGTCCATTTCAGGCAGTGCAAAGGTCATGGCCGACTGAAGCGGCACGACACCCTGTGTTTTCCATGAGTTGATGTCCTGTATGAAGAGCGGCTGGGCGACGACGTACGGGGCATTGATTTTTCCGAGGATCTCTTCACGTGCGGCGGCAGATGCTCCCGGTGTGGTCGCACCGGCAGGGCCTCCGACGAATCCGAAGCCCATCATGTTGATGAGCATGTCAGGTTTCGCATGAGTGAACCACTCGCGCGCGGCGACGTGGCCCTCGACGCCCATCACGAAAACCGGCAGGGGATTCAGCCCCTTGGCTTCGATTGCCCGGATGGTGTTGTCTATGTAACCCTTCTCCTGCAGCAGGTGTTTACGGAAGAAAAGAAGGGCGATATTGTGCTGCTTTGATGAATTCTTGTTCTTTTTGTGCAGCCACTTTTCGTAGTGGTGCAGGTCTTTCAGGTATTCCGGGGCATCGGGGTGGTAGAAGCCCATGGTCGGAACTTCCTGGACCTTTTCTGCCTTGACCGGAACTTCGAAATACTCTGCCATGATATAGTTGAACATGGATGCCAGGTTCTCGGCCGTCGGGTGCATCCAGTAGGTGTACACCTGCATCCAGTTCTTGAAATCCTTCGCCTTTTTCGGGATCAGCGGCAACATGGTGCGCATGATCTTGAGCAGCTTCATGTATCCGTAAAGAGCATCCTCGTCGCGACCCTTGACGAGCATCTTGGCCACTTTCTTGACGATGTCGGGCATGCCGCTGCCATCCTCGGATACCACATAGGTTCCGACTTTGGTCATGTGCATCACTTCGGGCATCGACTCGTAAGCGAAGATGGTTTTCACCTTCGACTGGTCGATCTGCTCCTGCAGCCAGTCGGCTTGGCCCTTGAACTGGATCAGGGTGGTGAAGATGCAGTCCGCCTCGCGGATGGCCTGGCCAGCCTCGGGGTTCTGGTGTTCGAGATCCTGATCGGTCCATTGCGTCAGCTCGGCGTGTCGGCTGAGCTTATCCTTCACTTCCCGCCATACACGCTGGTTGCATTGTTCCATTCCGACAACCGCGGCAATTCGGATTTTATCGCCCATAGATAACTTGAGATGTGCTTTGTTATGAGGTATTCAGGCACCCTAATGTAATAAATCCTGCTTTGATTAACAGCAGGAAAAACGAGCGGATGGCGCAGGGAAGTAAAACAGACGCGGTCTTGTGGGAATGTGGGAATGGAGAGAATGTAAGAATGGACGGAATGGACTGTATGGACGTGATGGACATGATGGACGAAGAAGCTTTATGAGTTGCTCACTCATATATTCTGTCCATTCCCAAATTTTGTCCATTCCGTCCATTCAGGCGTTATCAAAATACTGCCGGTTCGGGGAGCGGAATATTTTCAGGATAGACCGGTACGGTAGACGGGCAGGCGTTCAGGTAGCTCTTCAGGCTAGCCTCGTGTATGAAAGCGAACTCCCTGTATTTATCGGAAATGTGGAAAATCCGGTATCCAGCCTTCTGCAGTCTGTGAACGACCGATCTGGTTCTTTCTATCGGAACGCTCTTGAACCGGTGATGAAATTCAACAATCAATTGATATACGTGAATGCCTGAATCCAGGAAATCATCGATAACCTCATATTCAGAAGCCTCGATGTCCATTTTAAGGAGATCGATATGCTGAATGCCAAGTTCAGACATGATGGTAGATATCCTTTTCACCTGTACATCCACAGCAATGCCCTCTCCTGCACCTTCATCCACCAGAGTCAGCATGGTCGATGATTTTTTCCCTTTAAGCATACGGGGATACATGCGGATCATCCCGTCTTTGCCGCCAACAGCGAACGGATGAAAGTGGAACCGGTCGGGAGTTTGCTGGGTCCTGATCCAGTCAACCCATCTTGGGGTTGGATCGAAAGCATGGACATTACATGAGCACAGGTCGATTATCTCTTTATCGAATTGGATATCATTGGCGACTCCGAGCGAAAATACCACACTCGAAGAGTCCAGACCAACGGGAGAAAAAGTCCAACCCCCAAAACTCACGGTACTGCAAACCAAATCAACGGTATCTCTCAGCTCCCGGCCGGTCAACTGCCTGAACAGGAGCTTGGACTTCATGAACAATCCCATAATGGTATTATGGATAGGGGGTTTTTTAGAACATAAATTTAAACTTACGCAATAATCGCTTTGAAAAGAAGCCGGGTTGGAACGGATCTTCAGCATTCGCCGAAAATGAACCCAGGGCCAGCATATTCATCTGTCAATTGGCTTGTCTGAAGCACCTGTTATGAGGCTTGCCGGGTCTGGGTATAAGCGGCAGATATGATTTCCGGCGTAAAAAGAAAAAGGGCCGCCTTTTCAGGTAGCCCTTTTTCTTTCATGTACTGCCATTCACAGGCAGCGACTTGAAGTGAATCGAGTTTGATTCGTTGAACGGATCGCTCAGTACTTCAGATCGACACCGGCCATGTAGCTGCGGCCAGGTGCGCGGAACCATTCGGCTTCTTCGTATTGCACATTGCCGATGTTGTTGCAAATCAGGCTGAAGGTAATGTTCTTGTCCAGCTTGTACTTTGCGATGGCATTGATGACAATGAAGCCTCCAGGGTAATTGGTCCCGGTAGGGTTGGTGTACGTGTTGACCGACTTGTACTCGCTGACATACCTGCCGTTGCCGGTCAGGGCAAGATCCTTTGTCGCATTCCACGTCGCGCTGACTGATGCGGTATGTTCCGGGCGATAGGTCAACCACTGCGGATCAGGATTTGCATCCAGTGTGGCGTTTGCGCCTTTCACATAGCTCTTGTTGATCGCATTCATGTAGGCATAGCCGACATTGAAGTTCCATGAATCGTTCGGACGTACGTTCAGGTTGGTCTCGATGCCCCAGATGCGAGCCTTTGCGATGTTTTCATAATGGAAAACAACCGGTCTAGCAAAGGTCCTGCTGATGTTGGCAGACTCGATCAGGTTATCATACTCATTGAGGTATGCCGATACATCCAGGGAGATCTTGTCGTTGAACTGCTTGAACATACCCAGTTCATAAGCGGTCATGGTCTCCTTGTCGAGGGCAGGGTTCGGGTTGCCCATGAACAGGCCTGCGTCACGCACAAAGCGTTCGGCCAGCGTAGGTGCCCGGAAACTCTTGCCCCATGAGCCACGGAACGACAGGTCGTCCTGCGCCTTGTAGTTGAGGGCGATACGCGGACTGATTGCATCGACCGATTTGTTCTCGATAGCAGCAGTCTTCGGGAGCGTAGCCAACGTGGAATAGTCCAGATAGCTGACGTTGCTTGCATCAACGCTGCTCCAGTCGTAACGCAGTGACACTAATGCGGTCAGCTTGTCGGTCACCTTCCACTCGTCCTGCAGGAACAATGCCGCATTCCTTTCCTGAACGCTGCCGAACTCGCCCGCAGGAGTAACCGTCGGGGCGTATTGGGTGGATAAGAGGTCGACCATGTTACCGTCTACACCGAAAAGCAGGCGGTGAGAGTCATTCAGACGCCAGTCAAGCTTCACGCCGGCGCCGTACCTGTTGGTCCTGTTCTCGTTGAATTCGCCGGGATCCCTGTTGGAGATGAATCCTAAGAGTGGTCCTGGAGTAGCCGGGAACAACTGGGCGGTACTGGTCGGGTTGTAGTTGATCCGGTACTGATTGTAGGTGTAGTAGACCCTCGTGTCGAGGCTGAGCCTGTCGCTCAACAGATTGACATAATTCAGGCCGATAAGAGCGTCTTTTCTGTCTACGGTATCGTCATTGTAAACAGGATCTGCGAGGTCATAGGCCTTCTCCGGGTGGGGAGTGTAGGTGATCGTCGACGGAGGAGTGAACGAAATCAGATAAGGCCAGGTGCTTACATAACCTGCTTTGGTCTGGCTGTAGAACGAGGTCAGCTGAAGGTATTGTCTTGAGTCGATATTGTAACGAAGCTTCAGCTTGACGTCGTTGAGGAGCGTCTGCGAGTTTCTCCTGTAGCCGTCGTTGTCACCGTGCGTGTAAAGAAGGCTGTAATTGACATTACCTTCCTTGTTTCCTATGCCGACATAGGAATTCCAGAACCTGGGGGTATAGTCTTTGCGGTAATCGCTAACGTCACTCGAAGGCGGCGCATCATAGAACCCGCCGCTTACACCGGCTTTCACCTCGAACTTGTCAGGCAGGCTGCCATACACATTGACGACACCACCCATCGCTCCTGATCCGTAAAGGGTCGAAGCTGCTCCTTTGACAACCTCTACGCGGTCTGCAGCATTCATGCTGACGTTGGTCCATACAATACCGCCGGTTTCAGGGGTATTGATCGGGAACCCATCATAGAATGCGTTGACGCGTGTTCCGATACCACCACCCTGGAATGTATTGGATCCGCGGATCTGAACCGTTGATGCGCTGAAGCCGGATGAACGGTTGATGGTTACACCGGGAACTTCCTCAATAACCTGATCGAGAGAAGGGTTGGGTTCCTGATGGATTTTTTCCCTGGAGACTACATTCGCGGTTACGGGCACTGAGAGTCTGTCCTGCTTGTAAAGGCTGGCGCCGACGACCACTTCCGAGGCCATGATGGTTGTCTGGCCGAGGGAGAAGTTCACCGTGGCGGTCTGGCCATCACCGACGTTCACAATCTGGGTTGCCGGAGCGTATCCGACGATCGAGACCGAAACTTTCTGCTGTTTGGCAGGAACGTTTTTGATCACGAAGTTGCCGTTGATGTCAGTGGCTGTTCCGATGGTGGTTCCCGGTATGACTACCGAAGCCCCCACGACGCCTTCACCGTCTGTCTTGTCAGTGACGCGCCCTTTCAGCACGCCGTTGTCCGCGCCATACGTCGTCAGCGGGACCAGCGAAGCTGATAGGAAAGACACAGACAGGACAAGCCGCATCAGGAAAGATCCCTTTGCTTGTTGCTGTTCCATGGTTGTGGTGTTGTGTTGTTTGTGTTGTGATGAGTGTGCTTTAGCGAGAGAAAAAAAATCCAACAAACGGCAGCAATGCTCTGCTGCCATTCCCTTGCTGCTCATGGGCACAGGCGGGTGGCCATCGGTATGTATGTAGGTGTGCATCATTCAACTGCATTGCTGCATGTTGTAAATCTATGGTAAATAAAAAGAAAGTGCAAGTAATGATTTGACATGCATTTGCCATTGGTGAAAAAAAAGTCCCGCAGAGTATGCGGGACCGTGTATATATATGATGACGAAAGGCTTATATAATGCCCAGTTCTCGTCCGATGGTTTCAAACTCCATGATTACTTTGTCGAGGTGCTCTTTTTCGTGGGTCGCCATGAAACTTGTCCTGAGCGCTTCGTGGCCGGGCATGACGCCTGGACGGATGAACGCATTGACGTAGACGCCAGCATCAAACAGTTTTTTCCAGAAAACGAGGGTTTGCGTCTGATCTGCGATCAGCACGGTGACGATCGCTGTGCGGGACGGCATGAGGGTGAAGCCCGCTTTCAGCAGTCCCTGACGTACATATTCGGTGTTTGCGATCAAGCGCTCAGTCAGCTGCGGCTGCTCCTTGATGATTTCGAGCGAAGCCAGTACGGCGGCCACGCTTGCGGGAGTCGGAGACGCGCTGAAGATAAGCGAAGCCGCGTTGTGCTTGATATAGTTGATCACAGAACGATCACCGACGACATAGCCGCCGAGCGATCCGAACGTTTTGGAGAAGGTGCCCATGATCATGTCGACGTCGTCGACGAGTCCGAATTCGGAGGGGGTTCCCCTTCCGTTGCGGCCGATGACGCCTACGGCATGTGCGTCGTCGATAAGGATGCGAGCACCGTATTTTTTTGCCAGGGCTACAAGGCCGGGAAGGTCGACTATTTCGCCCGATACCGAAAAGACGCCATCAGAGACGATCAGTCTGCCGGCAGATTCAGGGATTTTCTGGAGCACACGCTCCAGGTCGGCCATGTTGTTATGGTTGTAGCGTACCAGGTTTGCGCCGGATCCTTGCGCCATGATCGATGCGGCCACAAGACTGGCATGGTTGTCACGGTCGGAAACTATATACTCCCCGCGTTGTACGATCGTCGGTATGATGCCCTGGCCGGTCTGGTAACCGGTGCTGAAAAGCAGGCAACGCTCTTTTTCGAAAAAGTCTGCGAGTTTTTCCTCGAGTTCGATATGAAGCTTGACCGTTCCGGTCATGTAACGCGATCCGGAACAACTTGTGCCGTATCGTTTTATGGCGTCGATCGACGCCTGTTTTACCCTCGGATCAGCCGTGAGTCCGAGATAGTTGTTCGAGCCTGCCATTACCAGCATTTTACCGCCGAAAGAAACAACCGGTCCTTCGGTTTCATCAATGGGGTGAAAAAACGGGTACAGGCCCTGTGCCTTGACTTCGTCGGCAAGAGTGAAGTCAACACACTTTTTGAAAATATCTTTCGTTTTTTCCACAGGTTGCGGATTTACTTCTATGTTCTCGCTGAGCACTTGAGTTTGCAATGGTTCCCTCCGGTAATTCCAGATCAGCGCAGCTTCAACGGGTTTGCGGATTCAGCTATGAAACAGAAATGTATTAAAATTTTCCTTTTTTTGATATACAGACATTCGTTTTTTATACGGTAGGCTTAATGGCCGGGGCCATACAGGATTCGAAAAGCCGCAGAACGGCAGGTGAAGTAAGGAAATACAATCGGAGTACGGATTTTATGAGTGGAGTGATTCTGGTTACGGGATCGACCGGCTTTATCGGATCGAGGACGGTCGAGGCGCTTGTGAAACAGGGGGGCAGGGTCAGAGTCCTGATCAGGCCTGAAAGCGGTCAATCGGTTTCTTCGTCGCGTCAGGCCGGCGTCGAAGAGTTCCGGGCAGGTTATCGGGATCCGGACGCTCTCGGCAGGGCAGTCACTGGAATCAGTGCGATCATCCATCTTGCAGGCGTTACCAAAGCCGTTGATGAAGTCGGTTTTTTCGACGGAAATGTTTTGCCCGTTGAAAACCTCCTTGAAGCGGTCAGGAAATACAATCCGCATCTCGAGCGCTTTCTGCTGGTCTCTTCCCTTGCTGCAGCCGGCCCCGCGTCATCCTCTTATCCGGGCGTCAGGGAGTCGGACCAGCCGAATCCCGTCAGCGCTTACGGACGCAGCAAGCTGCTCGGAGAGGAGGCCGCGTTGCGCCATGCCCGAAACGTGCCGGTCACCATCATCCGTCCACCGGCAGTATACGGGCCGGGAGACCGGGATATTCTCGAGGTGTTCAGAATGATGAAGAAAGGATACCTGGTCTCGGCGGGTTCCACAAAACGACAGCGCTTCAGCATGATCCACGTCGACGACCTGATCGAGGGAATGCTGCTTGCCCTGCGTTCCGAATCGGCTGCCGGGGGCACCTTTTTCCTTACCGCTCCGCGACCCTATGGATGGGACGAGGTTATCGCCGCCGCCCGGCCTGTGCTCGGATTCGGTCGTCTTTTACGCATCAGCCTCCCGGAGCCGCTTGTGTTCGGCCTCGGCACGGTTATCGGTGCGGCTGCAGGCCTGACAGGCCGCCCGGCGCTGATCAATCGGGACAAAGCCAGTGAGCTGGTGCAGGATTACTGGGTCTGCTGCCCTGAAAAAGCTGAACGGGAACTGGGCTTCGTAGCCAGGACGACGCTTGCTGAAGGGGTTGTGACGACGCTGCAATGGTACCAGCGAAAAGGGTGGCTGTAGGAAGAAAGGGGACGAGGAACAAGAAAAGGGACCAAAAGGACTTAAAGGACCAAAGGGACATAAAGGTTAAAACAATCTTTGTCCATCACGTCCATTCCGTCCATGTCGTCCATCACGTCCATTCTTACACTTTTCCCTCTCCCCAAGTTCATCCGAGGATTTTCTGCATCAAACGGAGCAGGGTGAATTTTTCGTCGGAGGCGGTTACGATTCCCTTGAGTGCGGCGTCGGCTTCCCTGAGGGCGAGAATTGCCTTTTCGGTTTCAGAGGAGCTGAAGAGCCTGGCGTATCCGATATAATTCTTTGCAAAAAACTCCTGGCGTCCGTACATGCCGAGCATGGCGGCAGTCTCCTGCAGCGTTTTCTGCTGCGCGCCAGGCGCCTGCAGTTTCCAGATTCGTACGTAAAAGGTCGTCAGGTAACGCACGATGTTCATCAGTCCCTCTTTCTGGCCCTCCTGATCCATGATCATCAGGGCGATGCCGCTGCATAGGCGGAGGTTTTTGCCTACGAGCGCCTTTTCGAGTTCGAAAACGTTGTATTTACGTGAAATGCCGACACAGTCGCAAACGTCGTCGAGGGTGAAACGTTTCTCGGGTCGCTTGTCCGAGGCGAAGAGCGTCAGCTTTTCCAGCTCCTGGCAGATCAGCCTCGACGAAGGTTCGATATAGCTGGAGAAGGCTTTGAGCGCTTCCGGTTCGAAATCCCAACCGGCCTCCTTTGCTCTTTCGGCGGCGAAGATGTCCGGGTGCTTGATGGCCGGAAAGTCCTGACGGAAAGGCTTCAGGTATTTATAGGGGGATTTTTCGATCTCCTTTTTCTCGATCTCGTCGGCATCGAGCACCAGTACGGCGAACGAGGCGGGGTTCGAAAGGTAACGGGCCAGCGACTCTTCCTGGCTCTGAAGCTGATCTTTGGTCCCGCCTTTTTTCAGCTTGTCGAACTGGCGGACGATCAGCAGCTTTTTTTCGGTGAACATCGGATACTCCGACGCGGCCGATACGATCTCTCCGAGCGTGACGTCCGGGCCGTACATGACGAGCGTGTTGAGGGCGGCTTCGTTTTCGGATGGAAAAAGAGCCGCCTTCAGTTGCGCTTCGATCTCTTCCTTGAGCCAGCTTTCCGGGCCCTGGAAAAAATAGACCGGGGCTATGCGGCCTGATGCGATCTGTTTTTTCAGGTCGGACATGATGATATATCAGCGGGCATTATTGCTCAGAAGGGCAGGTCATCCTTTTCGATCTCCTGCACGCTGCCGGTCGAACTCCTGTCCCCGAAATCCCCGGAGGCAGGTTCAGGCCTTGACGGTTTGGCGAACGACTGGCGCTCCTGGCCGCCATAAGACTGTTCACCCATGCCGCCGGAATCCTTGCCGGAGCCGAGCATCTGCATGTCGCTGCATACGATCTCCGTCGTATATTTTTTTTCACCGGTTTTGCTGTCGTCCCAGGAGCGGGTCTGGAGACGGCCTTCGATATAAACCTGACGACCTTTTTTCAGGTATTGGCTGCAGATGTCTGCAAGTTTGCCCCAGACGACGATGCGGTGCCATTCGGTACGCTCCTGGAGGTTGCCGCTGCTGTCCTTGAAGCCTTCACTGGTCGCAACGGTGAAATTGACGACGGTCTGGCCGGATGCGGTTTCCCGGCGTTCAGGATCGTTGCCGAGGTGGCCGATGAGCATCACTTTGTTTAAGCCTTTTGCCATGGTGATATGCAGGGGTTTTCGGTTCGAGACAAGCGGAGACTCTCTTGATTGTTCTGGTAGCCAGAGACTCCCGTGCTCATGCCTGTTCTGATGAAAAGGACATGATTTTTTTTATAAAACATAAACTACGCGAATATTCGCAATTCTTCAAAGGCCCTATGACGTGAAGCGGCTTCCATCGATGACCGGCCCTTCCCGGCAGAGCAGGATGCTCTCCTTTTCGCCGTCGGCATTGTTCAGCTCCACCATGCATCCATAGCAGATGCCTACGCCGCATCCCATGATTGACTCGAGGGAAAGTTCGCAGGGGATCGCACGCTCCCTGCAGAATCTGGCGAGCGCTTTCAGCATGGGATTGGGCCCGCATGCGAAAACCTTGAATCTGACGGATGAGGGCTGGGAGGCCAGATGATCCCTGAGCAGTTCCACGACGTTGCCCCGGAACCCTTCCGAGCCGTCGTCGGTCGCTGTGCTGCAGTTGGAAAGACCCCGGGTAAGCAGATCGGAACGCGTCCGGCCGCCGACCAGGTGACGGAACTGGTATCCGGCCGCGGCAAGCCTTTTTTCCAGGAACAGCATCGGTGCGGTTCCTATGCCGCCTGACACGAGCAGCGCAGTGTCGAAGTCGCCGGTATTTGCGCCGAATGCGTTGCCGAGGGGGCCGAGCACCATGAGCGTGGTTCCACAAGCCGAATCGCAGAGCAGGGAGGTCCCGCGTCCGACGGTTTTTACCATGACATCGATGATGTCTCCCCGGACGTTATGGATGCAGAACGGCCGCCTGAGCAAGGGCTGATCGGAAGCATTGACCTTTATGTTGACGAAGTTTCCCGGTTGGGCGGCGGCTGCTATTTCAGGGCAAACCATCGAAATAATCGAGACATCGTTTCCCGCAGGACGGGTTTCCGTTATCTGGGTCCTGACGTCGGAGATGGCGCTTGTTGAAAGCATGGGTGAAATCATTATTTGCCGCGAGCTTCGGATCGTTCGCAGCGATATTTTTGAGGAGCCCTGCATCGTCAGCCAGGAAATCTTATGCCATTAATTAAGAGTCTCGGCAGCGATTTTGCAAATCAGTTTCAGGCCGCAGTGCACGGTTGAATCGTTATAATAGACTATACAATAAATATATAGGGAGTCATTTCATGTTACGCTGAAAAGCCGGATTCCTGCCCGAGCCACTATTTTACCTATGCTGTCCGGTGTGAATGTTCTTTTGCAGAATATCGGGAGTTGTATATCTTTAACGTCTTGGCTGTATAATAAATCCAATGCCCGGTTCATGCGTATATTAACTTTTACTGGTAAAGGTGGTGTAGGAAAGACAAGTGTTTCGGCCGCCACGGCCGTTCGTCTTTCTGAAATGGGGCATCGCACGTTGGTGCTGTCTACCGATCCTGCCCACAGCCTTTCCGACTCATTCAATCTTCCCCTTGGCTCAGAGCCGACCAAAATAAAGGAGAATCTTCATGCCATCGAGGTGAACCCTTATGTGGACCTCAAGCAGAACTGGCATTCAGTACAGAAATATTATACCCGCATTTTCATGGCTCAGGGTGTTTCAGGAGTCATGGCCGATGAAATGACTATTCTTCCGGGCATGGAGGAACTGTTCTCCCTTCTTCGTATCAAACGTTACAAGGCATCAGGCCTTTATGACACGCTCGTGCTCGATACGGCTCCGACCGGCGAGACCCTCCGGCTGCTCTCCCTTCCGGATACTCTTTCCTGGGGCATGAAAGCCGTCAAGAACGTCAACAAATATATCGTCCGGCCGCTCAGCAAGCCGCTGTCGAAAATGTCGGACAAGATCGCTTACTACATTCCGCCGGAAGATGCCATCGAATCGGTCGATCAGGTTTTCGACGAGCTCGAGGATATTCGTGAGATCCTGACCGACAATGTGAAGTCAACAGTCAGGCTGGTCATGAACGCCGAGAAAATGTCGATCAAGGAGACCATGCGTGCATTGACCTACCTGAATCTTTATGGATTCAAGGTCGACATGGTGCTTGTCAACAAGTTGCTCGACACTCAGGAAAACAGCGGATACCTCGAAAAATGGAAGGGCATCCAGCAGAAATACCTCGGTGAGATCGAGGAGGGATTTTCGCCCCTGCCGGTCAAGAAGATGAAGATGTACGACCAGGAGATTGTCGGCGTCAAGTCTCTTGAGGTTTTTGCCCGTGACATTTACGGAGACACCGATCCGTCGCGTCTCATGTACGACGAACCGCCGATCAAGTTTGTCCGGAACGGCGACGTGTACGAAGTGCAGCTCAAGCTCATGTTCGCCAACCCTGTCGACATCGACGTATGGGTGACCGGCGACGAACTTTACATCCAGATCGGCAACCAGAGGAAAGTCATTACCTTGCCGATCAGCCTCACCGGTCTCGAACCTGGAGATGCCGTTTTCAAGGACAAGTGGCTCCATATTCCGTTCGATCTCGCGCGTCAGGGGCAGCATCATCGTACCAGAGAGCTTCATAAGGCTTGATGCTGCGGTAGGCCGTTTTTGAATCAGGGTCTATTTTTATTACCTTGAACCAATGGAATTTTCGTGTAATAAACTGTAACCGATGGCTGTTCTTGCAGCCGCAATAAAGGAGGATACAATGTCAGAATCGTATCAGAAACTTCGGAAGGATTTTAAGGAACTCGATTTCACCGACAGGCTCACCTTTCTTGCCGAAAGCGTGCTCCTGACCGGGCAGAGCGCCATCGTCGGCGGTCTGGAAGTGGCAGGCAGCGTTGTCGAGACGGTAGCCGGCACTGTAGGTTCGCTGGTTGATGCATCAGGTATCGGCAACATTCTCGGTGGCTCCACCGGTGTCGTTGGTGAAACCATCGACCGCGTGGCAATCACCGTAAAAGACGTGTCGCGTTCAGCAGGCGAACTCTACACCGATGCAGTCAAGAACGTCGAGAATGCAACCGGTAACGCAGCGAAGGCTGTGGGTGATGCAGGCGTATCGGCTTCCGAGGCAGTCAAGAACCTTGCCGGTTCGTTTCAGAAAACCACAGGTAAGCAATAATTATTGATTTTTCCTGAGCACTGCCGTCTGGAACAGACGTGGGGATAGCTTCGGAATCTTTTATTTGTGTTTTTTTGATTATTCGCTTATTTTTATCCTAAAGTTGCAATTCTATCGAATGTTGTTTTTTTCTGTCAATTAAATTCCAAAAGGAGGAGTTATGAGTGGAGGAGGCGTATTTACCGATATCTTAGCCGCCGCAGGCCGTATTTTTGAAGTTATGGTCGAAGGTCACTGGGAAACAGTAGGAATGCTGTTTGACTCACTGGGCAAAGGCACCATGCGTATCAATCGCAATGCCTATGGTTCAATGGGTGGCGGATCCAGCCTTCGTGGTTCTTCACCTGAGGTTTCCGGCTATGCCGTTCCTACCAAGGAAGTTGAATCAAAGTTTGCCAAATAAGCAAACCGTTCAGCAAATCTACAGAAGCAGTGACAGGTCAAACACCGTCACTGCTTTTTTTTGTGCCTTGCCTTCGATTGTAAAATGCCCATCTGCAGGTATTCGCCTGATCGGCTGATGCCTTCCGGCACCTTCCTGTCTTCCTATCCCGGTTCTTTGTTACGTAATTTATTTTAGTTTTCATATTTTAATGGTTTGAACATTCGATTGATGATCATCGGATATTACAGGTAACGTGACCGGAATCGTTAATGGCTAATTTTTCTCTTTACGTCTCAGGGCAGACAGAACTGAATGATGTCACTGAGTTTTTTCAGAAACAGCTTATGGGTGAAGGTGAAACTCCCATAGCTTTTTTTGATGGCGTTTTTTATGAGTCTCACCAGGAGCGGGTAGGCAACATCGTCTACCAGGACTATCTGGTTTATACTGACAAGGCGATCTATCTTTGGGCAAGGGGCTCAACGAAAGATTATCTCGATCGTTTCAATCTCGGGGCTGTTTCAGTGAACAGTCGCAACAAGGACAGCGCATTCGCGACGCTGAACCTCAAGATCAGAAGGGAGGAGAAGGAGCCGGTTTACGTGATTTTCGACATGGTCGAGATTCGCGAGGCCGATACCATCGTCAAGCTCCATACGGTCGTCGAATCTACCATCGAGGATTATCTCGGAGTCAATTACCGTCAGGAGATTCCGCAGGATACAGCCACGAGGATTCTTCAGGCGGCCAGGAAGTACTGTCCTCCGAGGTCGTTGTCCATACCTCTTGAAGCGCCGCAGGTCCCGATTTCCGATGCAGGCATCGGCTACGGCCAGGACCTTCTCGAGCAGTACAAGGCCTCAATCGGTTACAGCCTGGACCAGGATCCCCAGCAGCAGGCCAGAGCCGCTTCCGGCGCAAGGCAGCCTGGAGGCCCGGGGCCTCAGGATGCTATCCGCGGCGGTATCGAGTCGTTGCTTCCTACCGATCCTGCATCGCTCAAGCGGATAGCGGACCAGATCAAGAATCTGGTAGGCGACGCACCGTTCAAGCTTCGTGACCAGGTGATGAAAGACCTGCAGCACGTTCCCGGCGATGTCGCAACGGTGTTGACTGCCCTGAACGAACTCCTTTCCAATATTGCGGGCAACCCTCTTGCTGAGCGTTTCGTCATGAATGCTATCAAGACGGCTGTCGTGAACGACGGGGTTCTCGGTTCGCTCACCAAAATCATCAAGCTGACTTCCGGTGGCGGCAAGAAACCGGCCAAACCGGCAGGAGCTCCGTCTCAGGAAGATCACGCTTCTGATCGTGCGGGTAGCCCCGGCATGCAGGATGATACCGATTCTGATGACACAACCATCCGCCGCAAAAAGATCAGCGTCAGGGACGATGAACCGCGTTCGCCATTCGACCCTTTTGAGGATAACGGAGATGTTATCAGTTCGAGGGAAAATCGACCGCAGAATTCCCGACCCAGGCCGGCAATGGATGATGATTCCGATGCCGATTCAGGTGGTCAGAGAAAGAAGATCGCGATCAAGATGGATGACGACGATGGTTCGAACGGTAATGAGATCGCGCGTAAACTGATGAGTTACGACGAGTCGGAGCGCGAACAACCGATAGGTTCGATCCAGGACAGTATCGCAAATGCACCGGCTGAACCGGAAACGGCTGATTCAGGGATTCGCAAGAAGAAGCTTTCCATTAAAGCCGAAGCCGGCAGCGGAGCTGAGGCGGATATCGCCCGCAAGCTGATGAGTTACGACGAAGCTGCCCGCCATGCAGACAATCCCGGCTTATCTTCGGGAATTAACGAGAGTCGTGCAGAAGAGACTCCGGAACCGCAGGAAATCCAGGAACCGCGACGGAAAAAAATCCAGATCAAGGCAGAGGAACCGGAGGCCGAAGAGTTCTCCATTCCTGAGGATATCGTTTTCTCCGCCATGGGTGAGATTGCCGTTGATGAGCGCCCGGATGCGAGTGAGTATATGACCATTGAATCGGACGATTCGATATCGAAATCCAATACCGAGAAAGAACCGGAACGGCCCCGGCTGCCGATCGTCAATATCGGGCTTGGAATCCAGGCAGAATCAGTGGCTCACAAAAAAGGTCTGAAGGACGGCGGAGATGATCCGGAGGTCGACAAGCATTCAGTTACAGTCAAGATTACACCATAGTTTTTCAATACCATGAGAATCATTCTTTACTTGGGCAAAGGCGGAGTGGGCAAAACCACAGTATCTGCCTCAACCGCAACAGCCATCGCCCGTAGCGGAAAACGCGTGCTCATCATGAGCACCGACGTTGCCCACAGCCTTGCCGATGCGCTCGGCGTCGAGTTGAGTTCAACTCCCGTAGAGGTCGAGAAAAATCTCTTCGCCATGGAGGTGAACGTACTTGCAGAGATCAGGGAAAACTGGACTGAATTGTACTCCTATTTCTCATCGATCCTCATGCACGACGGTGCAAATGAAGTAGTTGCCGAAGAGCTGGCCATTGTACCCGGCATGGAGGAGATGATCAGCCTTCGCTACATATGGAAAGCGGCAAAATCAGGTTCATACGATGCGGTAATCGTCGATGCGGCCCCGACGGGTGAAACCATGCGCCTGCTCGGTATGCCTGAATCGTACGGCTGGTATTCCGAAAAGATCGGCGGATGGCACGCCAAAGCCATTGGATTTGCTGCACCGTTGCTGAGCAAGTTCATGCCCAAGAAGAATATTTTCAAGCTCATGCCTGAGGTCAACGAGCACATGAAGGAGCTGCATACCATGTTGCAGGATCAGAGCATAACGACTTTCAGGGTGGTGCTCAATCCCGAAAACATGGTCATCAAGGAGGCTCTGCGAGTCCAGACCTACCTCAACCTTTTCGGTTACAAGCTCGATGCGGCAGTTGTCAACAAGATCCTGCCAACAAGCTCGAACGACCAGTATCTGCAGAGTCTGATCGACATGCAGGCCAAGTACCTCAGGGTCATCGACAACTGCTTCTATCCGGTGCCGATTTTCAAGGCGAAGCAGTCTTCCAAAGAGGTGATCACTCCCGACAGGCTCTACGAACTGAGCCAGGAGATCTTTGATGGAAAGAACCCGATAGAGGTGCTCTATTCGAACGACAAGACCCAGACGCTCGAAAAGATCAATGGGAAGTATGTGCTCAGCCTCTATCTTCCGAATGTCGAGGTGGATAAACTCGCGGTTAACATCAAGGGAGATGAGCTTCTTGTCGATATCAACAATTTCCGCAAGAGCATCATCCTGCCGAACGTGCTGGTAGGTCGTAAGACCGAGGGAGCAGATTTTGTCCAGGGAACCCTGAACATTACCTTCTCGAATTAATCGGCCTCTCGTTTGCTGATTCATAAGGCGGACTGTTTCTCAGCAGTCCGCCTTTTTTTTGATCTGGAGCTGCTCGGTGAGCCTGACCGGTACTGACGGATCCCCGCAGGTTTTCAGGAGGTCCGCGATGGGGCAACGCATCTCCGGATGCACCGGATTGTCGATGTCGAGCAAGGGGATGATGACGAATTTCCGGTGGTGAAGCTCCGCGTGGGGAATGATAAGGATGTCGGTTTTCATGGACAGGTCGCCGTAGAGCAGAATGTCGAGGTCGATCGTTCTCGGGCTCCATCGACGGTAACGGTCAGGTCGTCCGAGATCATGTTCGATCGCTTTACAATGCGAACGCAGATCAGGGGGGTTCAGTCCTGTGGCGATGGCTACGACGGCATTGAAAAACCGTTCCTGTTCGATATCACCAACCGGCTCCGTCATATAGACTTTCGAAACTCCGGTCACACTGGTGTTCGGTAACAGATCCAGCAAGTCGACAGCCATCTGAAGATTGGCGAACCGATCGCCGACATTTGATCCGATGCCGATATACGCGGTAATTGAGGGCATCAGTCAGGCTTTTTCGATCCGGTGTTCGGCCTCGGCATATTCGCAGACTCCTCCCAGCGGCAAGCTTCTCTTTCGCACCCTGACAGTGACGCTGTCAAGCACAGGGAACTCTTCCATCAACCTGCCGGCAATGCTGAATGCCAGCGTTTCGATCAGGTCCACCGGTTGACCGGTCATAATGGTCCTGATGGTTTCATAGGCAAGCTGATAATTCACCGTTTTGGAGAGGTCGTCGGTTTCAGCTGCCGGACGGCTGTCGAAAAAAAGTTCGGCATCGACCTCGTATTTGCCGCCTAAACGGCGCTCTTCGGCATGAACACCATGCCATGCGTAAAAGAGGGCGTTCACAAGCCTGATGCAGGAGCGGTGACGAAGGTTCATGACGATCGCGTTGGCGGAAAACGGTTATCGAACAGGCTGAGCCGGAATACACGGTTGTATGACACTCAACCCCGAAAATCAGCCGCAGAGAATATAATCATTTCAATTCCTCTTTTTTCGGTATCGGGAAATTCCTGATTTCAGGATATCTCTGTTGATCAGTTCCTCAATATTCTGCCATCCCGGAATTTGGAATCGCTGGAAATTCTCTCTGGAAACGGAGGGAAATTCAAGAAGCCGCAGGCCCCTCTTTTGGATCATCTGATCCCCCGTATGCCAGAGCTTATGGAACGGCGTGTCAGGAGGAGCAGCAATCGTTGTCGATAAAATGGCTGTAAAACGCTTTCACGCTTCCTCCCGGGGCTCCAGCGATTTTGTCGTAATCGCTTATCTCCACCTTTCGTCCGAATGCAGCTTCAATGGCCGGCGTTGTCAGCATTCTGAAAATTTCATCCATCTTTTCCGCTGAGTAAGGCATGTTGTTGTCAAGCCACCAGGTCATAAGAGAGAGCAGCGAACTGACCAGGTAGTGGGTCGTTATCTCAATGGGAACAGGTGGCGTTTTCCTGCTTTTCATGAGCAAGGTGGTGCGTTCGATGAGCAAATCATAGAGATACCGGTGAAGGTATTTCAGGACCATCTCACCGCTTTGTTTCCCCGCGAAAGCCTTGTATAACTTTTGATGCTGCCCGGTGTGACGGAAGAGTTCAAGAATGAAATTAATTTCAGGGTCATTGCCTGTACGCCTTGAGGCAATAATAGCTTGCTGTTGCTGTTCAAACATGGAGCGCAGGTGCTCGAAACTGGAGAGGAGCAGCTCATCCTTGTCCCGATAGTGCGCATAGAAGGTCGATCTTCCAACGTCCGCACGATCAAGGATATCCTGCACAGTGATGGCCTCGTACCCTTTTTCCACAATCAGGGACATGAGGGCCTCGTGCATCAGCTTGCGCGTGCGACCTATCCGACGGTCTTCCGGTTTCTTTTTCATGACTCCTCATATTATGCCTGACAAAACAGGCAGTATTGTACGGAAGTGAACAATTCGCAGAACATTGATTGTTGACAGCGAAGATAAATATAGTTATTGTTTTGATGAACAAAGTGTTCGTTAGTGAATATGGTATTCTTTAAATGTCTGGAAGAAGGAGCGCACCATGGAAGACAATAATATCAGGGAGGCGGTAAAAGAGCGTTACGCCTCAACGGTAAGAGAGGGCAACTCATGCGGGTGCTCACAAAAGGCCGATGATCCGGATCCTGGATTTATCCACTCCGCAAGCAAAATAGCCGGGTATTCCGAGCAGGAGCTGAAGAGCATTCCGGATGGAGCAAATCTTGGCCTTGGATGTGGCAATCCTGTCGCTCTCGCGATGATCAGGGAGGGAGATATTGTTCTCGACCTCGGTTCGGGGGCAGGCGTGGACAGCTTTCTCGCATCGAACATCGTCGGAGACAAAGGTCTCGTTATCGGAGTGGATATGACTCCCGAGATGGTAGAGCGGGCAAGGATGAACGCAAGGAACAACGGTTTCCGGAATGTCGACTTCAGACTGGGAGAGATCGAGAACCTTCCTGTTGAGAGTTCGACCGTTGATGTCATTATTTCAAACTGCGTGATCAACCTTTCAACCGACAAGCCGAAGGTATTCCAGGAAGCCTGGCGTGTACTGAAACCAGGAGGGAGGCTTATGGTCTCGGATATGGTCCTTCTTGAAGAGCTGCCGGAGTATCTCGACAGATCAGTTGAAGCTTATGTCAGATGCATTGCCGGTGCCGTTCGTAAGGAAAAGTATCTGGACGTCATACAACAGGCCGGATTCGAAGAGATATCGGTCGTCGGAGAGAGTCATTTTCCGGCGGAGCTGATTGCCGGACAGCCGCTGCTCAGGGAGCTCGCTGGACAGATGAATATACCGATGAGTGAACTTCAGAGGATTGCAGGCACTGTCGTCAGCTTGAAGGTATCTGCAAAAAAGAGTTTTCTCCCTTAAATGACCGGATGGTCAGGTTATGATGAGTTGCATGTGCTCCCGTTCTTCCGTATTTCTCCACATCGGGGTGCAGGAGATCGAGATTTTTCAACTGTTTGCGGATGGTTTGTTTTCAGTTTATGACTCTTTTGGCCTTGCGTCCGGGCATGACTTGGGTGCAGAGACACGGACTTTTCCGGAACATGCAGGGATCTGACGGGATGGCATGTGCGCGACTGATTCACCCGGAGATTTTCTTCCTTTCATTATGGTTGGGAAGCACTGCATCTGCAGTGTTCCGAAAAAGGTTATATTGTTGCTCACTGGCCGGAAAACTGTTCTATCGGAGGGTACACTCTCCTGTTTCGGCCGGGGAAAGTTACTTTGACGATTATGATGCACTGTATTTTGTTTGAGGCGTTGCCGTGTCGTTATGAAATCTTTAGCAGTGACCTTGATATCCCGGTGATGTTATGGTTCCGCTTCAGATAAATGGAACATCCTGAACTATGTTTCGCTGTCAGACCACTCTCGACAATATTCAGAGGCACCCCGACAAATACTTTATAGTCTTCTGCTTCAGCTAACCTCTCATTTTTTTGCAGTCATGGCAGACAACAGAACCAATTACGCGTTCAGGGATTTTTTCGAGACATGCAGGTCAAAGGCATTGCAACTGGCTCTCGAGGAAGATCGGTATCAGGGTGACATCACGACTCTGGCGACCGTTGACCAGAACCAGCTCGGACTCGGATACATCGAGGCAAAGGCCGAAGGGGTCATTGCAGGTGTCGAAGTCGCGAAGCAGGTTTTTCAGGCATCCGATCCGGAGCTCGAGATCAACGTGTTCCTCAAGGACGGACGACGGGTTTATCCAGGCGAACGGATACTTGAAGTCAAGGGCCGCATCGCCCCGATCCTTTTCGGTGAGCGCACGGCGCTGAATTTCATGCAGCGGATGTCCGGGATCGCAACCAGGACGAACATGTATGTCGAACGGGTCAGCCATACGAACGCCTCCATACTCGATACCCGGAAAACAGCCCCGTCACTGCGCTATTTCGATAAGGATGCCGTCAGGATCGGCGGTGGCCTAAACCACAGGTTCGGCCTTTTCGACATGATCCTGATCAAGGACAACCATATCGATGCCGCCGGCGGAGTCGAACAGGCCATTACCAGGGCAAAGGAATACTGCAAGGAGAACGCCGTCAAGGTGAAGCTCGAAACGGAGGTACGCAGCATGTCCGAGCTCAAGACCGCCTGTGCGTGCCATCCTGACATCATTCTGCTCGACAACTTCATGGTCGACGGCCTCGCCGAGGCCGTGCGCTGGGTAAAGGCCAACGGTTTCGGGGATATCCTTCTCGAAGCGTCAGGCAACATCGGCCTGCACAATGTCGCCGAGGTTGCCATGACGGGGGTGGACTACATCTCTGTCGGGGAACTGACCCACAGTGTCAAGGCGCTCGACCTGTCCATGAAGATAGAGCTGGTCTGATGCGATTATGGAGATCGGGGTCGACATCGTCGAAATTTCCCGGATTCGTGCCCTGTACGCTCGTTTCGGCTCGGTTTTCATGCGGAGGATCCTGACGGAGGCGGAGATCGTGCAATGTCTTTCCAAGCCCGATCCCGTGGCCAGCCTGGCAGGGCGGTTTGCCGCCAAGGAGGCCGTATCCAAGGCGCTTGGAACCGGCATCTCCCGAGGTCTGTCATGGCGCTCCATCGAGGTGCTCAACGACGAAGCCGGTAAGCCGCAGGTTACGTTGCACACCGGTAATCCTCCATGCAGGATCGGCATCTCCATCTCTCACGACCGTCATTCGGCTATTGCCATGGCGGTCGTCGAGCCCGCCTGAAGGCATAGCTGTTTATTTATCTCCCTGCACGTTGGGTTGAAATTCCTGAAAAGGCGGACAAAAGAGGCTGTCTCATAAGTCAAGATGATGCCGGTTCATTGCATTGCCGGGAGCGCCAAGCTCCAGCTTGGCATTATTATGGATAACCAAAAAGACTCTGCGTCAACGCTGCCAGAGATAATATGTTCCCCATTCATTGCAAAATCTGGATCTCGCTGAAGAATTGCCGAGCTGGAGCTCGGCGTTCCCAGGGTTTTGGCGTTCCTGATTTTTCTTATGAGACAGCCTCCTACGGGTTCTGTGCGTAGTCCGCTTGCACGCAAGGGCGGTTCGCTGCCCCTACACACGATAATAAACAGCGGACCCAACAGGTTTTGCAGGACATAAAAAAAGGGGCTGTCTCGAATGTCAAGGTGAGGCAGCCTTTTGGCAACATCTGTCCCTCTTGAACCCCTTACGTCCCTTTGGTCCTTTATGTTCTTTTGGTCCTTTCCGTTCCCTTTTAGTCCCTTCGATTTTATACAAAAAAAAAGAGGCTGTCTCAGTATTGCATCTGGGACAGCCTCTTTTTTTTTGTGTGCCGATGAGCGATCAGGCCTCGTGTGCCGGAATCGGGGTAGCTTCTTTGGTGATGTTCACCTTTGTCTTGATCACGTCGTAAATCTTGTCTTTCATGAGCGTGTCGACGATGTAATCCCTGAATTCGGATGACATGTAGGTGTTGACCAGATCTTCAGCTTTCAGCGTGGAATCCTTTTCAGCCTCTTTTTCAGCATAGGCCCTGATGTCCTCGTCGCTGACGCTCAGGTCGTTGAGCTGTGCGATCTTCTGGCTGACCAGGAGCCAGCGGGCATGCTTTTCGGCATTCGGCTTCATGGCGTTGAGGAACTCGGTTTCGTCGAGGCCTTTGGGCAGCTTGCCGCCGACCTGGCGTTTTGCATTTTCCAGGAGCATGTTCTGGAACGAAGCAACCATGGATTTCGGCGTCGGGATCTCATGCTCTTCGATCAGCTTTTCCGAAATGGATTCGAGCAGGTCCTGTTCGGACTTGTGGGTGAAATGCTGTTCGATCTGCATGCGGACGTCGGCCTTGAAGTCTGCGACGGTTTCGAATCGCTGGTGAGTGATCTCCTTGACCAGTTCGTCGTTCAGCTCCGGCAATTCGAGGTGCTTGACCTCCTTGACGTCGATGCGGTAGCGTACGGTTTCGTCGCCCTCTTCCTTCGGTTCGATGGTCACATTGACGACATCGCCACCTTTTTTGCCTTCGAGAGCCACGCGGAACGGATTGTCTGCAGGCAGGTATTCGAGGTTGAAATGGTGGTTTTCGTTATGCTCGCCTTCGACAGGTTCTCCTGCGTCGTCGAGTTTCGCAACGTCTCCGATGACCGTATCGCCCTCTCCGGCCGGTTCGTTGCTGCTGACCAGTGTGCCGTGCCCTTTAAGGATCAGGCTTATTTCACGGTCGATATCCTCGTCGGTAACGGTGTATTCGGCCTTGGTAAAGGTGAGTCCGCTGAAATCCTTCAGCTCGAACTCAGGGTGGATTTCGTAGACCATGCGGATCGTCAGCTGGTCGCCCTCGTAATTGTAGCTTTCGATCTGTGCACGGCTTGCCGGGTTCAGGTTCTCTGCCTCGGCGATGGCGGCGAAATGTTTCGAAGCCATTTTCTCCGCGACGGATGCTTCTATGGACGGCCCGACAAAGCGCTTGAGCATGCCTGCGGGCACATGACCAGGCCTGAAGCCCTTGATCTTGACGGATCTGCGTGCCTCTTCCAGTTCAAGGTCGAGTTCGGGTTTGAATTCTTCGGCAGTAAGAATGATTTCAAGTTCCTGCTCGGTTTCGCTGACATTCCTGATATTCTTTTGCAAGGCTTTCGTTACCGGTTTATGGTTGAAAAATTAAAGTCCGAATTATACGATTTTTTCGACGCTTTTAAAAAAAGGGTCGTTAAAGGCTTTTATCGCGCTGGTTTGTAGACAAGCGTCGACAGCAGGGACGGGATGTCGAGCGTAACGATTGCCGCGGCCACGTCGTCGGCAGTGACCGATTCGATGAGGCCGGCTTTTTCTGAGGGTGACATATAGTGGCCTGTGTAGAAAATGTCCTGCGCAATATGCGACATGCGTCGCGTCATTTTTTCCATGCCCATGATCATCGAACCGAGCATTTTGGACTTCGCCGCTTCGAGTTCGGCCGGATCGGGTTGCAGGAGGTTGCTGCCGGTGAAAAGGTCCGCAATGGTTTCGAGCGTCTTTTCGGTTTTGCCCTTGTCCGTGCCTGCATAAATGTTGAACGTCGTGACCTCATCAAGGAAGGCGATAGAGGAGTAGGCCTGATAGACCAACCCCCGCTTTTCGCGCAATTCGAGGTTCAGGATGGAGCTCATGCCGCTGCTCAGCAAGGTGTTCAGCACCATGAGTCCCCAGAAATGACGGTCGTCGCGGGCAATGACCGTTCCAAGGAGGATCTGGGCCTGGCTGACGCGCTTTTTCAGCGTAGCCGTGAACGGCTTGTATGCCGAGAGGTCGAAAAGCCTGCGCGACGGAGCTTCCGGCGATGCCTGGTTCATGCCGCCCAGGTATGAGGATGCAAGTTCGGCGAGTTCATTGTGGTCGATGTTGCCGACGGCCGTGACGAGCATCTTTTCCGGAACGTAATGTACGCCCATGAAGTGTCGAAGGTCTTCTATCCTGATCTTGCCTACGCTCTTTTCTGTGCCGAGGATCGCAGTGCCGAGGGGATGGCGGGGGAACGATCGCCGGTCGAAATCCTCGAAGATCAGCTCTTCAGGGGCGTCGTTCACACTGCTGATCTCTTCGAGTACGACCTCTTTTTCCTTGTCCAGCTCTTCCGGAGGAAAGACCGGGTTGCAGACCAGGTCGGCCAGCAGGTCAAAGGCAAGGGGCAGGTGTTCGCGGAGGCACCTGACGCAGATGCAGGTCTGCTCTTTTGTGGTCCATGCGTCTATGTAACCGCCGGACTGTTCGATGCATTGCGCAATTTCGATATAGTCGCGCTTCTGGGTTCCCTTGAAGACGGCATGTTCGATGAAGTGGGCCAGCCCTTCCAGTCCCTTCGGGTCTTCGCGCGAGCCCGCATTGATCCATATGCCGATCGTGATGCTGTGGACGTAGGGCACCAGATTGCTGATTATGCGGAGGCCGTTGGGAAGGGTACCTGTCTGGATGACGCCTGCTGACAGCCGCTGCCCGGAGTCGCCGGCGTCGCCGGGTATCGATGTGATATTTTTTCTCACGCTTGTGGATGGATTTGAGTGCAATGTAAGTTTATTCTTATTATTATTATGTACAAATCGGCGCACGGCCGTCAGGCTCGTATTGCGCAAAGGGTCATCTCCCTGATATTCTGCATATGAGGAGTTCACTTTTCCGTGCAGATTCGGAGGGATACCATAAGTCAGGTTTTCATGTCAGCTATTCCAATACTCATTACCGGTGCAACGGGTTACATAGGGGCTCAGCTTGTCTTTGACCTGATCCGCAGGTTCGGTGACGGGGTCAGCTGTCGGGTTACGGTCAGGGACGGGTCGAATGCCGGCTTTCTCAAGGGGCTGCCGGTCGAGATTGTCAGGGCTGACATCCATGATCCGATCGCTGTTAACGAGGCTGTCCGAGGCGCGGAGGTTGTTTTTCATTGTGCGGGCCTTATAGCCTACACCATGAATTTCCGGAACCGGCTTTATGAAACCAATGTTCTGGGCACAAGGAACGTCGTTAATGCCTGCCTTGCCGCCAATGTGCGCAGGCTGGTGTCAACGAGTTCGATCGCAGCCGTTGGTTCTGCCAGGGCCGGTGAAGGGGCTCAGGAATCGAACGAACACTCCTCTTTCAGCGAATGGCAGCGCCACAACGTCTACATGGAGTCCAAGCACCTGGCCGAACTCGAGTGCCGCAGGGGAGCAGCAGAAGGGCTTGACGTGGTGATGGTCAATCCTGGCGTGGTGATCGGCAGGGGCGAGGGAGAAGGTGCGCCAGGCAGCTCTTCGAACGAGGTGCTTAAGATGATTTACGGCGGCAGTCTTCCGCTTTGTCCTGATGGGGCTACGGGATTCGTCGATGTCCGTGACGTTGCAGAAGCCCATATCGCCGCGTGGCAGAAGGGCCGGGCCGGAGAACGCTACATCATCGTCGGGGAAAACCTCTCCTTCAGGGAGTTGTTCGACCGCATTGCCGCCCTACCCGGCAGCCGGACGAAAAAACCTTTCCGGGTGTCGGGAGCCGCAGGGCTTGTCGCAGGTGCCGGAGGGGAACTCTGGTCGCTTTTTACCGGACGTCCTTCGTTCATCAGCCTCGAAAGCATCCGGCAGGCTTCACATAAGGCACATTACAATAACAGGCTGTCGCTGAATGAACTCGGCATGACCTATCGTCCGCTGGATGAGACCTTCAGGACATTCATTCCTTAAGGCTCTGCATAGAACTCATCAACCCCTATTGAACATCATTATGGAAAAAGAGATACAGAAGCAACAGCCCACAGTCGACCCGGCAAGGCTCAAACAGCTCAATCTGGCCATAGAAACGCTGGAAAAACAGTTCGGTAAAGGCTCCATCATGCGTCTGGGCGACGATTCGCCTATCATGCATATCCAGTCGATTTCGACCGGTTCGATGGCGCTCGACTATGCGCTCGGTGTCGGAGGATTACCGAGAGGCAGGGTGACCGAGATCTACGGCCCTGAATCGTCAGGAAAGACCACGCTGGCGCTGCATGTCATTGCCGAAGCGCAGAAGGCCGGAGGCACGGCAGCCATTGTCGATGCGGAACATGCATTCGACCCGGTTTATGGCCGCAAGCTCGGCGTCGATATCAATGCGCTGCTGATAAGCCAGCCGGAATCGGGCGAGCAGGCGCTCTCCATCGTCGAGACCCTCGTTCGCAGCGGAGCCATCGATATCATCGTCATCGACTCGGTAGCAGCCCTCGTGCCGCAGGCCGAGCTGGAAGGCGAGATGGGCGACAGCGTCGTCGGCCTGCAGGCAAGGCTCATGAGCCAGGCCCTTCGTAAGCTGACCGGTGCGATCTCCAAATCGAGCACTGTCTGCATCTTCATCAACCAGCTGAGGGACAAGATCGGAGTGATGTACGGAAGCCCCGAAACCACGACCGGCGGCAAGGCCCTGAAATTCTACTCATCAGTCCGGCTCGACATCAGGAAGATCGCCCAGATCAAGGATGGCGACGAGGTTACCGGCAGCCGCACCAAGGTCAAGGTGGTCAAGAACAAGGTCGCTCCACCGTTCAGGACGGCCGAGTTCGATATTCTCTACGGTGAAGGCATCTCGGTGCTCGGCGAGCTGATCGATCTTGCCGTCGAGTTCGGCGTCGTCAAGAAAGCAGGAGCATGGTTCAGTTACGGCAGCGACAAGCTCGGACAGGGTCGCGATGCCGCCAAGAAGCTGCTTCGGGAGGACGATGCACTGCGCAACAAGATCCGCGAGCAGGTTCGTGAACTCATGTCACCCGCAGCCGTTAAGGAATAAGATCGAATTATGCGCATAGGCAAGATCGATATCGACCGCCCGATCATCCTCGCTCCCATGGAGGATGTGACCGACAGGGCATTCAGGCAGCTCTGCAAGCGCCATGGGGCGGATATCGTCTATACTGAATTCATCAGCGCCGAGGCGCTCAGGCGGGGTGCGGAAAAATCGATCAGGAAGCTGACCGTCGCCGACCATGAACGGCCTGTCGCGGTTCAGATCTTCGGCAGCACGGTCGAGTCGATGGTCGAGGCTGCGGCGATAGCCGAAACCTACGAGCCGGACTACCTCGACATCAATTTCGGTTGCCCGGTCAAGAAGGTCGCCGGTCGAGGGGCCGGGGCCGCCTTGCTGAAGGAGCCGGAGAAGCTCTCCGCTATCGCCTCCGCCGTAGTGCAGGCCGTCAGCCTTCCTGTGACGGCCAAGACCCGCATTGGCTGGGACCACGACTCGATCAATATCATCGAAATCGTGCACAGGCTCGAAGACGCTGGAATCCAGGCTGTCGCAGTCCACGGAAGGACGCGTAGCGACATGTACAAGGGAACCGCCGACTGGGGGCGCATCGCCGAGGCAAAGGCCGCCTGTTCCATACCCCTGATCGCCAACGGCGACGTCTGGAACGCTGACGATGCCGTGTCAATGTTTGCCCGGACCGGGGCAGACGGAATCATGATCGGCCGCGGATCGATCGGCAATCCGTTCATCTTCGCCCAGGCGACGAGCCTCGTCAGGCAGGGCGTGCGCCTTCCGATGCCGACCTATCGCGAACGCATCAGGGCAGCCATCGACCATATGCACCTGTCGGTCCAGTACAAGGGGGAGAAATACGGTATCCTCGAAATGCGGCGCCACTACTCGACCTACCTGAAAGGGTTGCCCGGCGTTTCGCGCGTGCGAAACCTGCTTGTCCGCGAACTCGAACCGGCTGTTATCGTCGAACTCCTCGAAAGTTTCGAGGTGCAGTGCGAAGCGCTCGACAGGGAGGGACTGCTGAAAGAGGCAGGAGAGTCCCTGAACGATCATTCGCCGAAACTGATTTTAAATTATTGAACCTTTACCAATCCATTTTCATACGTATGAGCAGTGCAGAATCAGGCTATCGTGTAGCAGTTCTCGGCGCCACCGGCCTTGTCGGCAGAACAATGATCCAGGTGCTCGAAGAGCGCCATTTCCCAGTCAGCGAGCTGGTACCTCTTGCCTCGCCCCGCAGCAGGGGGCAGGTCGTCACTTTCCAGGGCAGGGAGTTCAGTACCGAAGTGCCTTCGGCGGAAATTTTCAAGGGAGTAGATATTGCCCTTTTCTCGGCCGGAGCATCGGCGAGCAGGGAGTGGGCGCCTGTAGCCGCAGCGGCCGGAGCGGTCGTGATCGACAACTCTTCGGCTTTCCGCATGGAAGAGGGCATTCCCCTCGTCGTGCCTGAGGTCAACCCCGAAGCCATATTCGGCAAGGACGGAAAAGCCGAAAAGATCATTGCAAACCCTAACTGTTCGACGATCCAGATGGTCGTGGTTCTCAAGCCGCTCTACGACCGTTACGGCGTCAGGCGCATCGTCGTCTCGACATACCAGTCCGTGACCGGCAAAGGCAAGGCCGGACGGGATGCTCTTGAAAGCGAGCTGGCCGGCCTGGTTCCGGCGGAGTTTACCCATTTCCATCAGATCGCATTCAACGCCGTGCCGCAGATCGATTCGTTTACCGACAACGGTTACACCAAGGAAGAGATGAAAATGGTCAACGAGACCAGGAAGATCATGGGCGACCAGAAGTTGTCGGTCTCTCCGACCACGGTGCGCATCCCGGTTTACGGCGGTCATGGCGAATCCCTGAACGTGGAGCTCGAAAGCGATTTCGACATCGAGGATGTCCGTAAGCTGCTTGCCGGTTCACCGGGCATCGTGCTTCAGGACGATCCTTCCGCAAGGCTCTATCCGATGCCGCTCACTTCGTACGAGAAAGATGAAGTGTTCGTCGGGCGTCTGCGTCCGGATTACTGGAATCCCCGTACCCTGAACATGTGGGTCGTCGCCGACAACCTCCGCAAGGGCGCCGCCACCAACGCAGTCCAGATAGCCGAGGTGCTGGTAGGAAAACTTTAAATAGCGCTATAGCCGCGCAGAATCAGTCCCATACTCAGGTGTCCCGACATGTCGGGACTCCGGACATTCAACTCTTACATTCTCTTCAATAGCCCCGGCTTTCAAGCCGGGGTGAGGGTGGAGTAGTGAGTTTAGCCCCGCAGAGTCAGTCCCATAATCAGGTGTCCCGACATGTCGGGACTCCGGACATTAAGCTCTTACATTCTCTTCAGTAGCCCCGGGTTTCAACCCGGGGAACAGATGGAGGGGAGAGCTTCGAAACCTGGAGTTCAGGACAGCGCCATGATCGCAGTGCTTACGGCTCTGACCAATGAAGTCATGGATTTGCCTTTTCCCGCGTCTTTTGTTGAGGAGACCCAGGCTGGAATGCCGAGTGTTTGAAGGGTGAGGGATGTCTCCCGGCCGATTCGTTGCATAGCCGGGGCATCAGCTGCGGTACCCGTTACCCAGACAGGCACACCGGTGACCAGGGATGACTTCAGCTCCGTGATGGCGAAATATTCCCTCTCGTTGCCGCTCTTGACCGGCCAGTACCTGAAATACCCTATTTTTCCGTTTACAGACACATAGAACGCAGCATAGCGCTCTTCGAGTTCGAGCACCGGGAACGGTTCCGTCGTGCCTGCCGAGAGGCGTGCGACCGGTTCGATATGGAGTCCGCTCATACCCACCCGGCAGGCTTGCTGCAGCTCTTTTTCAATTGACCGGGCCGGTTCAGCCGGGTAGAACATCAGCATCTGCCCTTCCAGTTCAGCGGGATGATCCGAAGTTTGATCCATGGCAAATGCATTCCACGACCACTCTTCGATGTTCCTGAGGAAATATCCGGCTTCGATTCTGCAGAGGCTGTCGTGCCTGTCCTGCGTGGTCTGTGCAGGGAACCATGCCGGCAGGGTCATGATCTCCGAAGGGGAGTAGGTGATTGCAACCGGCTCGTCCTTCCACTCCCTGAGCATCGAGCTTAGCTTCATGGCCGTTTTCCGGCCCTTCGGTCCGCTCATGGCGTCAAGGCCCGCATTGAACGTGCGGCACATGGTCATGGTGAACGAAGACGTGCCGGTCGATTTGACTCTGACGATGGTCGTTGTCCTGGCGTCGAGCGCGCACGCGATCTGGCTTCTGCTCATTATTCGAGGGTAAGATGCTTTTTGAGGAGTTCGAGCTTTTTATTGCCCACTCCCTTCACTTCCAGAAAATCGTCAAATTGTTTCACTTTTCCCCCTTTTTCCGTTCGGAACGTCACGAGCCGTTTTGCCATGACCGGGCCGACGCCTGGGATTTTCTGTAACTGCGATGCCGAAGCAGAGTTGAACGCTACCGTTCCGGTGAACTGTTTTTTCTGCGTACGGGCCGATCGTCCCGCTACGTGCTCCTGCCTGTCGCCGGTTTCGTCCCCGGAACCCTGGGCGGCATCGTCCCCGGCAGCATAATCGACGCTCGGAGCGAGCCGGAGCAAGCTGTCGACCTCAGCTTCGGAGTAACGTGATGCCTCTGCCTTTTTAATGAGGCGGTCGGCCTCCTGGACAGAACCGTTGTACCTGACGGCTCCTCCCAGGACAAGGAAAAAGATCAGGATGGTCACTGCGGTCATTTCAGCCCGGGTTATCCCGAGCTTTACGGCAAAATTCTGCAGAAGATTCATAGGGGTGAATGTTCTGTTCCGGTTTTTTATGTAATCAGACGAAAATCCTCCTGACCCTTCTCGATACCGAGCAGAGCAGTTCGTAACTGATGGTGCCGGCGGCGATGGCCTGCCTGCCGGCCGTAGGTCCCTCCCATCCGAAGAGCACTGCGGTGTCTCCGGTTTTTACAGAGCGGTCGTCGCCGAGATCGACCATCGTCTGGTCCATGGTTATCGTGCCGACCTGTCCGTACTCCCGGCCGTTGATGAACACTGCCGATCGGTTGGAGAGCGTGCGGTGGAACCCGTCGGCATAACCCGCCGATATCGTCGCAATTCTTCTCGGTCCGGGAGCTGTCCAGGTCCGATTGTAGCTGACCGTCGTGCCTGCAGGTACCTCCTTGACGAAAATGACCCGGCATTGGAACTGCATGACCGGACGAACCGGCATGGAGGTCGGATCGTTGTCTACCGGGTGGCATCCGTAAAGCAGGATCCCTGGCCGGACCATGTCGAGCCGGGACCCGGGCACCGAAACGATTGCGCTGCTGTTCGCTGCGTGCTTGAGGATGGTTTTACCTGTAGATCGCTCGTAGGCTTCTGTCACACCGAGGAAGCGTTCGAGCTGAAGGGATGTGAAGCCGTCGGGTTTGTGGCTTTCTGCGAAATGGGTGTAAATGCCGGCCAGTTCGAGGTGAGGTGAGCGGTCGATCGCATCAAGGAGCGAAGCCGCTTCTTCAGGCGCGACGCCGAGCCGTCCCATTCCGGAATCGACCTTGACCTGCACCCGGAGTATTTTTCCACTGGCAGAGGCCGTCGATTCGGCAGCGTCCACTGTTTCGTGGCCGCAAACGGTCATCTCGACCCCATGCTGCAGGTAAAGTCCGATCTGCTGCGGCAAGGGGGCGGCGAAGGCCAGGATGCGCGAATCCTCCTGCATGCGGTGGCCATGGCGCAACTCGATGGCTTCATGGATGTTGGCGACGCCGAAATCCCTCACCCCCTCCTGCTCCAGGGCTGCCGTGACCTCTCCCGCACCATGACCGTAAGCGTTGGCCTTGACGATGCCCAGGATGCGGCATCGCGGATCTATGGCAGCGCGAATGCAGGCGAGGTTGTGCCGGAGGTTGCCGAGCGAGATGAGCGCTTCTGAAAGATGGTCGTCAGGTGCTGTGTTGCCTTGGGGGCATTGTTCGTGATCGTCGCTCAAATCGTTGCTGGATCTTGTTTGGTTGGGTTCGGCGTACCGGATATGCTTTAAAAAACACTTTTTGTCCATGATTTTCAAGACAATGGTCAATGGCGACTGCACCCCGGCACAGAAAATGAACAATTATTTGTTTTATTATTAATCTAAACCATATACCGGATCGCCATGACTTACGACATTTTTGATATTGCGGGCAATACCCCCCTGGTGCTCATGAAGCAGCTTTCAAGGCAGAAGCGTCCCCGATTCATGGCAAAGCTCGAATATATGAACCCCTGCTTTTCGCACTATTGCAGGGTTGCTGCAACGATCATAAGGGACGCAGAGGATCGTGGCATCATTCATCCAGGCATGACGCTGGTCGACTGGACTTTCGGCACAAGCGGCATCGCACTGGCCATGGCGGGTGTCAGCCGGGGATACAAACTCCTTCTCGTCGCCCCCGAAAGCATTTGCATGGAAAAACAGGAGGTGCTCAGGGCTCTCGGCGCCGAAATGGTACTCACCTCGTCAGACGCATTGCCAGGTGATCCGAGGAGTTGTGTCGCTGTAGCGGAAAATCTGGTCAGGACGCTTCCGCACGCATGGTTCGCCAACATGTATGAAAACCCCATCAACAGACAGGTGCATGAGTCCGGCACCGGGCCCGAGATTTACAGCCAGACTGCCGGCAACGTTACGCACGTGTTCGTGCCGATGGCGTCCGGAGCCATGATTTCTGGGATCGGGCGCTATCTCAAATCGGTCAACCCCCTCATACGGATCATAGGCGTCGAACCAGAAGGGTCGGTTTATCAGGACCTTCATAGCGGTCGGACGCCTGGTTCTCAGGCTGCTTCCCAGTTGAAGGATATCGGAGCGCTTCAGGCCACCTCATTCTGGGATCCTTCCGTGATCGACCAGATAGTCCAGGTCAGCGATGCCGATGCATTCAACTGCGGTCGTGAACTGCTGCGTCTGGAAGCAGTGTTTGCCGGCGGCGCTTCAGGTGCTGCAATGGCTGCGGCGCTCAGGGAAGGTGAGGCTTACGGCGAAGATGCGGTCGTTGTGGTTGTGATGAGCGATTTCGGGGCGTATGACATGTCGCGGATCTACAATGACGAATGGATGCGCAGAAACGGCTTCTACCGCAAATCGAAGACGGCGCTCGACCAGATTACCGCCGACGATGTCCTTCAGCGCAAGGCCCGCAAGGACCTGATTTTTGCCGTTCCCGAGCAGACGCTTTCGGACGTGTTCGAAATGATGAAGCAGAACGATGTCTCCCAGATGCCCATCGTCTCTTTCGGTTCTCCGATCGGCAGCATCAGCGAGAACCAGATTCTGTCGATCCTTATTGAAAACGATGCCGCCATGAACGCCGAGGTTGTCGCCTTCATGGAGAAACCGTTTCCTGTCTGCCAACCCGAGGCGACCATTTCCGAGCTGTCGGAAAAGTTGCAGAAAAGTGCGGCAGGCGTGCTCATAAGCCTCAGTGATGGTCGACTGCAACTGATTACCAAATCTGATCTTATCGATGCCTTGACCCACAAGTGAGAAGTGCCTGAATTAAGGGGTTGTTTTTTTTAGTGGATTTACTTATTTAAGCAGTCCTGAACATGCATTTATCTGGTGCCGTCAACAGGGGCCCTGCAAGCCAGCTGTACCCGCAGAAGCGCCTTACCAATCTTCATTTTCGTCAGACTTGAAGCGTAACGATGGCCCGGAACGGGTATGATGAAGCTTTCGACGATAGCGCCGGTTCAGGGGTTTCATTGAACCGCTTTTTTAGCGCATGACAGGGCGGCATGCAGAATGCCACCAACAACAGCGACAGTTTATGAAGGTAGAGTCCAGAAAAAGACAGTATATTCTCGAAGGAAAAATCAAGCCAGGTTTTTGCGATGGGTGCGGAGGCGTCACCGAACAGACGTTCGTCGGTGAGTGGAAGCCCAGCGACAAACCGAAGGACGATGATCTTTTGTTTGGATCGCCCGAGAAAAAATCGAAAGATAAGAAATCCGCGCAGGGCGGTCAGCTCATGTCGGCATCCGAGAACCAGTACTGGATCCGCTGTTCGGCATGCAATCAGGTCCATCTCCTCAAGGAGTGGCAGATACAGATCGACAGGGAACTGAGCCCGGAAGAGCTCAAGCCTGAAGATTGCCAGGTTTATACACCTCACGGCATTTATGCACAGGGTGATGCTGTTTTCCATGAATCCCTCGGCGAAGTCGGAGTGGTTCGTGAAAAGCAGGCGACAGGAAGCGGCGCCCACGTTATTATCGTGGAATTCTGCAAAAGCGGAAGAAAGCAGCTTCTGGAAAATGTGCAGCTCAATCAGGGCAAACAGAAAAGCTCTGACTCGCTGTCCGATATTATCAAACTTAAATTAAGACGTTAGATCTTCAAGGAAGGGGGTGAATTTCATTGGTTAGTGTTCAGATAAATGAAAACGAATCCATCGACAAGCTTCTCAAGCGTTTCAAGAAAAAGTACGAGAGAGCAGGGGTTCTGAAAGAGTTTCGTAAAAAGGCCTACTTCGTTAAGCCTTCGATCGACAGCCGCCTGAAACGTTCAAGATGCAAGCGCCGGGCTCAGAGAGCCAACGAAGAGCGCAATTCCTGATAGATTGCCAGGTTTACAAAAAGCAGCTCCTCGTGGAGTTGCTTTTTTTTTGTCAACAATAAACTGCCATCCATGAGCGTGTTTCAAGGCGAGGTTTCAAGCCTTCCCCCGGACAAATCGATATCGCATCGCGCAGCCCTCATCGGCGCACTGGCCGAAGGAACCACCGAAATCAGCAACTTTTCCGGAGGATATGACAACCAGTCGACACTTTCCGTGCTGAAAGATGCCGGCATCGCCATCCGCCAGCAGGAGCTGCCGGCCGGTGACGGCCGCATCGTCAGGAACGTGGTGATGGAGTCCCGTGGCCTTTGGAGCTTCAGTGAGCCGTCAGGCCCGCTGATGTGCAACAACTCCGGGAGCACCATGAGGATGCTTGCCGGCATTCTTGCCGCGCAGCCCTTCAGGAGTGAACTTGTCGGGGACGCATCCCTGATGAAGCGCCCGATGAAGAGGATTGCCGATCCGCTTCGGCAGATGGGCGCAGAGATCACCCTTTCGCCTGCAGGAACGGCTCCGGTCGTCATCGTGGGCAACAGGGAGCTGAAGCCCATCGAGTACCATCTTCCAGTCCCATCTGCGCAGGTGAAATCGCTGGTGGCATTCGCCGCCATGCATGCCGACGGCCGGTCGAAAATTATCGAGCCGATCCGGTCGCGCGACCATACCGAACTCATGCTCGGCCTGGAGACCATCGACCGCCCGGACGGTGTCAGGGAGATCATCATCGACGGACGGAAACCCCTTGCGGCAAAGCCGTTCCATGTGCCGGCCGACCCTTCGGCGGCCTGTTTCATGATCGCGCTCGGCCTTCTCGGGGAGCGCTCCGAAGTCGTGCTCAGGCAGGTGTGCCTCAATCCGACCCGTGTAGCCTATATCGACCTTCTCCAGGAGGCCGGAGCCGGTCTCGTCATCGAGAACGCCCGTTCGGTAGGCGGGGAGCTGATCGGCGATATCGTAGTCAGGAGCTGCTCGTCGCTCAAACCGCTCAGGATAAGCGACCATGCTGTCGTTGCGGGCGTGATAGACGAAGTACCCATGCTGGCGGTCCTTTCAGCGTTCGTCTCGGGTGAGTTCGAACTGCACAACGCCGCCGAGCTGCGGACCAAGGAGAGCGACCGGATCGACGCGATCGTCGTCAACCTGCAGCGTCTCGGATTCGACTGCGAGCAGTATCCTGACGGCTTCGTCGTGAAGGGCAGGACGGGCAACATTCCCCAGGATGCCGTGATCGAGTGTTTCGACGACCACCGCATAGCCATGAGCTTCGCCATTGCAGCTGAAGCGGCAGGCGCATCGCTGGTGCTGTCCGACCGCGAGGTCGTCGGCGTCTCCTTCCCCAACTTCTTCAGCATTATCGAATCGCTGAAACAGTAAAGGGGAGCCCACGGATAGACAAGGAAAAAGAGGCCGTTTCATTGCAACTGATGAGACGGCCTCTTTTGTGTTCAGTCAGTATCTGCACCCGTGAACGCCGGATTCCAGCCCATAATCTTCCCTTCAAAAGCAGAATTGTGCAGGAGGTTGTCTCATAATTGCTCCGTTAATTGCTGTCATCAATACGGTCGGTTCGCGAACCGACCGCAGTGCCGCAACTCCCAGGGGAAGGGCGAACACACAGGTTCGCCCCTACAGTCAGGTATTATAATTCAATGACGATTCCTGGATTATATGCCAAACGCCAATCTATAAATACATGGATATGTCCTGTCATCCATCCCCGTAGGGGCGGACCTGCGTGTCCGCCCGTATTCCAGGACACCTCAGGGAAAGAGGCTGTTCCAGCAGCAAAACTGAGAAAACTTCTTATGTGCAAAGGCGGATGGGACAAAGAACCAGGCTTGGTGCTTCCAGGTTCTACAGGCTTTTCAGGTGTTCCAGCAGCAGGCGGTTGAAGAGTTCCGGCTGTTCGAGGTTTGACAGGTGTCCGGCGCCAGGCAGGATCTCGAGTTGCGAACCGGGAATCTGGGAGTGCATGAAGGCTGCCGTTTCCGGGGTGGTAACACGGTCTTCATCGCCGTTCAGGATGAGCACCGGGCAACGGATCTCCTGCAGCAGGTCAGTGGAGTCGGCTCTTCCTGCAATCGCTTTCATGGCGTCGCTGATGGCCGAAGCAGGTTGGCGGGTGATCATCTCACGGGTTTTCGAGACCAGACCGGGGTTCGATTCGTAGGTATCAGCGGCAAAAAAGTTCGGCACCATCCGGTCGGCGGCCTCGCCAGGTCCGTTTGCCTCTACAGCCTTGCAGAAATCCATGCGCTGGGCGTAAGCTTCCGGAGCATCGGCATTCGCACGGGTATCGCAGAGCACGATCGACTCCGTTCGTTCAGGATAGAGGCGGTAAAACGCGAACGCCTGGTATCCTCCCATCGACAATCCGGCAATGGTGACCTTTCCGATGCCGAGGGAATCGAGCAGTCGGGCAAGGTCATGGGCAAAATCCTCCATGTTCCACTCTATTCGCATTGGCGACCCGTCGAATCCGTAAACTTGAGGGGCGATAACGCTGAAACCGGCTTTTTCAAGTACGGAGATCTGGGGATCCCACATCTGTCCGGATACAGGAAAAGCATGCAGAAGCACGACCGTTCCTGCTGAGCCTGAGGCAGTCCCTGAGTATTTCAGCATGGGTCAGTTCTCAAGGCTTTTGGACTGGCCGCGGATGTCCCTGATGATGTTGTTTGCTTCATCGAGGATCTTGCGAGCTTCGTCCCGTGCGCTGTCGATGATCTCCTGCGAGCGGTGTTTGGCCTCGTTGCTGTATGCTTCGTCATGCTCGGAGCCCTCATAGAGCTCGGCAGCCTTGTCCATGGCATGTTTCAGCTTGCCTGAAATGATCAACTGGGTATCCGCTCCCTTGCGGGGCGCGAACAGCAGTCCCATGATGGTGCCGACGGCTGCGCCGAGCACGGCGCCGAAGAACAGCCCCTTGTAGTATTTGTCCTGATTTTCCATGGTCTCTATGGTTTTGTTGAACAATAATATAACAAAAATTAACGCAGCAAGATTTCCATGACCTCATCCTCGAGACCCGACAACGGTTCCACGAGGTCCGGGCGGCAGAGTACGCGGAACTTCTTCGTGTATCGCTCGAACGAGAGGATGAAATCGGACCTGAACACCGATTCACGGAAATCATCGAACCGTATGTACCCGCCTGACGCACCATCATGCATGAGGTGGCGGTGCTCGTGTTTCGTCGGATAGACCCGAAGCTCCCTGAAATCGTCGTAATCGAACACATCCTTGGGGGCCGGCGCATCGATCAGCACCTCATGGCCCTGCAGCGGCTTGTTGATCCTCCTGCCCAGCATGGCGCAGATCTCCATCTCGGTACTCTTGCGCTTGCGGTGGTCCGAGCTATAGGCGAACCAGACCGGATCGATCTCCATCGAGGGTTCGAGATAGGGACGTATCGTCATGGCCCGTTTGTAGACCCGGCGATTCTGTATCGACTCGAGAAGGTCGCGGGCCGGCAGCCCGAGGCCGCCGATCAACCGGTCGAGCTCGAAGAGCACCCTGTCGTCCGAACTGAAATAGAAAAGATCACGCAGGGCGTCCGTCGCGACAGCTCCTTCGTCCACGATATCCTGCAGGAGCCGGCGGAGCATGGCCGAGAAGGTCCTGCTCGTATGGTGCCAGTAGACGTTGCGCATCATCATGTACTTGGCGAACAGGAGGCTTTCAAGCGGTGCGATCCCTTTCTCCGTGATTGCGAACCGTTCGCGCTCGGGGTCCGGCACGAAGGACTCCACGAGGCGCTCGATATCGATGCTGCCGTAGGGGATGTTGCAGTGATGCGCGTCCCGCATCAGGTAATCCATCTTGTCGGGGTCGAGGGTGCCGCTGATGAGCTTTCCCAGCCGATGCGAGGACTTGCCCGAAACGATATCGACGACGGTGTCGGGATCGACCTTCCAGTCATCGTGCAGGATGGCAGCGATCGGCGCCGTCCCGGGATGCTCCTGGTTGATGAACATGCCGGTCAGGGTCTCATGGTGCGCAAAAACGCTGTCGGAAGCGCCGGCAGGTGCGATCTCTTCAAGGACATGGGCGTGCGGATAGTGGCCGATATCGTGCAGCAGGCATGTGGACAGAAGCGTCCTGCATGCCTCGTCGTCAAACCGGAACCGGTCGCTTTGCAGCTCCATTGCGAGGGGATTGGTCACCATTCGCTGGAGAATCAGCTTCATAAGGTGATAGACACCGATCGAATGCTCGAAGCGGGTATGGGTCGCTCCGGGATAGACCTGCTGGGAAAACGAAAGCTGTCGGATACCCTTCAACCTGAGGAACGAGGGGTGGGCAAGAATCTTTTTAAGGGGCGTGCTCAACGGGATATGGCCCCAGATGGGGATACGTATGAAGCCGCCTTCAGAGCGGAAGAGGAATTGTTCTGCGATCATGAAGTCGTTTTACATCAAGATACGCAGGAAACCCCCTGTCGGCAAACAGGGGGCACGCAGGGGGAACCCGAAAATCAGCTTATCTGGAGGCTCCGCGTCTGTCCTTGAGGTGCAGGGCGCAGACCTTCCGGAAATGGTGTCCGTAAATGGCCAGCGTTACTGCCTGAGGCAACGCCTGTTGGCGATGGAAAGCGGCCCAGATCAGTATTTTCCAGTACTGGAACCGCTCCCTGCCGATCACGCCGAGCATGACCGTTGATCGAAGGAAGGCCATGAGCTGGCTCATCCTTAAACGCTCTTTGATCCTGGGAGCAGGGGACTCCTTCAGAAGGGTCTTGACTCGCTCGTAGTAATGTTTGGGGGCGTAGAGGTGGTTCATCATCTCCCGGTACCCTTTGCGCAGGACTTCAGGATCCATGATCGGGATGATGTTCGTGTTGCTGTCGGCATTGTCGCCGGTGGAATGGCTCAGCAGACGTCCCTCACTCTTCATGCGTTCGTAAAGCTTCGTACCGGGCAGGGCCTGCAGGATGCCGACCATGGCGGTCACGATGCCGCTCTTCTGGATGAACTCGATCTGTTTCTGGAAAATCGTCGGGGTGTCGCTGTCGAACCCGACGATGAAGCCGCCCTGCACCTGCATGCCCGCATTCTGTATGCGACGGACATTTTCGAGCATGTTCCTCGACGTGTTATGCTGTTTGCCGCACTCCTGCAATGCCGTGTCCTCAGGAGTTTCGATGCCGATAAACACCTGGTTGAAGCCGGCCCGTACCATAAGATCCATCAGCTCGGCGTCGTCGGCAAGGTTGATTGAACACTCCGTGTAGAAGGTGTTCTCGATGCCGTTCGATTCACGCCAGGCGATCAGGGCCGGCAGCAGCTCTTTTTTGAGGTATGAACGGTGGGCGATGAAGTTGTCGTCAACGAAAAATATATTCTCATGCCAACCGCGCTTTTTGATTCCTTCCAGTTCGGCGATGATCTGGGCACTCGTTTTTGTGCGGATTTTATGGCCGAACAGTGTAGTGACGTTGCAGAAGTCGCAACGGTACGGGCAGCCCCTGGAGAACTGGAGGGCCATCGACGCATATTTCTTTATGTCGAGCAGCCCCCATTCCGGGACCGGGGTTTTGGTGATGTCGGGGAACTCGTCGCAGGAGTAATGCCTTTGCGGGATGCCCTGTTCCAGATCCTCGAGGAAGCGGGGCAGGGTGAGTTCCGCCTCGTTGAGTACGAAATAGTCGACCTCGGGGAACTGCTCGTATCCAGTCGTGAAGAGCGGTCCTCCGGCAACAACGGGTATTTCCGCAGCCTTGCAGCGAGCGATCAACTGGCGTGCGGAGTCCTGCTGTACAGCCATTGCGCTGACGAAAGCGATGTCGGCCCATGCGAGATCCTCTGCCCTTAGCGGTTTGACGTTCAGATCGACAAGTCTCCGTTCCCATGACTTCGGCAGCATGGCCGCGACCGTAATCAGGCCGAGCGGCGGCAGTGAGGCCTTTTTCTTGACGAATTTGAGGGCGTGCTTGAAGCTCCAGAAGGTGTCCGGAAACTCCGGGTAGAGCAAAAGAATGTTCATGGTGTCATTGCCTCCGACAATTCACTTTACTGAATATTCTGTATTTCATTGAATAGCTGCGAGGTGTCTAATTAATAGCAATCTAATCAATATGTTTCTAAAGACTATAAATATAAACGTCAATAGAAATCAAAAAATTGCGTATAGCTGCCTGGGGTGGGTCAGTACCGTTCAAGGGTAAACTTTTCGCCGAGGTAAAGCTTGCGGGCTTCGGCGTTGTCGGCGATCTGCTCCGGCGTGCCCTCCATGAATATGTTGCCGTCGAACAGCAGATAGGCATGATTGGTTATCGACAGCGTTTCGTGCACGTTATGATCGGTGATGAGCACTCCGATGTTCCGCTTGACGAGACCCTCGACGATCTGCTGTATGTCTTCCACGGCAATAGGGTCGACGCCTGCGAACGGCTCGTCGAGGAGGATGAACTTCGGGTCGAGCGCGAGGGCGCGGGCGATCTCCGTCCTCCGACGCTCGCCGCCTGACAGCGCGTAGCCCATGCTTTTCCTGATACCTGCGATGCCAAGGTCCTCAAGCATCCGGTCGGTTTTTTCCCTTTGCTCAGCCTTCGACATGGAGGTGAACTCGAGCACGGCGAGGATGTTTTCCTCAACGGTCAGCTTCCTGAACACCGACGCCTCCTGCGGCAGGTACCCGATACCTTTTCGCGCCCTTTTGAACATGGGCAGCTCGGTGATGTTCTCATTGTCGAGCAGTACCTCGCCGGCGTCAGGCCTGATGAGCCCGACAATCATGTAAAAGGTGGTGGTCTTGCCGGCACCGTTCGGCCCGAGCAATCCTACGATCTCGCCCTGTTTTACTTGCAGGGTCGAGCTTTTGACCACTTCACGCTTGTTGTAGATCTTCTTCAGTTTGCTGCAGCTCAGTATCGAACTCATATGCTTTACATCGATTATTTACCGGCATGCGGCCGGTTACTTCAGGGGAAAATGTTCGAGGTCGCCAAGTTCAGAATTGGCCGTATTTCCGGGCGAACTCCTCGTCGCTCATAGCCATCAGGAGAATGCCCTCGATAATGCCCACGATGGCAGGAATGCCGGTCCAGCATAACAGCAGGTACACGATGCCCCAACCGGTCATACCGAGATAAAACTTGTGGATGCCGAACGAACCAAGCAGGATGGCGAACAATGCCGCCGCCAGCCGGTTTTTGCCGTTCGGAGCCATAGCGCCGAGATTGATGGAAAAAGGAGGAGGGGACTGCCGCACCCCGCA
>DATMYL010000106.1:0-12923 GCA_035560975.1 Chlorobaculum sp. | reverse complement strand
TCAATGATCCGACGAAGACGTACAACGGCAATGATGCTGCGACGCTGACGAGCAGCAACTACAGCCTTGGCGGACTGGTCGGCGCAGAAAACTTCACGGTAGGCAAGGCGACCGGCAGTTACAACAGCGCGAATGTCCTGGAAGCCGATACGGTGAGCACGACGCTTGCGAGCGGCGACTTTACGGCAACGGGCTCAACGCTGTCGAGCAACTACGTGCTTCCGACGACGGCCAGCGGTGCGGGCCACATAACGGCGAAGACTGTTGAGCTGTCGGCGACCAAGACCTACAATGGTGATACGAGCCTTGCCGGAGCGGTTACAATAACGACGGGTGTCGGGACGGAGACGTTAAGCTACAGCAATGCGACGTCGTTAAGCAAGGATGTAGTCGATAATGCCACCAACAGAATCAATACGATTACACTTGCAGACGGAATCAACGGTGAACTGGCGAGCAACTACCAGTTGCCTACGCTCGATCATGCCAATGCGGCAGTGAACATAAATGCCAGGACATTGACGGCAAGCATCATTGGTGATCCGACGAAGACGTACAACGGTTATACGGATGCGACACTCGCGAACAGCAACTACAGTCTGTCCGGTTTGGTAAGCGGAGAAAACTTCACGGTGACAAAGACGCAGGGGACATACAACAGCAAGGATGTCCTGACAGCTGAGATGGTAACGACAACGCTTGCAAACGAAGACTTCGCGGCAGGAGCAGGGACGCTGTCGAGCAACTATGTGCTGCCGGCGACGGCCGGCGGTGCGGGACACATCACAGCGAAGGCAATGACGGTGACTGCAAATAACGATACAAAGACTTACAACGGGCAAGCGTACTATGGAGGAAACGGGGTCGTCTGGATCGGCTTTGTCGCCGGAGAAAACCCTGCAGATCTTGGAGGGGTAATCTCCTACATCGGTACATCGCAGGGCGCCGTGAACGCAGGAACCTATGTGATCACACCTGTCGGCAATACATCGACGAACTACGCATTGCAGTTCATTGACGGCAGGCTGACTATCAGTGGAGCACAAAATCCTGCGGCGCCACCGGTGGAGCAGCTGCCGGTCAACCTCAATCCTCAGGTGCCGAATGTCAATGTGGTAACAGTATCAGCACCGTCGTCGACAGTTACAACCACTGATGCGGCCAACAACACCTTATTCTCGACGCCTGAAGGGCTGGTTGTGAAACTGATCAGCGAACCTGTAGCAGATACGTGCGGGTTTATCGGGGTATCTGTTCCTGAAGACCTGGCTCGACCTGGCGTAGCGTTCAGCTTCCTGCTTCCTGAAGAGGTAAGGCGTGCGGCTGCAGACATTGCTTCGGTACCAAATCTGCCTCAGGGTGCTGCCGAGCGCGTAAATCTGGAGGATGGGTCTCCATTGCCGGCATGGCTGAAGTATGATCGTCAGGCAAAAGCGTTCACAGCGAGTGATGTGCCTCAGGGCGGGCTTCCGCTTAAAGTTGTGGTGACCATCGGCGATCAGAGCTGGTCGGTGGTTATCGCCAAGCATTCATCGGAATAGAGATCAATCGGATTTCTGGTGAATGAACCCTGATAAACCTGTAAACTGCTGTTATCAGTAAATGTGCTGAACGCCAGCAAATGCAAAAGCCGCTATAAGTGATTGTCTTATAGCGGCTTTTGATGTTATCGACTGACGGATATATTTACATGGGCCTATCAAATATCCCGAAGTGTATCAGGGCGTCCTTATACCATGGTTTTAGGATTCAACCGGGCAAGAAGCATATCGGAAATCGACCCGCCGGCAGGGACCATAGGGAAAACCATGTCCTTCCTGACGACGCGGAACTCGACAAACATCGGACCATCGTTGTAGGCGAGCGCCTCGGAGATCGCGTTCCTGGCGGCTTCTGGCGTGTCTGCGCTGACGGCCTTGCAACCGAACGCTTCTGCCAGCTTCACGAAATCAGGGTTGCTGTCCTCCAGGTCGGTGAACGAATACTTCTCCTTGTGGAACAGCTCCTGCCACTGGCGGACCATGCCGAGATAGCGGTTGTTGATCAGGAAGATTTTGATCGGCAATTTGTTGTGTACCGCTGTCACCATCTCCTGGATGTTCATCATCAGGCCGCCGTCGCCGCAGAACAAGACGACCGGGCGATCGGTAATGCCGAACGCAGCGCCGATCGTTGCAGGCAGGCCGAAGCCCATCGTGCCGAGTCCGCCGCTGGTGATGATCGAACGCGGTTCGGTGAACTTGTAGTACTGTGCGGTCCACATCTGGTGCTGTCCGACGTCGGTCACGATCACGGCATGCCCTTTGGTCTGTTTAGAGACCTCATCGATGACGAACTCGGTTTTCAGCGAATCCTCTTCGACTGAGTAGGTCATCGGGCACTGCTCCTGCCATGTTTTGATCTGGGCGAGCCATGCGCTCCTGTCCTCATGGCTTTTCGGCAGCTCGCTCAGTATCGAGGCCAGGAAATCCTTTGCGTCACCCACGACAGGCAGGTCGACCTTGATGTTCTTGTCGACGTTGGTCGGGTCGATGTCGTTATGGATCTTGAACGCCTGCGTGGCGAAAGTTTCGACCTTGCCTGTAACGCGGTCGTCGAACCTGGCGCCCACGGCTATGAGCAGGTCGCAGTTGTTGACCGCCTGGTTCGCCCAGAACGTGCCGTGCATGCCCAGCATGCCCATCGACAGCGGATGTGTGCCGGGGAATGCTCCGAGCCCCTGGAGAGTCATGGTGACCGGGATATCCTGATCGATTGCGATCTTCTGCAACTCGGCAGACGCTTCGGCTGTGATCACGCCGCCGCCGATGTAGAAGAGTGGGCGCTTGGCCTTCGCGATCATTTTCGCAGCCTTCTGGACCTGGTTCGTGTGGCACTTTACCGTCGGTTTATATCCCCGGATATCGACGCTTTCCGGCCACTCGAAGATGCATTCGGCGTTGAGCACATCTTTCGGCATGTCGACCAGCACCGGACCGGGCCTTCCTGTCGTGGCAAGATAGAATGCCTTCTGGATGGTGGAGGCCAGCTCTTTGACATCCTTGACAAGGAAGTTATGCTTGGTGATCGGCCTGGTGATGCCCACGATGTCGGCTTCCTGGAAAGCGTCGTTGCCGATCAGCGTGCTTGGCACCTGTCCGGTGAAGACCACCATCGGCGTGGAGTCCATGTAGGCGTTCGAAATGCCCGTGACCGTATTGGTCGCACCGGGTCCCGATGTGACCAGCACCACGCCCGGCCTGCCGGTGGCACGTGCATAGCCTTCGGCCATATGGGTTGCGCCCTGTTCGTGACGGACGAGGATATGCTTGATGTCCTTGACGTCATGGAGGGTTTCGTAAACTTTCAGCAGGGCTCCGCCGGGGTAGCCGAAAATATATTCGACGTTCTCACGCCGTAGACACTCGAAGAATATCTCGGATCCGTTCAGTTTCTGTCCGGGTTCTGTCATGGTTTGAACTTATTTTTGTTCAGGAGAAAACTGGGTTTTCAGGATAGCTCCCGTATTGGCCGATGTGACCATCTGCGCATAGCGGGCAAGGTATCCTTTCTTTATTTTGGGCTCAAAAGCCGGCAGGGCGGCGATCCGCTCCCTGATCGTCCCGTCGTCGAGGTCGACCGTCATGCTTCGCCCCGGTATGTCGATGGAGATCATGTCGCCTGTCTTCAGGGCAGCGATGGGCCCCCGGTCAGCGGCTTCAGGAGAAACATGGCCTATGCAGGCCCCTCTCGAACCTCCGGAAAAACGGCCGTCGGTGATAAGGGCGACCGAGTCGCCGAGGCCGCGCCCCATGATGGTGCTGGTCGGGGAGAGCATCTCAGGCATGCCCGGTCCGCCGCGCGGACCTTCGTACCGGATGACGACAACGTCGCCTGCCTTGACGTCACCCGACATGATACCTTCGATTGCGTCGTCCTGGCAGTCGTAAACCTTTGCGGGCCCGGTATGTTGCATCATCGATGGGCTTACCGCGCCCGTTTTTACAACAGCGCCGTCGGGTGCGAGGTTCCCGTAGAGCACGGCCAGGCCTCCGGACGCCGAATACGGATCGCTGACAGGGCGGATGACCTTGCGGTCGAGCACCTCGGCCCCGGCAATGTTCTCGCCGAGAGTTTTACCGGTGACGGTCATGGCTGAAAGATCAAGCAGGCCGTCGACCGTCGACAACTCCTTCAGGATTGCCGATATGCCGCCGGCACGATCCACATCCTCGATGTGCACTTCGGTCGTGGCGGGGCTCACCTTGCATATGTATGGCGTCTTTGCCGAAAGGCCGTTCAGTTCTGAAAAATCGAAATCCAGCTCAGCCTCGTTGGCAATTGCCAGCGTATGCAGGATGGTGTTTGTGCTTCCGCCCATGGCGAAATCGAGCGCAAAGGCGTTGAGCAGGGCGCGGCGGGTAAGGATCTGCCTCGGCCTGACATCCTCTTTGACAAGGTCGACTATCCGTCTTGAAGCGCTTTTGACCAGTTCCAGCCTTCTGGGATCGACCGCCAGGATGGTGCCGTTTCCGGGCAGGGCGAAGCCGAGAGCCTCGCAGAGGCAGTTCATGGAGTTTGCAGTGAACATGCCGGAGCAGGATCCGCAGCCGGGACATCCGCACTCTTCGATGGTCTGGAGCTCATCTTCGCTTATTTCGCCGGTGCTGAACTTGCCGACGGCCTCGAAGACCGAAATCAGGTCGACTTTTTTGCCGGAAGGAGTGTGGCCTGCCTGCATTGGACCGCCGGAAACGAAGATGACCGGGACGTTGGTCCTCAGCGCCCCCATCATCATGCCGGGAGTGATTTTGTCGCAGTTCGGTATGCAGACCAGCCCGTCAAGCCTGTGCGCCTCGACCATGGTTTCGACCGAGTCGGCGATGATTTCACGGCTGGCGAGCGAATATCGCATGCCGACATGTCCCATGGCGATGCCGTCGCACACGCCGATGGTGTTGAACTCGAAGGGAACGCCACCGGCTTCGCGCACCGCCTCTTTGGCTATTCGTCCCAGCTCCTGAAGGTGAGCGTGGCCGGGAATCAGCTCGTTGAACGAGTTGCAGATCCCGATAAAGGGCTTTGAGAAATCGCTTTTCGAGGTGACGGCTCCGGTTGCCTTGAGCAGGCTGCGGTGAGGAGCCTTTTCGAATCCCTTTTTTATGGTGTCAGATCTCATCGGTATAAATGGTTAGCAATTAAAAAACAATATCCTGGGCCTGCCTGTCCCGAAGCCTTGGAGTCTGATGTATTGTCGTGGAAAATACGATGGACTTGGGAAAGGTCTGACGGGTCAGTGTACGAGAATAAGTACCTGTACGACAGGTACCGATACTGCCTGACCATTGCCGGAGAAGAGGATGCTCTGCAGGTTACGCACTGGGATAATTGCGTTCGCCGGGGCGGCGGGGCAGGATTTGCCCTGGTACCCGGTGACTGCGGTCTCGGAAATATGGTTGGTCGAAAACGGCATTGATTATAGATCGATTGTCGCGCCAGTTTAAGAAGGAAATTGCAGACAAGTTACATTTTCCCAACTATTAAGTCAAGGAGATCGGAGGGCAAAACTTTTGAAAAACAGAAAATAATTCCTTAAACCCGGATGGTGTAAAAAATTAAAAATCTTATTTTTTCAGATATTGGACAATCTGTCAAAAGCTGCTCAAGTCCCAACCCTCTAAATGTCAGCGCCATGTTGAGTTTCCAGTCCCCGCCTGCTCAGGATCTGCCATCTTTTTTTCTCTTGTTGACACTCGTCGGCTCATTTCTCGTACTTGGTGAACTCCTTACGAGAAAATTCAGCGTAAGCCCTCTTGTCGTCAGGAAAGTCCTGCACCTGAGCATGGGGGTCGTCATGTTCTTCATCCCCTCGTACTTCAGCTCCAACGCCTATCCGCTTATTGCAGCGCTTCTGTTTTCCGGAATCGGCCTGCTGAGCCTTCGTGCAGGTTTTTTCAGGTCTCTGCATGGTGAACCCGACAAACTGGGGCCTGAAGCGACGGTTAACAGCTACGGGCCGGTATTGTTCCCTTTTGTCTTTTTCCTGCAACTGCTTTTTCTCTGGAACTCGCATATCTGGATCCTTCAGACCTCAATGCTGGTACTGGGAATAAGCGACGCGCTTGCCGCACTTGTCGGAACCGCTTTCGGCAGTCGCCATATCGAACATATGACAAGGAGCAGAAAGACGGTCGAGGGCTCGCTTGCCATGTTCGTGTCGAGCCTTCTCATCCTTTCCGCCTCACTGTTCGTGTTCCAGGGGTCATTCACCGGAGGTCTTGCCGCCAAGCCCGTCTGGATGCTTCTCAGCCTGGCGCTGCTTCTGGCCCTTATCGTCACGGCAGTGGAAGCCTTGCTCTCCTATGGCCTCGATAACCTGTTCATTCCTGTGTCGATATCCTATGTCCTCTATCTGATTGAGGTTAACAAGATGGTGACGGTCGAGGGGTTCCTGCTTGGCGGTCTGTTCGCTCTCGCCGTCGCGCTCTTTTCGATCAAGGTCAAGTTTCTTAATAACAGTGGGGCCACGGCGACCTTCCTTCTCGGATCGACGATCTTCGGCATCGGTGGGCTTGACTGGACCGTACCGCTCCTGACCTTCTATTTTCTCTCCTCGATTCTGTCAAAGCTCGGTCACAAGCGCAAGGCCAAATTCGATCTCGTTTTTGAAAAAGGCTCGCAACGCGATGCCGGCCAGGTCTACGCCAACGGCGGCGTGGCATGGATCATGATGGCGATCTATTCGCTTACCGCAGATCCCTATATCTTCTTTGCCTATCTCGGGACGCTGGCCGCTGTGCAGGCCGATACCTGGGCGACCGAAATCGGCACCATGTGGCCAAACCCCAAGGCACGTCTCGTCACCACGTTCAAGGAGGTGCCGGTCGGAACCTCCGGCGGAGTATCCATACCGGGAACCTCGGCTTCGTTCCTCGGCTCGCTTCTCATCTGTTCGAGCGCCATCTTCATGAACGTTTCGTGGATCAACAAGGTTGGTATTCTGCAATCCCTTCTTGTTATTGGCATTGCCGGCCTTTTCTCCAGCCTTGTAGACAGCTTTTTCGGGGCCACGGTACAGGCGCAGTACTTTGATCCTATCCGTGAAAAGGTGACCGAGCGTACCCACAGCATCGCCCCCGACGGCAGCAAGGTGGTCAACAAACTTATCAAGGGATATGATTTTGTAAACAACGATATGGTCAATACATTGTGTGCTATATCGGGTTCTGTGGTCGCCTACCTGGTTGTCCGGAATCTGGCGTCTTTCTAACGTGAATATATAAGAGCGAGCTGAACATGACTGAAAATGCCGGCGGCGGAATTGTTTCGATGCTTACAGGAACCGGACCTGTCGTAATACTGGTCCTTGCAGTGTTGATAATGTTTTCGATCATTTCGTGGGCTATCATAGCCTACAAGTTCGGATTTGTCAGGAAGTCGATCAGGGAGTCACAGGACTTTCTTGATACCTTTTTCGAGGTGCGGAGTGCCGATCGGCTGTTCGCTTCGAGCGAGAATTTCCGCAACGGTTCGCTTCCGAGGGTTTTCCGTGCCGGATATGTCGAATACAGCTCGATGCGCGACAAGAGCACCATTGCCCAGCTTAAAGAGCGCATCACCCTTGCCGTCAAAAGGGAGGTCAACGCCGAAAGCAAGCGCCTGACCCACCTGGTACCCTTCCTTGCCACCGTCGGAAACACTGCGCCCTTCATCGGCCTGTTCGGTACGGTCTGGGGCATCATGAGCTCTTTCCAGAACATCGGCCTCATGAAAACGGCCTCCCTCGTCGCGGTCGCTCCCGGTATTTCCGAAGCCCTTATCGCAACGGCCACAGGCTTGGTCGCGGCTATCCCCGCCGTTATCGGATACAACTATTTCACCCAGCAGATCGGACAGATCGAGCGGGACCTTGAGGATTTTGTCCCCGACTTCATCGACTCCTACCTCAACCAATAACAGGGGAGGCCCCAAGCGATGATGACCGGACAGAAAACAAGGCTCATGAGCGAGATCAACGTGACGCCTTTCGTCGACGTCATGCTGGTACTGCTCGTCATTTTCATGGTGACGGCACCTATGATGACCAGCGGCGTGAAGGTGGAAGTTCCCCAGACGACGCACGAACAGATGGATATCGATTCGAAGGGGCTGGTCATCAGCGTCGACGGGTCACGGAAAGTTATGATCAACGATTACCAGCTCGACGCCAGCGAAATAGCCGAGAGGCTTCCGAAGATTCTTGAGGCCAGAAAGGCAGAAGAGGTCTATCTCAAGGCTGACAAATCCCTGCCCTACGGTTTTGTCATGTCGGTCATGGCCTCTATCAGGGAAGCCGGAGTTGAAAAAATCGGCATGGTTACCGAGCCTGCGGCGGTGTCGGATCGCAAAAAACGTTGATCCGGCGGACACCGTATGAGCACAAGGGATGAATTGAAGAAGGAGCAAAGGGCGTTTACCTTCTGGATTGGCGTTGCTGCGGCAGGTCACGTTGCCTTGATTGCCGCTTTCGTTCTGTTTCAACTCTTTTACGTGTTCACCCATCCCCCCCTGAAGATCGTCAGCGTCAGCCTTGTATCGATGCCTGGCGCTCCCGGTCCGGCTGGTGGTCCGAAAAGCGCTCCTGAACCGGCTCCGGTTGTCGCCAAAGAACCATCGGAACCAAAAGCGGCACCCGTCAAAAAGGTCCCGGAGCCGAATATCCCTCAACCGAAGAAGATTCCTGAGCCTGTCGTTTCCAGGAAGGTTCCCGAACCGGTTCCCGTTCCGAAAAAACCAGCCCCGGTCGACGTCGAAAAGCAGAGTCAGCAGAATCTCAAGAGTGCGCTTGAGAAACTGGAAAAAACAACTGCATCGCAAAAGCCGGCCAGCAACGTCAGCAGCACTAACGCCGGCAACATGAGCAGCGCACTGGCCAACCTGCAGAAAAAATTAGCTAAAGAGGGTGGTGGCGGTCCGGCATCCTCAGGATCCGGAACCGGCGGTGGCGGTGGTCCCAAAGGTAGCGGCGGGGGAGCCTCTGATCCTTACAGGGCAAAAATTGCCGGCATTATTCAGGATAACTGGTTATTTTCAGATAAGATGGTTCGGAGTAAAGCGGGGCTGGAGGTATACGTGAACATCCATATATTACCGGATGGATCTCTCGGAGACGTTCTCTTCGTCAAGAAATCGTCGAGCGAATACCTGAACGACTCCGCGAAAAATGCCATCAAGAAGTCAGCGCCATTCCCTCTGGTTCCAAAAGAGTCCGGGCCGGGAGGCGTCTGGATTGGCTTTCAATTCACCCCCGAAGGTCTGAGCCGTTGACCCTCCCCTGCGAAGCCGGAGATTTTTCAAATCATGGGGACGTGTTGAAGGAAATGGCGTAAGTGATTCATTATATTTAGCGATGCCTGTGACGCATCAAGTGAATCGACAGATTCATTAACTGTTTGCCGGATATACACCTCCATGATTTGATAACCAGTTTCAGACACGATTACCAGGACGATGTTCAACTAAACATTATCATTTGAGAATATGCGAAATACCAGGATTCCGATTGCTCGTATCATTTTTGCTATTTGCTTCATGCTTATCCTTCCCCTGATGCTCAGGGCGGAGGAGGTCAAAGAGTACATTGTCATTCGAAAGCAGGGTGCGGAAAAGATCGCCATCGTACTCGACAAAACGATTGCAAAGGGTGACAGGGAGTCCGAATGGGCGAAAAGCCTCGACGCCACCATCAAGGGCGGCCTGGATTATACCGGCTTATTCAACCTTATGCCTGCCCCCCTCAACATCAGGAACACCCAGGACGGTACGATCAATTTCGGTGCCATCGGTTCGGTAGGCAGCGACATCTACGTCACAGGTACCGTATCCAAAAAATCGGGTGCCCCGAATCTTGATATGCAGGTCTACGACATTACCGGCAAGCCGTTGCTCAACAGAAAGTATACCGGGACGGACAAGCAGCTTAGAGAGATCGGATTGCGATTCTGTGCCGACCTGGTCGAGCTTCTTACCGGCAAAAAGTCCGTTTTCGGCACCAAGATCGTCTTTGTCTCGAACCGCACAGGGACCAAAGAGATCTACATGTGCGATTTCGACGGCCAGAACGTCGAGCAGATTACCAGCACGAGATCGATTTCCCTGACGCCGGCCGTTTCACAAGACGGCAAATACCTTGCCTGGACCGATTACACGAGTGGCGGGCCCGACCTGTATATAAAGGATCTTGCCACCAAGGTGACTGTAGCAGTCAGAAAGCAGGGAGTATGCATCGACCCGGGATGGGTTCCCGGTACGGATGAGTGTGCGACCACCCTGTCTATCGACGGGGATCAGGAGATCTATCTCATCAGGCCAGACGGAAAGCTTTCCAGAAGGTTGACCAAAAGCAAGGGTATCGACGTGTCGCCGACTTTTTCACCCGAAGGATCGCGTATGGCCTTTGTGTCAACGCGCGAAGGCAGACCGCATATCTTTATCCAGGATTTGAAAAGCGGCCAGGTCCACAGGTTAACCTTCAGTGGGAATTACAATACGCAACCGGCCTGGTCACCTGTATCTGATAAAATCTTATACTCTTCGATGCAAAAAAATGGTGAAATAAATATATTTATGATAAACGCAGGCGGCTCAGGTCTTCTGCAACTGACCAGTGGAACAAAGGCAAACGAGTATCCATCGTGGTCTCCAGATGGGAGTATGATTGTGTTCTCATCGAATCGACAGGGAAAGAGAAAACTCTTTGTTATGAACTCTGACGGTACAAATCAGAGGCCGTTGCTTCAGATGGATGGTGAACAGCAGCAGCCGTCCTGGTCGATTATAAAGTAGTATACGCTGTTTTTCGTTAACTAATCAAGGAGGATATATGACAAACGTTACGCCGAAAGCAAGATTCCTGTACATTCCCGCACTTCTGTTATTGGGTGCTTGCTGCTGTGACAAGGAAGTTGTTACTGCACCCCCGCCGCCTCCGCCGCCACCTCCTGCGGCACCAGCGGCAGTAGTCGTTGCTCCGCTGAGCGATGTGTTCTACGATTTCAACCGTTCCGAACTGACGGCTTCGACGCAGTCGCAGTTGAAGACCAACGCAACATGGCTTTCTGCGAACGCCAACAAGAAAGTTATCCTCGAAGGCCATTGCGATGAACGCGGAACCAACGAGTATAACATGGCTCTCGGTGAGCGCAGGGCTCAGTCAGCAAAGGAATATCTCGTCAATCTCGGCGTCGATCCTGCTCGCCTCAAAACTGTCAGCTTTGGGGAAGAGAAGCCATTCGATTCCGGACATGGCGAAGAGGCTTGGGCAAAGAACAGAAGAGTTCACTTCGTAGAGGAATAACTCCGAGCAACAATCGTGTAATGATGATAGCCCGGTGGGTGTAGAGCCCCGCCGGGCCTGCTTTTGTAAACAGATCAACGATAGGCACATTATGAGACATATTTTACCAGGTATTATCGGAGCCGCCATGATTGTTCTTGCCGGCTGTTCTTCGAAAAGCGCAGTGTCGACAGACGGATCTGCCGGAACAGGTTCCGGGTCAGGTTCAGGCGCAGGAGTCGGTGTGGAATCTGGTGCTGGAGCAGGAGGCGGACCCGCAGTTGTCGGTCCGGTCCTTGGTGACGTTTTTTATGATTTTGACAGTTCTGCACTCAGTCCCGAAGCTCAGGATCAGCTGAAGCAGAATGCAGCATGGTTGCAGAAACATACCGTCCCGTCGGTGACAATTGAAGGTCATTGCGACGAGAGGGGAACCGACGAATACAATATCGCGCTCGGCGAACGCCGTGCTGTTGCAGCCAAAAATTATCTGGTTACACTCGGAGCGAGCAGCAGCCGTATTTCGTCTGTCAGTTTCGGGGAAGAGAAGCCATTCGATCCCGGTCACAACGAGGAGGCATGGGCCAAGAACAGAAGAGCCCACTTCGTGACGAAATAAGCGTCTGATTGTAAAGTTATGCCAGTGGCAGGGCAGATTCCGGTCACTGGTATCGTCTGTAATGAACAAACAACAGCTCAACGATGAATACACGACCACTGCTGTTTCTCCCTTTCGTTTTGCTTTCAGCATGTGCATCGCAATCCGATCTGAGCGACGTACGGGGACAGGTAACGCAACTGAAGGAAGAGTCGACGGTAATAAAAACCCAATCAGCCGGCTCCTATTCTGAAATTACCCAGTACCGTGAACAGGTGGCATCACTGCAAGGTGGTATCAACGAGTTGCGGCACGATTATAACGAATCACTCAAAAGACAGGATGTCGAGGATTCGCTCCTGGTCAGGAAGACCAACGACATAGAGAGCCGGCTTGCAAAGATCGAGCAGTACCTCGGTATCGAGGATGGCGCCAATAAAACGCAGTTGAAGGTCGTCGGCCCGCCCTCCGGTGCTGAAAGCAAGGCTTCTGCACCAACTGACACCACTGCTGCAGCTAAGGCCAGGCCGGCGGCTGTTGCGCCTGCAGCCAAGGCCCCAGCGTCAGCAAAACCTGAAGCTCCGGCAGGAGTTGATGTGTTGATCAAGGACGGGCAGGCAAAAATGGGTAAGGCAGATTATGCCGGGGCACGAGACAAGTTTACGACATTCATGTCGCAGAACCCGAAATCGCCTCAGGTCGCCGATGCGCAGTTCTATATTGCCGAATCCTATTACAATGAAAAATGGTATGAAAAAGCCATTCTCGAATACCAGACAGTGATCGCAAAGTATACGAAGAGCCCTAAACGTGCGGCTGCACTATACAAACAGGCGCTGTCATTCGAAAAGATCGGTGACTCAGCCAACGCGAAACAGCGTTTCAAGGACGTCGCCAATCTCTATCCGGTGTCACCGGAAGCCAGGCTTGCCAAAAAGAAGTTGAAGTAGCCAAAGGCGGCGGAGATTCTGGATTCTATAGCTTTAAGCAAAACCTGTGCAGTGCGCGGGTTTTGCTGTTTATAGGAGAGAG
>DATMYL010000105.1:0-60941 GCA_035560975.1 Chlorobaculum sp. | reverse complement strand
AGAAGCCTTTTGAGCTCAACCTCATTCTGGGCTTGTTGCTCATCGCGTCTCTGCGCCGTGATGTCCTGAATCATGAAAAACAGCCGGGAAACCGATCCGTCAGCCGCAATGATGGGGTTGATGATATACCTCGACCATATGCCGCCGGCTTCATCATCAAAACAAAACGGCTTTCCTGAGCGCAGAATCTCTTCACCCTGTTCCATCAATCCGGTTACAACTTCGGGCTTGCATTGTACGGACACGAGAAGATCGTACATGTTGACACCGATACTCTCCTGTCGAGGCGTTCCAAAACGGGCTTCGAATGCGGCATTGACGTCAAGGATCGTGCGTTCATGGTTTACGACGAACAATGCGTCAGGAAATATGTCGATTATTCCTGCAAGCGCCCTCTCGTCAGGGGGCGAGCCCGGTGTTGCAGTTTTTGCAGGATTCCGCATGGAGGAAACTCGATTATTTTCATGAAAACAGATAACCGTTCAAACGCGGGCAAGTAATCATAAAGCTACCTTTGAGTAGAAGGGCTCATCCTTGCCGGTACAACTGCCGTTACGACAATAAAAATATAGAGGGACGACTCCCCTTTAATAACCAGTCAAGATCAGGAAAAACCTGCAGGGAGCTTACAGAGAGATCATTGGCGGGTAATAGGCACTCATATACCGACCGGGCACTTGAAATCGCTTATACCCCAGAGCGAAATAATGCAGTGTTAGCTGCAGTTTAAAACAATTATTAAAAAAAATAAAACGGGCACTGGCTGACCGGGTCACCGTAAAACAGGACATACGAATCGAAGCTTTTACGGCAAATCTGTCGGAGCAACGGCTTTATCGCAGTTTATGACTATTTTACCTCCATAAACAGACCATTTTTACCATCATAAGAAGCAAATCAATGGCCAACAGCATAAACCTTCATGACGACGCCAGGTATGCCGGTGTTCTGGTCGATCTGGAAAACATCGAAAACAAACTCCTTGAAACAGGCAAACTGGTCGCGCTTACGGGAACGGTCGCCAGCAACGTCGATATTGAATTCGGCATGTACGGCGAGGGAAAAGAGGCAGAACCGAGCATCCTGATCAAGGTCACCTCACCTGAAGAGGTCGACGTCGAAGAAGAGGTCCTGGAAGATTTCGAGGATTTCATCATCGCAGAACTCGAGGAAGCTTCCCGCGAATGGTCTCAGGAGGTAAAGGACTCTCTTGGCGACGACAGGATGGTTGTGCTGCTGATCAACGGCGAAGAGTACTGATTACGGCCAAGTTCTGATGTGATTCGACTTTTCTCCCCTGCATCCGTGTATTTCGGGTACTCATGATCAAGTAATTCGTTATAAACGAATAAACCGATATGAAAATCAATGCAAAGGATTTCGTGGTTAGCCCGGGAGAAAAAGTCGATCTCAAAAATCGACCGACAAAGGTTAATCCTTTTTACGAATCGAAGGATCAGTATCGCGAGCTCATTGAAAAGCAGGTGCAGGAATTACGCAAACTTCAACAGGTTCAATATGCATCCGACCGGTTTGCGGTTTTACTGATTTTTCAGGCCATGGATGCTGCAGGAAAAGACGGAGCGATCAAACACGTGATGTCCGGCGTCAATCCGCAAGGCTGCCAGGTATTCAGCTTCAAGCATCCCGGCCCAATGGAACTGGAGCACGATTTTCTTTGGCGCACTTACCAATGCATGCCTGAACGGGGTCGGATCGGAATCTTCAACCGGTCCTACTATGAGGAGGTGCTTATCGTCCGTGTCCATCCCGAGATTCTTCGCAGCCAGGGGCTCCCGAAACGGTTGCTCGACGAAAAAAAGATCTGGGAAGAGCGCTATCGTTCTATTGTCGACATGGAGAAGCATCTTCATCTCAACGGCACGCGTATCGTCAAGTTTTTCCTTCATCTCTCCAAAGAAGAGCAACGCAAACGATTTATCGACAGGATCGACAAACCTGAAAAAAACTGGAAATTCGGCATTGCCGATATCGAAGAGAGGAAATTCTGGAAACAGTATATGGAGGCATATGAAGCATGCCTTGGCGAAACGAGCACAAAACACGCTCCCTGGTATGTTGTGCCGGCCGATGACAAGCAGAACGCTCGTCTGATTATTTCCCGGATCGTTCTCGATACGTTCAATTCGCTTGACATGCACTACCCTGTGGTCGACAGGAAGCGTCAGGAAGCATTATCATCAATACGCAAAGAGCTGGAAAAGGAGGGGCAAAAAAAACATGCGGGATGTTGAATCCTACCCGCGACCTCCCGATAACGTTTTTTCATGAAAGGACAGAGGCCGATAACTTTCTCGACATTGAGGGAACACTGGGGATCGACGATAACTTTGCACGCATTTATAAGATAAACAGGGTTCTGTTTTCAGTAAGCCATGAAAGCAGGAGACCTCGATACCATGGAAAAAACATTCGGCATCAGGATACTGATCCTCGGGGCATTCATTACAGGCATCAGCCTGTTCCACTATCTGACCCCGCTTCACGTCGCCTATCTTCACGACATTTTCCAGCGGCTGTACTATCTGCCGATCATCCTGGCCGCGCTCTGGTTCGGCCTGCGCGGCGGGCTGCTCTGCTCGTTGATCGTCAGCATGGTCTATGCGCCCCATATTCTGTTCCAGTGGGGCGGCCACTTCGGTGTGGAAGCCGAGAAATATCTGGAGATCATCCTGTACAACACTGTGGGCGGAGTGACCGGTTTTTTATCACAACGGGAACGGGAACGTACTGTCGAACTGCAGAAAAGTACCAAGGTTCTGGAGGCGTCTTACGAGAAGCTGAGGAGGCAATCGGAACGGATCATCGCCATCGAAGAACAGTTGCGTCGATCGGAAAGGCTCTCAACCATGGGAGAGTTCGCCGCGGTGCTCGCCCACGAGATTCGCAACCCTCTCGGCTCCATCCGCGGAACGGCTGAAATCCTGAAAGACGATTACAAGCCGGGCGATCCGAAACACGAATTCATCGAAATCCAGATCAGGGAGACCGAGCGGCTCAACCGGGTAGTGGAGGAGTTCCTGCACATGGTCAGGCCGCAACCGTCAGACATGCAGCCCTGCACGGTGCAGGAGGAGCTCGAGACCATCGTCACCCTCCTGTCCAACGATGCCCGGAAACGGCAGGTCGAACTGGTGCTTGAGCCGCAACCACGGCCGGTAATCATCCGCGCCGACGGGGAGAAACTGCGCCAGGCGTTCCTGAATATCGTCCTCAACGCTTTGCAGGCGACACCGCCCGACGGCCGTGTCGTGATCTCGGCATCGGTAAATGATAAAGGAGCCTGCGAAATCACTTTTCGGGATACCGGCCCCGGAATCGATTCCGATCACCTGAACCGGATTTTCGAGCCATTTTTCACCACAAAACAGGACGGAACAGGGCTGGGCCTTGCAATCTCGAAGAAAATCGTAGAAAGCCACAATGGCCTCCTGCAGGTCGAAAGCTCGCCGGGCAAAGGCACAACCGTAAGAATCAGCCTGCCTATGCAGAATGGCGTTAATGGAGAGATATCATGAAAGCAAAAATTCTGGTCATAGACGACGACGCATCGTTGCGGAGGGTGATCGAATACAACCTTCAGGAAGAGGGCTATGAGGTTCTGGCGGCATCCTCGGGAGAAGATGGACTGATACAGTTTCGGGAAGTTCTGCCCGGGATTGTCATCACGGACATGAAAATGTCCGGCATTGACGGCCTCACGGTGCTCAGGTCCATCAAGGAGATCTCTCCTGAAACCCTCGTCATCATCATCACCGCATTCGGCAAGGTCGATGTTGCCGTCGAAGCGATGAAAGCCGGGGCCTTCGACTACATCACGAAGCCGTTCAGCCGCGACGCGCTTCGGTTGACGGTCGCCAAGGCAGTCAAGTTCAGCGGACTGACCGAAGAGAACAGGCGGCTGAAAAGCGAACTCTCTGAGAAAGCCGATTTCCGCACCATCATCGGATCGTCGAAAAAAATGGAGCAGGTCTTCGAAATGATTCGAAAGGTCGCCGATACGGAAGCGACCGTGCTCATCACAGGAGAATCGGGAACAGGAAAAGAGCTGGTCGCCCGTGCCATTCATGCCGGAAGTTCGAGACGCGACGCCCCTTTCGTCACCATAAACTGCGCCGCGATTCCCCGCGACCTGATCGAAAGCGAACTCTTCGGCCATACCAAAGGAGCCTTCACCGGTGCGATTAAAGACAAGGCCGGGAAGTTCCAGCTCGCCGACGGCGGCACCATATTTCTGGATGAAGTGGGAGAGCTTCTCCCCGAGCTTCAGCCCAAGCTGCTGCGGGTACTCCAGGAAAAGGAGATCGATCCGGTCGGAAGCCTGAAATCGCAGAAAGTCGATGTGCGTGTCGTGTCCGCGACCAATCTGGATATCGAAAAAGCGGTGTCCGACGGTCATTTCCGCGAAGATCTCTATTACCGCCTTGCAGTTATCGAGATCCATCTCCCTCCGCTCCGCCAGCGCAGGGCCGACATTCCGCTGCTTATCCGCTATTTCTGCTCGAAACCCGGCAATGACAGGATTACGTTCGACGACAATGCCCTCGACCTGCTCAGCAAGTACTCCTGGCCTGGCAACGTCCGTGAACTTCAGAACACAGTCGAGCGGTTGATGATCATGCGTAACAGCGATACCATAAGCTCCGGAGAGCTCCCTGACAAGTTCCGTCAGAGCGGGACGCAGAAATGCGCCATCATAAACCTTCCAGACGAAGGATGCTCGCTCGAAGAGCTTGAGCGTGAAATCGTCATCGAAGCTCTGGAGCGCAATGGATGGAACCAGACTGCAGCCGCCCGATTTCTGAGAATCCCCCGCCATGTCCTTATCTACCGGCTCGAAAAATTCGGAATCGAGTTGCCGAACAGATAAAGAAGGCAGAACCCGCTGTTCGACCCTGCAGAATATTCTCCATCGAAGGGGGAATATTCTGCAATTGATGTGCGAAAGTTGCCGATTTCCTCTATAAAACCCGCATCAACCCGAATGGCACAGTAATTGTAACAAAAGATGTATTGGTGACTTATCGTCAAAGCATCCCATGAAAAAAGTTTGTACAATTGCCCTCTCGATCCTGTCGTTACTGTCTCCCATGACAGCGAGGGCAGAGAAGCTCAACCCGCCGGCTGAAAAGCTGCCGGCCATGGTCGCCACGGCCCTTGCGAACAACCCCGAGCTGAAATCGTCCGGATCCCGTTGGCGGATGTTCACCAGCAAAGCCATACAGGCCGGGGCTCTCGACGATCCGATGTTCATGTTCAAACTGCAGAACATGCCGGTGCGCAACCCGCTGGTATTCAACAAAGACACCCAGTCGGCAGTGGTCGTCGGCGTGTCGCAGCAACTCCCGTTCTGGGGCAAACGGGACCTGCGCGAAAAAATAGCCCTTCACGAAGCCGACTCCTACAAGTGGGCCTTCGAGGAGCGCAAGCGAGAGCTGTCGCGTATGGTCAAAGAGAGCTACTACAAGCTATGGGCGGTGGATCGGGAGCTGGAAGTCATCGATAAAAACCTGCTGCTGCTGGGCGATTTCGTGACGTTGACCGGACTCAGATACTCTTTAGGCCAGGGCGTCCAGCAGGACATCTTCAAGGCCGGGCTCGAAAAATCAAAGATGCTCGAAATGCAGATCACCCTGCAGCAGCAGCGCAAAAGCCTGGAGGCGAACCTCAATTACCTGCTGTATCGTCCTGCCAATACTCCTGTAGGACCTGCCGCAGGTTTCGCCATGCCCCAGGTCATGCTTACCGCCGAGCAACTGTACGATATCGCCCTTGAACAGCGCCCGCAGATCAAAAGCCTCAACAGTCTGGTGGAGAAGGGAGCTGCCGGCCGACGTCTTGCCGGAAAGGAGAACTACCCCGATCTCAACCTCTCTTTCGAGTACATGATCCGGGAACCAGTCGCGACCGAAATGGCGACCGATCCGGGCTACAACATGTTTTCCGTCGGGGTAGCCTTCAACCTGCCCGTCTGGAGGGAAAAACGACAGGCAATGGTTGCCGAATCGATGGCCGAGACGGCCATGTCGACCGATGAACTGAACGCACTGAAGAACAACATCTCCTACACCATCAACCAAACCCTTTCAGAGCTGGAACGCTTGCGCAGGAGCGTTGCACTCTACAGGGAAGGTATCATACCCCAGGCAAAGCAATCCCTCGAATCGGCGGTCATCGGCTACAGGGTAGGCAAGATCGATTTCCTGACCCTGCTCGACGGCAGGATGACCCTGTTCAATTATCAACGTCAGTTGTACGAAGCCCAGGCCGAGTACATGATAAAGATTGCGGAACTCGAAACTACCATCGGCTCCGATCTGCCGGAAGCGCCGTCGCAGGGAAACATGACAAAAACGGCTGCCGGCCGCCATGAACAGCATTAACCATCATACCGAATTACCATTATGCCCATGAACAGGAAAACGGTGATCCCTCTGCTCATTTTCGTGCTCGCCCTCGTTGCGGGCTCGGGCTGGTTCATCCGGCAGAACACTCCCAAGGGCAAAGCCGCTGAAGGGCAGGCGGTCAAAGGCAAGCAGCTCTATACATGCACCATGCATCCCTATATCATCAGGGAGAAACCTGGCACGTGCCCGATCTGCGGCATGGAACTGGTCAAAAAAATCACCGCAACCCCTGAGTCCGGCTCTTCGACCGCGAAAGATGTACAACCTTCCGCTACGTCCGGCAGCGTCTCGCTCTCCCCTGCCCAGCTGGTAACGGCCAACGTCGCCACCATGGAAGTCAAACCCGAACCCCTGGCAAAAGAGGTGGCCGCAGTCGGAATTGTGCAGTACGACCAGTCGAGGCAGGCCAAAGTCACTGCATGGATCGCCGGGCGAATCGACAGGCTCAACGTCAATGCCGTCGGCGCATCCGTAAGCAGGGAGAAGCCGATAGCCGAATTGTACTCCCCCGACCTCGTTGCGACGCAGCAGGAGTATCTGATGGCCCTGAAAAGCCGGGAGCAGCTCAGGAACTCAACGATCACCTCCGTAGCCGAGACAGGAGAAATCGTGGCATCATCCGCAAAACAACGCCTCCGCCTTTTCGGCCTCAAAGAGAGCCAGATCGCAGAACTGGAGAGAAACGGCAAACCGGCTACGAAAGTGCCCATTTATACGCCATTTTCCGGTGTCGTGATAGAAAAGATGGTGCAGCAGGGCCAGTATGTCAACACAGGTGACGTGTTGTTCAACATCGCCGACCTGTCCAGCGTATGGATCGAGCTGGAGGTTTACGAAAACCAGGTACGTAACATCCATGCCGGCCAGCCGGTAGAGATCCGCTCGCAGTCTTTCCCCGGCACGTCGCTCACCGGACGGGTGAGCCTTGTCTACCCGTTTCTCGATCCTAAAACCAGGACCGTCAAGGTCAGGGTCGCGATGCCCAACCCAGGTATGAAGCTCAAGCCTGAGATTTTCGTGAACGCCCTCATCAAGGTACCGCTCGCCGAGGGCATCGCAGTCCCGGTGACTGCCGTCATGGACTCAGGCAAGCGACAGGTCGTCTGGGTGGAACGTGAACCGGGTAAGTTCGAATCACGTGACGTGGTGGTCGGCGATCGGATCAGCGACAGGATCCAGATACTGTCAGGCCTCACTCAGGGAGAGAAGGTGGTGATTTCCGGAGGCTACCTGATCGACTCCGAATCGCAGTTGAACGGAAGCGTCGGCACAAAGAGCGACAAAAGATAAACGAACAGACGATCCCCTAACGTTATCCGGAAAGAAGTGCTTTCATGATCGAAAAAATCATCGAATATTCCGCCCGCAACCGGGCGATAGTCCTGATGGTGTTCGGACTGATCATCGGCCTCGGCGTCTGGTCCGTTTATAAAACGCCGGTAGATGCCATTCCCGATCTTTCCGACAATCAGGTGATCGTCTTTACCGACTATCCCGGCCGATCGCCGCAGGTAGTCGAAGACCAGGTGACCTACCCTCTGGCCGCCAACCTGCAGGGACTTCCTGAAGTGAAAGCCGTTCGGGCCTCATCCGCCTTCGGGTTCTCAATGATCTATGTGATTTTCGATGACAAGGCCGACATCTACTGGGCCCGGACCCGCGTGCTCGAACGCCTTAACTATGCTGCATCGCTCCTGCCGCAGGGAGTGGTGCCCACCCTCGGCCCGGACGGAACAGGAGTCGGCCACGTCTTCTGGTACACGATCGAGGGCAAAGGGTACGACCTTGAGCAGCTCCGGACCCTGCAGGACTGGTTCGTCCGGTACCAGCTCAACACGGTGCCGGGAGTATCCGAGGTGGCCTCGATAGGCGGACTGGTTCGTGAGTACCAGATCGATCTCGATCCGAACAAGCTGTTTGCATACAACATCAAGGTCAGCAAGGTCATGGAGGCCGTCAAGGCATCGAACCGTGACGTAGGCGGGCGGCTGATCGAACAGGCAGATGCCGAGTACCTTATCCGCGGCAGAGGGTACGTCAAATCGAGGGAAGACATCGAAAACATCGTGGTCGGAGCCGACATGCGCGGCACACCGGTCTACGTCAAAAACCTGGGCACGGTGCAGATCGGGAGCGCCATCCGCCGTGGCCTGCTCGACCTTAACGGCGAAGGCGAGACGGTCGGAGGTATCGTAGTGATGCGTTACGGCGAAAACGCCAAGGATGTCATCGATCGGGTCAAGGTGAAGATAGCGGAACTTCAGAAAGGGTTGCCTCCCGGAGTCAGCATCAGGGTCGCCTACGACCGTTCCGACCTGATCTCACGGGCCGTCGACACCCTGAAGAAAAATCTTCTGGAGGAGTCGTTCATCGTCTCGCTCGTCATCCTGCTCTTCCTTCTCCATTACCAGAGCGCCCTTGTCATTGTGCTCACGCTGCCGGTATCCGTGCTGATCGCGTTCATCACGATGAAGTTCATGGGGGTCACATCCAACATTATGTCGCTCGGCGGCATCGCCATCGCCATCGGCGTTCTTGTTGATGCTGGCGTGATCATGGTCGAGAACTGCTATCGCCACCTCTCGGAACTTCCTACTGAAGAACGTGACGCAAAAAGGCTCGAGGTCGTCATTGCGTCGGCAAGGCAGGTCGGTCGCGCGATCTTCTTCTCGCTGGCCATCATCGTACTCTCCTTCATCCCGGTATTCATGCTCGAAGGCCAGGAGGGCAAGCTTTTCCACCCGCTGGCGTTCACCAAGACCTTCTCGATCATAGGCTCGGCCATCATCGCCATTACGCTGGTGCCGGTGCTGATGTACCTCCTCATGCGCGGAAAGATGCCTCCGGAAAGCTCCAACCGCGTATCGACCTTTTTCATCAGGCTCTACTCGCCGGTCATCCGCAAGGTGCTGGTCTGGAAAAAGACCGCCATCGCGCTCAACCTCATCGCGCTGCTCGTCGCCATTCCGCTCTTCATGAACCTCGGCTCGGAGTTCATGCCGCCGCTCGACGAAGGCTCGCTGCTCTACATGCCGGTGACGCTGCCCAACGTCTCGATCACCGAGGCAAAACGCATCATCCAGATCCAGGACAAAATCATCAAGAGTGTGCCTGAGGTGGAACAGGTGCTCGGCAAGGTCGGCCGCGCCGAGACCTCCACCGATCCCGCCCCTGTATCGATGTTCGAAAGCATCATCATCCTCAAGCCCAAAGAGCAGTGGCGGCCTGGGCTGAGCAAGGCCGACATCGTATCCGAACTCGACTCGAAGCTGCAGCAGCCCGGCGTGCGCAACGGATGGACCCAGCCGATCATCAACCGCATCAATATGCTCTCCACCGGCGTGCGCACCGATCTCGGGGTCAAGATATTCGGCAACGACCTTAACGTGCTCAGGGATCTTGCGATCAGGGCAGAGGAGATCCTCAAACCTGTCAACGGAGCCGCCGACGTGGTGGCCGAACGGGTTACCGGCGGCAACTACATCGACATCGACATCGATCGCCAGGCCGCCGCCCGCTACGGAGTCAGCGTAGGCGACATCCAGGATGTCATCGAAACCGCACTCGGAGGCGAAATGCTCTCGACCTCCGTAGAAGGCCGGAACCGCTTCCCGATCCGCCTCCGCTACCTGCGCGACTACCGCGACAACATCCCGGCAGTCGGCAATATCCTTGTCAGCGGCATGGAGGGTGCGCAGGTACCGCTATCTCTGGTGACGAAGCTGAAAGTGTCTACCGGCGCCCCTGAGATCAACAGCGAAGGGGGCCTGCTGCGATCGCTGGTCTACCTGAACGTCCGGGGCCGTGACATGGGCAGCTTCGTGACCGAGGCGAAACAGAAGCTCGAGCAGAACCTCAGGCTGCCGCCCGGCTACTATGTCACCTGGTCGGGGCAGTGGGAAAACCAGATACGGGCCAAAGCCCGTCTGCAGATCCTGATCCCGCTCGGGCTGGTCATCATCTTCATCCTGCTCTACTTCACGTTCCGCTCGGCGCTCGAAGCATCGATGGTCATGCTCTCGGTTCCTTTCGCCCTCGTCGGCGGAATCTATCTGGTCTCGGCATTGGGGTACAACCTGTCGGTTGCAGTCTGGGTCGGATTCATCGCCCTCTACGGCATCGCCGTGGAAACCGGTGTGGTTATGGTCATCTACCTGCATGAAGCTCTCGACAAAAAGCTTGCTGCCGGTAATTGCACCGAGCAGGACATTGTCGACGCAACGTTCGAAGGGGCGGTGCTTCGCCTGCGGCCCAAGCTGATGACCGTAGCGGTGGCCCTTCTCGGCCTCATACCTATCATGTGGTCGTCCGGCACCGGAGCGGACGTCATGAAACCCATCGCGGCCCCGATGATCGGCGGGATGATCTCATCGGCGGTTCATGTTCTCATCATGACCCCGGTAATCTTTGTCCTGATGAAAACGAGAGACCTTAAAAAAGGCCGCCTGCGCCACTCAGGCATGAAACATTGAATACAAACAATAAAGAACCCATACCATGAAAAGCAAAAAACCATACTTCGCAGTTCTTGTCGCCGTTGCTCTTTCCGGCACCGCGCAGGCAGCGGAAAAAAACTCGCCCGCAAATAATCAGGCTACCATCACTACGGTTTATACCAGGGCAGGCGACATCAGCCCGAAATCCTTTACGGTAACCGCCGGCCAGAAAGTCCGATTTCAGGTGAACCCGCAGGACACTGGGACAGGCTGTATGAAAGACATCATGATCCAGGGCCTCTGGAACAAGCCGGAGCCTCTGGTAAAAGGCCGGCCTGTAGTGATGGAGTTTGTCCCGCAGAAACCCGGGACCTACAACATATCCTGCGCCATGGGAGTAAAGCGGGGCATCATAACGGTCAGGTAATGAGCCGGTTGAAGTGTGAGGAATGAGTTTCCTGTCGACAGGCGGGTATTCATAAGCTTGACAAAAACTGGCAGCTAATCAGGTTCCAATACCCGTAAGGACAAAGAACGCCACATACCGCTAATGGTTTTTGTGGTAGTGTTCTACAGCTTCGGTAATCGACTTTTTGAACGGCTCAGGCTCTATCGGTTTCACGATAAATCCGAAAATGTTGCTGCTGCCGACAGATTTGACGATCTGGTCGACGTCATTGGAACCTGTGACCAGAAGGCAGATAATATCCGGATACCTGCTTTTCGCTAAACGGATCAGCTCCGGGCCGCTCATGTTTGGCATCAGGGCATCCGTGACAAGAATATCGACATTGCCTTCCTCCAGCACTTTCAGGGCTTCGTCTCCTGAATCAACAAAGATTTTCCTGAATGGTTCCTTGCGAAGAAACCGTTTCAACGCATTAATGGTATCGGATTCATCATCTACGAACAGGACAACGATATCAGAGATGCTTTTCATGGAACTGGAGTTTCGGTATTGTTTTTCAGGGGAAGGGAAAAGGTGAATACGGCGCCACCGTCCTGTGGGCAATCCATGGAAATCGTCCCGTTGTGTTTATGGACAATGATGTCATAGGAAATTGACAGTCCGAGTCCAGTCCCCTTCCTTGCGACTTTGGTTGTGAAAAACGGGTTGAAAATTTTTGACCGGATGCCCTCTGGTATTCCGGGCCCGTCATCCGCTATCGAGCAGTAAACCTTGCCGCTGTCGGACCATGTATGTATGCTGATTTTGCCGTTAGCAGTCCGCTGCTGTGACTGAATGGCATGGGCGCTGTTGACGATCAGGTTGAGCAGCACCTGATTTATCTGATCCATGACGCATGGAACCAGCGGCACATCTTCGAGGTTCGTCTCAGTATCAGCACAGAAACGGTATTCACCTCGGGCCATTGTGAGTGTTTCCATCACTCCGCGGTTGATGTCGGATAAAGTTTTTTTATCGTCACCTTGACGGTACGACAAACTCCGCATTCCCTCTACAATTTTCTTGATTCGGTCTATGCCTCGTTGCGACTCTACGAAAATATCATGCATCCCCTGGACAAGAGTGTCGATCTCGAGGTCTGCCTCCATATTGCGAAGATTCTGCAGGTCGGGACGAGTAGAGGGCTTGAATTCCTCATATTTACTGATAAAGTATCGGTACCCATTCAAGAGAGAGAGAAAATCGGTAAAATACTCCTGCTGAGTCGTGAAATTGATCTGGACAAAATTGAGAGGATTGTTTATTTCATGAGCGATTCCGGACGCAAGCTGGCCGACCAGCTCCATTTTCTGGGAGTGATGCAATTGCTCCTGCAGATTGATGTACTCGTCTTCTGCGGTCTTCTTCTCGATAATGTCCCAAGCCTGGTCTGCAACTGCTTTTACCCACTGAACGTCATCCTCGTCATAATCGACACGTTTGTTGCCGACACCGATAACGGCTACAACATGCTCGCCACGAATCACGGGAACAACCAGTTCGCGCTTGACTTCCGCATGGCCTTCGGGCATTCCCTGGCGATTGTCAAGCGATGTGTAATCGTTATGAATCACTGTCCTGCGCTCCCTGACGGCATCAGCCCACACACCGGCTTTATTCAGCGGATAATGCGTGCCCATCCCTTGCGCCTGGCACATATGTTCAATAGTATTGCTTGAAAAGGCCTGAAGAAGCAGTGTGGTTTGATCTTTATCGACAAAATGACTGAACCCGATCGAGCTCTCGGTCACCCGTTCAATCTCATCGAGAGTCGCCTGAAGCAGTTCCTGAACCGAAAGCGTATCAGCCTTTTCAAGAAGGTTCACGCGTATTGACACCATAGCTTCCAATCGTTTCCGGTCAGTAACGTCGTGAATGACGTCATAGATAAGGCTGCGTCCATTGATATCGATTTTCTTGGCGAATATCTCAACATCACGGATGGACCCGTCAGCTCTCTTGTGACGGGCCAACACATATCGATGCGTCTGATTTTCCCATGCATTTATATCAGCGAACACAAATTCAGGGGAAGCGCAGTTGATATCTGTAATATTCATCATCATGAACTCATCTCTCGACCAGCCATAAAACTCTGCCGCCGCATGGTTGGCATCAACCATCCTGCCCGTTTCAGGATCGAGAATCAGCATAACCGCAGAATGGTCTTCAAACAGAGCCCTGAATAACTCTTCACTTTCCTTCAGCTTCTCTTCTGTCCTGAGTTTCTCTGTAACATCATGAATAATCGAATAAAGAAACTCTTTTCGATCAATCTCGACCCTGGTGCTGTAGACATCTACATCACGGATAACTCCATCAGCGTTCCTGTGCCGGAATCTGAACTGGTTCTGCTGTAAAGATCTTCCGCATTCCATTGCTTTTTTGACCTCTTCAGGCGGCAGGGTATTGATCTCGTGTATAGACATCTTGCTGAGATCTTCTCTCGACCACCCATAGAAGTCAGACGCTGCCTGATTTGCATCGAAGATGCGACCCGTATCAAGGTCGATGACCATCATGGCTGCCGAATGGTCTTCAAAAAGGCTCCTGAAACGCGCCTCGCTTTCCTTCAATCGTTTTTCTGTCCGCAGCCGATCTGTTACGTCATGAATGATGTTATGGAGAAGTGGCTGATTGAGTATCTCGATGGTCGTACAAAACACCTCTACATCGCGCAATTCGCCACCAGCCCTGCGGTGTCTGCAGATAATTTTATTATTCTGAACGGTTGTTATGAGTTTAAGATCATCTATTTGTTGCAGCAGATTATCGATCTCCCTGATATTCATCTGCCTCAGTTCTTCAATGGTCCAACCATAAAAATCAGCAGCAGCCCGATTAGCATCGATGATATTACCCGTTTCAGGATCGAGAATGATCTGAACGGCGGCATAACTGTCAAAAAGGCTCCGAAACAGCACCTCTCGCTCTTTCATGGCTGATTCGGCCAGTTTACGGACAGTGATGTCAGTCAGGGTACCGAGCATACGCAATGGTTTACCGTCCTCGTTACGGATCAATACCTTTCCGCGATCAAGAACCCAGATCCATTGCCCATTCTTATGCCTCATCCGGCATTCCAGTTCGTGTTCTGCAGATTCCCCGCTGAAATGCTTTTCAAGAAAATCATCCATTTGCTTCAAATCTTCCGGGTGTATCAGGTCGAACCAGGTTTGAATATCGGCAGATGAACATTCTTCCCTGCTGTACCCGACTATTTCAAACCAGCGATCATTGAATACAACGTTACCGGTTTGCAAATCCCAGTCCCACGTACCGACTTCGGACGCATTGATTGTTGCCGAGTAGCGCTCCCCGCATTCCCGCAACTCCTGAACGGCAACCTTGCGGGCCGTGATATTATCGATTATCGAAACTACGAAGCCCTCTTCGGGGCGATAGATCGCATTGTCAAACCACTGGTTCAGCTCATGGAAGTAACGCTCAAACCTTTCTGGAACTCCTGTTTCAGCGACACTGAGAAGTTTTTCAAGAAATTCGGGATTGGACTCGGCAACTCCGGGCATGATCTCGGTAAGCCTTCGCCCTATGACATTTTTCAAGCCGGTAAGTTTCTCATATGCCGTATTGACCTCCTCATGAATCAAATCAACAGGGCGACCATTTTCATAAACAACCCGAAAATAGACATAGCCGCTCAACATGTTGTTTAGAACGTTGCGATACAGCTCTGCAAGGTTGTTCGGCGTCTCCTTAATCTGCGTTTGTACCGGCTGGGCGATATCAGGATGTTCTGTTTTCCGGCTATTCGACATGATATTTATACTGAGACATTCCGATTATTTTCAACTGTTCGACGAACTCGACCAGACTATTCAGTGACCTTCACTAACAGTTATATCCTCAACGCTCTTTCCCGATTATTCTGCACCGGATCAATAACCGAGAATGAGAAAAAGAATAATACAGAAAAAAAACAGTGCCTGGTTTCGTAACCCTGCTGGTGACTTTTGCGGTGAACATCAATCCTTGTCCTGCGGTAAAGAGTTCCGAAGAAATAAGCTGACAAGCTTTCTCCGATACGAAAAGATGCTGATGGTTGCGTAAAATCATCCGATTCACCAAAAGCTTATTTTGGTTTCCCTATAAAAATCATCGCCAACGCCCATCCTGGCACTGGACAAGCCGTTTGCAGAAATCTGACTGCGTCCTCAGTCGTGAACAAAGCTGAAACGCAGGCACTGAGGATTCTGGAAATAGTGAACCATAGATGATTTCGCTTAACTGTCAAACATTCAGAAGCAGCAAAAGGATACCATTTTGTGTACAGTAATGAACAGAACTTGAACCCGGGACCAGCAGATCGACCTCCTGATCGCCCGATCGTGCCATGTCACTTATCCTGAAATCTGTCAGGCTAAGTCATGTTTATCTTTATCTGCTTTTTGATAATCAACTCAATCGCCAACAATTTCTTCACATCCTCCGATATAAAAATCGGTTTCATCAGCTCTGAAGAGCCATATACCACTCCGTTATTAAAATCTTCCTTTTGTTCAACAATACGTTTCGGAAAGTCAGATAAAAAACCTTCATCTTTCAAAAACACAGCGACAAAGTCATTCCATTGATCATCTGTCTGATCACTGACATATGACTCAAGGAGTACGGTATCCAGGTGGTTATGCCTTGCCCATTTTTCCAGAGCCTTGCCGCTGTCAGGATAAAATCGCCAGCAATCGACCGGATATCTGTGGAAAGAGCCATTCGAAGGGGCATTCAGGTAAAACAACCCCCTTGGCTTCAAAATTCGCATAATCTCTAAAAACAGAACCCAAAACATCTCGGCGTGCTCAAAACATGAACTTGAAACAACAATATCGGCAGACTCAGCATTCAATGGCAGTTTATATGGGTCGTCAAGCACGATATCCACGCCATTTCCTGCGACAAAATCAATACCTGTATATTCAAAGTTTTCGGGACATGCATCACGAATGCTTCCGTTGACGTTTTGGGCACCAATCTCGACAACCCTGACAATGTCACCCCCAAAAAAAGGTGAGTAACAATCATAAAACTCCTGACTGTTTTTCAGCGCGGAATGATGCATTGCGATACTCCTTGTTACCGACGGAATGAAAAAAGATAAAATCAACCGGTCGAACCAACCCGAAGTCAGAAGAGTACCCGAAGGTTTCAATAATTCGTTCCAGGATGCTTATTGACGAAATACCCGGCTTGAGGTCATACAGCTAATATACTTGTTATCCGTCGTTTGTCCGACCTCGGAAAATCCGCCTCCGTGGCATTCTCATGATCCCTGCGTTTTGAGTCCCTGCATACATAAAAAGTCATCATCGGAGAACTCCCGGCGTTATCATTCCAAGGCCCGAACTGCCCGGCGTCCGCAAGTCAAAGCCTTCGGCAGAATTCCTGGACGCAATACAGATCATTGACGTCATCACCCATTTTTCTTACTCGCCCTCTCTCGTAAAGCCTTTGCAAAAAAAGACGATCGCATTTTGGCCAGAATGCCGGCAGCAAGTCGACAGATTTGAGGGCACCTCTAAAAACTTGTTCCGCGACCCGATAGCTGCGTTGGTCCCGACTTGTCGGGATCGAAATCCTCATGTACTACGTGTACACTCCGGTTTCTGCGCTCCGTCCGCCTTGCTCACAGGTCGCTCACGACACTTTTTAGAGGTGCCCTTGAGTTATGGTGAATTTGAAGAACATTGGATCGGAATACCTGATATATCCCTTGATCCGGGAAGCTTTTTAACAAACCGGAACCGCTGCTGAACGCCATGCCCGCAGTCAGGGGATTTATCCAACTGAAACCAGGCAAAGACGATACCGCCAGTCTCATGTGAGAAAATCGAGAAGTATTCTCTGTGAAATGAGAATGATGAACACGGGCGCTTTTTCCGTTCTCCTGTTGTTTATATCCATGAGAATGAATAACAGACGAAGAACACACATTCGGGGAGGCTGAACGATGAAGCAGACAAGGACGATAAAGCAGAAACTGACGGACAGCATTGAAAAAGCGAGAGCTGACGGCGCGGAATACGTCTGCTACGGCGGTGTCCTCAACGCTGTAAGGATAGACAATGCAATCGAATACATTCAGGAACTCCCCGACGATCCCGGAATTGCAGCCAACGATATTATGGGATGGTATGAGTGCGACGCTGCCGGAAACCGCATCATCAGGGCAAAAGAGATTTTTAATGGCATAACCAGGTTTGGCTCCGGCGTCATAATACGTGATGGAAGTACCGATGTGTTCTGTGGAAGTTGGATCGGCTCGAAGGGTATACCCAATTCAGGCGGTGCCACCGTGGGTATGGGAACCGCTGAAAAGCTCATCGCAGTCACCCTGAGCTGGAAAGACCTCGACGAAGACATTCTCGAACTCGCTTTCGACGCCGCTCACGCAAAAGGAGACAAATCCCCTTCGATAAGTGAAGTCTTCCGTGTAAACGACAGTGTAACCCTGATCACTTTCGACGGTTGGGACTGATAAGGAAGGACGCTCCGACAAACTGTAAGCCTCGATAAGCGGGCAGTTTCAATAACCGGGTTATCAGGGCTTGCACGGAGCCCGATTTCTGTCTGCATTGATTGAAAACTTTTTGCCGCAAATACCGATGGCTCTCTGATTTCCGTTCCCCAACTGTAATAATGAGAGCGTTGCTGCGCGCTCAGGCTGTTGCCGGTTTCTGACGAGACCCCGAGTTGAAGATAGTATAGATCGTTGTTAACAGGGATTTCGGGTTGAACGGTTTCTGGATAAAGTTAATCCCGCTGTCAAGTATCATGTTGTGCGTAATAACGTCAGCCGTATAGCCCGAGACAAAGAGTACTTTAAGGCCAGGGCGTGTTTCGAGAAGCTTTTTAGTAAGTTCGGATCCGTTCATTTCAGGCATCATGACATCGGTCATCAAAAGGTCAATGGTTCCGTTGTAACTCTCTGCTGCCTTTATGGAATCTGCTGAGCTTCCAAAAGCGAGGACATTATAGCCGTTACGTTCAAGTATGAGCTTGCAGAGTTTGAGAATGCTCGGTTCATCCTCAACGAGCAGGATAGTCTGATGGCCTTTCAGTACCGGTTGCGCCGATGGTGCATCCTGATCATTTTTTACCTCGACCTTGAACAGAGGCAGATGTATTTTGAAGGTTGTTCCTTTTCCCAATTCACTCTGGCAATCAATATTGCCTTCGTTCTGCTTGACGATCCCGTAGACCGTCGAAAGCCCCAGGCCAGTACCTTTTCCACTCTCCTTCGTTGTGAAAAAAGGCTCAAAAACATGACCTAAATCCTTTTTATCGATGCCACTTCCATCATCACTTACAGAAAGGGTCACATAGGCGAAGGAAACATCCCCTGTGTTGCCTGCTGCCGGGCGGTTGTTGCGAACAGTCTGGCTGCTGCTTTCGATAGTGATTCTGCCATTACCGGTTATAGCGTCGCGGGCGTTGACGCAGAGATTGACAAGAATCTGGTCGATCTGCGACGGATCGATTTTTATGTGGGAGTTGTTGCAGCCCGGAATCCATACCAGCGTGATATTTTCGCCAATGAGACGCTGCAGCATGGGAAGCATCTCCGCAACCGCAGTGTTCAGTTCAATAACTTTCGGGATGATGATCTGCTTCCGTGCGAAGGCAAGAAGCTGCCGGGTCAGATCTGCAGAATGGATTGCCGCCTGGCGGATGGCATCAAAATCAGCATAGGCTTCCAGGGAGGGGTCCATCTCCTCAACGGCCATGTCGGCATGACCGAGGATAACCGTGAGCATATTATTGAAATCATGGGCTATACCTCCGGCCAATCGACCGACCATCTCCATTTTCTGGGACTGCTGAAGCTGTGCTTCCAGTTTGACTCTCTCCTCCTCGATCTGCCTGCGCTCCGTAATGTTTGTGCTGGTACCGATAATCCTGAAAATAGTACCGTTCTCATCACGAACAGGGTTCAGCACCGTCTCCCACATTGAGACGTTGCCCTTGAACTGCAGAGACTCCTCATACTGAATTGACCTCTCCGCCCGGATACAGTCGTCATAGTGACGAATAACCGATTCTGCGACGGCAGGCGGCAGAAGTTGTTCCGGCGTTTTCCCAGTTATCTCATCACTCCTGATACCGGTCAGTGTTTCATGACGCGGGTTGATGCCCTTGTACTGGTAGGAACCGTCATGCAGGACATCGACAACAAAAATCGAGTAGTTAACCTCGTCATAGATATTCTTGAGAAACTGTTTGCTCTCGATCAACTCCTGCTCATATTTTTTACGACCCGAAATATCACGGATCAATCCGACATATCCGATAAATCCCTGATCCTCATAATATTGCACATGAATTTCCGCATAAAAGATTGAGCCATCTTTTTTATTGTAGCGGAGTTCAATCACATCATCCCGCCTCGGGTTAATCAGGCCTTCCGTAAATGAGCTGACAGCTCTCTCAATATCCTCTTCATACACAAATTCGATAAAGGAGTGCCCGATCACATCATCAGTGTTATAGCCGGCAATGGTCTCAACAGCTGGCGACACATAGGTCGTGATTCCGTTCTGATCGGTAATAAAAACCACATCGGAAATTTGTTCAGCAATGGAGCGGAACTTTCGTTCACTCGCCGCCAATGCCTCTTCGGCCATCTTACGCTCAGTGATGTCCTGCATGATGCCGGATATAAAACAGGGCTTCTGATTGCCGTCGAACTGGACAGCACCATAAACCGATAACCAGCGCAGCTCACCATCGACGCGGCGGATCCTGCACTCAAAAGAGTAGTTTTCCTGTTTTTTTATCGAATTTCTGATGAGTGTCTCGATCCTGGTGCGATCATCTTCGACTACGTGACTCAGAAACTTTTCCAGTGACCAGTCTGAAGGAATTGTTTCATAGCCGAAAATACGGGCATGTTCAAGCGAGGAATGTGCGGTATAATCCTGAAGATTCAAATCCCACAAACCTACATGGCTGCTATCAAGGATGAAATTCACCCTTGCACGGCTCATCCTCAGGTCTTCTTCTGTCAATTTACGTTCGGTGATATCGATTATCGTACCGATGTAACGAACCACCCTGCCATCCAGATCGCGCAAGGGCTTGCCGCGAGACATCAGCCAATGAATGGAACCGTCAGAGTAACAGACGCGATATTCTACGTTTAGCTCGGCTGCGCTATTTCTTGCTTCAGTAACGGCATGAATGGTCGACTCTCGATCGTCAGGATGAATGGTTCTTACCCATAATTCGAAAGTGGGCTTTTCTTTGCTCAACTCCAGCCCATATAAAGGCCATATCTCGTCAGACCAGAGATTTTCGCCCGTTATCATGTCCCATTCCCAGACACCGGCGCGGGCAGCCTCCAAAGCCTGACTTAGGCGCCGTTTGCTCTTCTGGAGCTCAAGCTCAGCATGATTGTTGCTGAAAATATCCGTCCCGAAGGCATCCGTGCCGACTTGTTCAGTTCGCGAGGCTTTTTCTATCCGCTTACTGCCGGATAGATCCTGAACGGTGATGAACAGTCGAGTTATCTTCCCTTCCTTTGACAGGACGGGATTGATGGAACTCCTCCAGGCCAAATCGTCGTTCCCTCCTTCAAATACCGTCCGTCTCCCTGTCAGAAGAACCTCTTCACACATCGCACTCCCGACAACCGCCTGTTCCGGCAATCGGGTTTTAATCAGATTGTAGACAACAACCCCGAGGCACTCCTCCGGAGAAATGCCGAACCGTGAGGCAAACCGGGTATTGGCGTTTATAACCGTACCATTCAGGTCTATGATAAAGGCTTCTTCAGGGAGGGCTTCCAGCAATCCAGAAACAGGATCGTCGGCGAGACTGCTCTCTGAAAAGGTATTTTTCGTAGACATGGACTCGTGGAAAATCGTTTGACAAAGGAAATCCGGGGACCTTGATCGACATGCTCGAAAGTCACCTCAGGAACGAACGCGGGTTACTCCGATGCATCCAATTGGGATTTATCAATCAGTTGTGGAACAAACCGCTCAGAAAAGCCTGCCACAAACGACCAGAACAAAAACTTCGCAAGGTCCTGGCCTGAGGTCGGACAAGTCGTTTGCAGAAATTTTATTGCATCCTCTGTCGTTGGGACAGTTGCAAAAGGCAGTATTGTGAATTGGGGAAATAGCGAGCCTTTGATGATTTCACTCAGAAATCCAACGTACAGTACCAGCGAGAAAATTCCGCCATATATCGGAATCAGAAGAACCTGAAACCAGGATTTCGAAAGGAGTTCAAGCTCTTCATCTCCCAGTTTCCTGAGCCGTTGTTGAATGCTGACGAAACCACCGATCAGTCCGCAACAAAAACAAAGCCACGAGATCATCAGTTTCAGGCCATAAAACAACGTGACGCCAAAAATTGACCCGATGAGCAGTAAAGCGACGAACGTCATAACGACAACGCGCTCCGTCACACGCTTGAGTTTTTCCGTACGACTGGTAGTGCTCATGATTTCTCCCTTTACGTCCTGACGACTCTTTGGCCTCTCATGATTTTGCGAATCTAACATGCTAATCCTGCTACGATAGCAGCTCATTCAGATCCAACGGGAACTCCCTGCCTGAAGAGAATTTGGGGGGTTTATCGAATATGATCCCGTGCCCAGCAAAGGAAATCTAATACTTCTTCGCTTATAGATCAATTTACCGGAATCTCCTGAGACAGTGACTGAAGATTCCCGGTCTTTTTATATTTTTATCATTCTCCATATTTTAAACGCAGACACCTCCACATTATCCGGGCATAGTAAATTGTGCACACGGCCTGATGATATCTGTTGAAATACTTGCTGCATGGCGACAGATAACCACAATAGACCGTTGCATCAAGTCCAGTGCGGGAAAATGCAGGTGGAATATGTCGGCCATTGTAAACCAAGCCCCTGTTGAAAATGCAATAAGCCATCACATCCTATACCGTACAGCTCCTGTCATCGGTTAAAACCGGGCTTGCAGCACAGATACTTTTCAAAAACAAACAAAGTTTTGTGGGAAGAATCGATTTTTATACAGGAGTGGATCTTCCGAAATCCTATCTCTGGCACCCCAACAATCCTACTGACGAAAGCCAGACCTATCTTGTTCTTGCGATGTCCTTTGACGCCTTTCTTTCCGTAACCGAACTGATTCGTAATGAAAAACCATGGGGACTGGAATTGTGGCCGGCATCATCTCCGATGTCTGGAGCGAGTACCGATGGGTACGGAGGAAAACTCTATACCACATCCGACGAGATCATAGGCGAGCTGGAGTTTGATCTACATGCGTTGCGACCGTAGCCTGGGGGCCTGAATCTTTGATCCTGGTATATTTTGATTATTGGATCCGGTCTCGATAAAACGTGCAGTTCCTTTTCATTTGCAAAAGGGGGACATTTTCAGGATCAGGGCCAGTCTGCCGAATTTTCTCGACGAGTGGTCAACAGTTCCAAAACCTGAACGTCATCACATGTAATCTGTTTTATAAACAATAAGTACATTGATCACAGGGAGGCACCGCAGCTATTCTGCTGTTGGTATACTGCCGTAATTTTTTATATCGCGGCGAGTTATAAATATCCAGCACCGATTGATTGTTAACATCCCCGATAACATGCTTACCTTCTCCATCCATACAGCATAGAGCTACTTTACCGCTCGCCATGATAGAGACCTCAAACCACCGATAACACCCATATGACGACACCCGCCGTTGTTCTTCCGAAGACACCTGTCCCGTCCAATCTTCACGACCGAGCAAAACACAGTCAAACAATGGATACCGCTCCTTGAGAAATAAACGGAATTTACCATCAGCATCGGAGCCATCGGCGACCCTGGAAACGATCACCTGATGAAAATCACCACCATCAGCCCGCTTATGAAGCGCATCCAGCTTTGCGATGGTCTTATCAAACGGTAATTTTATTTTAGCCTCATAGCTCGCCTTTTCCGATTCGTTGAGTGACACCCATAAATGAATCACATTTCGAACACCTGAAACCCTGTCAATAACATCATCAGTAAGGGTAGAACCATTGGTAAATATCCTCAGCTGCGCATTGTGTAATTCCTTATTGATCTTTTCGCAAACCGTAATAAACCGTTTATCAAGAAATGGCTCATTAACCTTGAAAGGAGCAATCGTAAATGACAAGTCTTTAGGAATGGCCTTCAGGTCATCGATAATCTTGTCGATCAGTGCATCCGACATCCTCTCGCCCTTGCGTTTCATAGTATCATATGGACAGAATGAACATCTGGCATTACAGACCGCCTGTGTTTCAATAGTAACCTCAGTTGGGTAATCCATATAGGGGGAACGACGCAAACGAGTAAAGCCGACCTGCGCAATAATATCATCCACGACAAGCTTGCCTTTCGGATAACAAGCACATTCGCTCAAAACACTAAGCCATAAGTTTGCCTCTTCATCGTCAAGAAGTGCAGCTTGATGCAAATGCTGCTCACCTATCCCTTCTGTAAAAATTTTTGCTATACCCATGTAACGCCATGCGATGGCAATCCGTGGATTTTGTTGGGTGAGCTCTTCAGCCATCCGTGCCAAAGTGGCAAATTCTCTCTGTTGAAAAAGCCGTCCCATGAACTGAACAGCCTGGTCGAGTGTCAATTCCATAACGAATTACTGCTTATTCAGGTTTAAAGATTGCATAAATGTTTGTCTGAGCATGAATTGGCGTGGCGTTATGCGAGCCGGACGATCTTCACCATTCAGGATGAATGGCTGATAAATTACTTGCGCTTGGATCCTTTTGTTGCTTTCAGAATAGCAGGCAACTCTTCAGCCACACTATCCTTGCAGGCTATTATACTTATGCTTCTGCAAACGCCTCTATTTATTTATCTGTATAACCTTCACCCATATAACTATTAATTAATTGATTGCGCATTTTTTGTTCCAATGAGGTTGCAATTCTTTTACTGTTCTGACGAAACTTTTTAATATCATTTCTGGATTCTACCAGGTCGATTGTAGCGACATCAGTCATATCCTTGATTCTTCGGATATGACTTTCAGGTATTGTTGCTTTATCTTTATTTAAATTGACGAACGTTATTCCATCGCATACCTCTCGAACAACTATAGGAGAATGAATACACTTTTCACCAATTAAAGGCTTCAAATAAATAGAAGGTTGTGAAACCGGGTCAATCCTGATTCTCATCAGATCCAAGATCACTGAAGGAAGCTGGGCCATGGTTGCTATTTCCCTGCTTTTTGAAAGCCGTACGTACTTTTTATAAATATCAGGATTCTCTTTAATTGCAGCATCATTAAAATACATCAAAAACGGCACCCTGGCCATTTCGTGTATAAAGCGAGATGAGTCGTGTCCTCTTCCTGTAAAGACTGACTCTCCATGATCTGAAAAATAAATCATCACAGTCGCCTTCTTTGACCTTTTCACATAGTCAATGGTCCTTGAAATGGCAAAGTCAATATATTTAATTGCTGAGTCATAAGACTCGATGTCAATCTGTACATTTGACTTTGTCAAAATTTGTGGTCCATGAATGGAAAGATAATTATCTACTGGCTTTCGAAATGAGTGGGGAATGTTATCAAGATAGGGACCATGTCCTGCATAGGAATGCAAAATAGTCACAAGAGATACGCCATTGTTATTACTTTCGCCATTCAACGTAAGCTGTTTTTCAAAATAGTCATCATCCCATGGCTTTTTAACCACATCCTCACTATTCCCGTAACGCAGGCTATTCACACTGAAATTCTTTTCTGCATTCCTGAATATAATTGTAGCTGCCTGATTCCATGTACCCGACATCCCCTGGTTACTTCTAAGGCATGATTGTATCCCGGCACTTTTTAAAACATCGACAACAAGAACTCTTTTCCTTCTGTTGATAGGCAGAAACTCATCACGTTTGTCAGTCGGGAGTGAGAACGCCTCCAGCAATGAAGGACTCGTATGGGTGTGGGTCGAAAAAACGTTATGGAACTGGATAAAATTGCGGTCTTCGTTTGCTAATCTACTGAGATTCGGCGTTGTATTCCTTGGGTATCCATATATCCCCATATTCATTACCGTTGTGGACTCGCCTATATATATAATCAAATTGGGAGACGCGCCGTCCTTGGTGAGAATTGGAGGTTTATTATCAAAATTCCGTTTTGTTATTTCATAACTTTCAGAATTGTCGAAGTATACAGATACAGAATTACTGATAATTTTCTGAACTGAGTAAACGATAAATATCGCAGCTATCGATAGTATAATAGTTGTATAATGCTTTCGTCCAAAGGAATTCCCGAACAGAATCCATCTCAGGCAGTAAAAGGAAGCGACTGACAATGCAAGAATAATCAGGAGACTTGGCATATCAGGTTTTGGAATTAATGCCTGACTTATTGTTGAAAACCAGAACTTCGCTTCCTCAAAACTAAATCCTGCTTTTGCTTCCGAGAATGAGTCTACCCCTAAAGAGCTGATAAATTGTGTAACAGGATCATAAAATAAAGACCATAACGCCCCAATGATAAACACTATGCCTGCAGATATCCATTTCCGTTTTTCAATCACTATAATCAATATAAATACTGCACCGACAATAAAAAGGTTCATACCCAATTTCATTCCGCGCAATATTTCAATCAGCAGATTTATAGTATTAACGTACATAGCAGCACCTTACACATCCATCATTGGTGATAATATTATTAAATGCGTCAGAGTAAATTATTTTTCTTGATTAATATATAAAGCAGCGAAACACCCGACGTACACGATTCTACCTTCACCAGTGCCCCCAACCAATATATGTACCAGATCAAATAGTTATGGGCTGTATGAAAAGCTGTTAGTCACGTCCTGTCTGATGACTTTTACCTGCGTTTCAACTTTCCTGGCCAATGCAACAACAGTTAAGACAATATAATGATTTATTCTGTCTGATCCTTTCGTGAGCATAGGACATTGCTTCACGAAGCCGGATTACGCAGAGTGTCATGAGAAGGTCCCGTCTGCTGATGCTTTAATTGAACGATGTGATTTTTATGGTAGATTGCGAGTTTTGAAGATGCAAATCCAGAATTCATAACCCTCTTTGGAAGCCTGTCACACCCTTGAATCCTATCGATCCGTTTTCATTCCAAAGAAGTGCCTTCAATCACCATCTGGAAAAATGTACGGTATTGTTATATCTGGGGCACTTTGAGTAGGCGTGTATAAATTGAACGGGGCGTGATTCCAATCTTGATCCGTCAAATTTAATTCAGCTTATTGCCGCACCTGTTCGCTTTGCCTGAATTCGAATGTCGTGATCATATGTCCTGATAAATGATAAATCTCCTTGACGCCTTTACATGATCTCCCTCAAGCAGGGACTGTTTCAGGTAAATGATGAATAAACAATAGTCTGATGCCGGCAAGCACAAAACAAAAAAGACTTACAGAATGGGGTCTGTAAGTCTTTTTGTTGAGTGCGCTCGGGAGGAATCGAACCTCCAACCCGCTGATTAAGAGTCAGCTGCTCTGCCAATTGAGCTACGAACGCATAAAGTTCTATTTTGCAGGAGCCGCAGGCACCGTGTTTACAGGTGCTGGAACCGTTCCAGGCTGAGGCAGAGACTTTGGAAGGCTGTTGACCGGAAGCGAAGCCGGGACATCCTTCTGCAGTATGCTCTTGCCGGCGTCAGGGTTGTGACGTGCCGGAAGGGTGAACTGGGCAACAAAACAAAGAAGCATAACAAGGCCGGCAAGTATTGCTGTGGTCTTGCTCAGGAAGTCACCGGTGCGCCTTACGCCAAGCGTCTGAACCGTACCAAGGCTGGCGATTCCGCCAGTGAGTCCGCTGCCGGCCTTGGGGCTCTGCAGCAAAACCGACACGACCAGCAGGATCGATGCAAGCAAGGCAAGTATGACGACGAAACCGTGGAGCATGTCCGACTACCTGATGAATTTCCCAAATACAATCGTATTTTACGATGTTGTGGGCACAATTTAGCAACTTTTTCAGAATATGCAAGACGAGTTTTCAGCAATAGGAAAAATGCTGATTTTTATTGGTGCGTCGATCGCAATTCTCGGTTTTCTTATCGTGTTCGCCCAGAAATCGGGAGGCGGCGGCTGGTTCGGGTGGTTTGGAAATCTGCCCCTCGACATCCGGATTCAAAAAGATAATTTCAGGATCTATTTTCCGCTCGGAAGCTCGATCATCATATCGATCATCCTGAGCATCATCATATCGATCATAAACAAATTCATCAGGTAAAATACCCTCAATGACAGAACAATCAGGCGCCTTTGGGCGACGCGTTGCATCACACACAAGAAAAACAAGTGAAACGGATATTTCTGCCGCCGTAAACCTTGACGGTTCCGGAGTATCGTCGATCGCTACCGGCGTGGCCTTTCTGGATCACATGTTGACAAGCTTCAGCCGCCACTCCGCAATAGACGTTCAGATAGAGTGCCGGGGAGACCTGGAGGTCGACGATCACCACACGGTCGAAGATATCGCTCTTGTGCTTGGCAAGGCCATTGTCGACGCGCTGGGAGACAAAAAAGGGATCGAGCGGTACGGATGGGCCATCATCCCCATGGACGAGGCTCTGGCGCAATGTTCGATCGACCTTGGCGGACGAAGCTACTGCGTGTTCAAGGCGGAGTTCAAGAGGCCGGTTATCCAGGGGCTTTCGACAGAAATGATCGAGCATTTCTTCGTCTCGCTATCGAGGACCATGAATGCGAACATCCATCTGTCTATTCTCGAAGGCCAGAACACCCACCACATGATCGAGGCGCTGTTCAAGTCGCTTGCCTATGCCATGAAGCAGGCCGTGCGTATCAGCGGGACACAGATCCTGTCGACCAAGGGGTCGCTGTAAGTGAATGAATTTTCTTTTTTGTGTTAAAAGGATTGCGGGCGTCGGCTCGCAATCCTTTTTTTTGAGGGGTACTCCCTCCCCGGACTGAAGTCCGGGGCAACTTGAATGTAAGAGGTCTGAATGTCCGAAGGGTTAAAACCCTTCTGAATATGGAAGACTAAAGTCCTGATTATTTTTTTTGGGATCTTCCATCCACGGACTGAAGTCCGGGGCAGCTTGAATGTGAGATATCTGAATGTCCGAAGGGTTAAAACCCTTCGGAATATGGAAGACTAAAGTCCTGATTATTTTTCGGGATCATCCATCCCCGGACTGAAGTCCGGGGCAACTTGAATGAAAGAGGCCTGAATGTCCGAAGGGTTAAAACCCTTCTGAATATGGATGAGTGAAGTCAATCATTCGATTTCACAGGGCTTCAGCCTCTTACATTCAGGATGACTTTAGTCATCCGGACATTCAGATCATCTCCCTCCTCAGTTGCCCCGGGTTTTAACCCGGGGAGAGAGAAATACAATTAAATATTACTCTTCGGACTTCAGTCCAATCTCTTCCCTTTTCTTACACAACGGCAATCTGTCCTCAGTTTATCGAAGATATTGGAGTGTCTCATAACTCAATATTTGGCAGCCTGTTACCCGTGGTGCGCCAAGCTCCAGCATGGCTCTTAATCTGAAGGGTAAGAGCTCCGTCTTACATTTCCGGCGGCACAATGGACGAAGGACGGGCGGACACGCAGGTCCGCCCCTACGGGAAAGGGAAAAACAGATGCCGAGCTTGAACTTCGGCGTTCCCAGGGTAGATTCGCTGGTCATGCGCGAATCGGCTGGCCTGTAGACGACTGGACGGGCGGACACACCGGTCCGTCCCCTACTGGATTTTAAGACGCGAAATGTGAGGATTTAAATCCTGAATAATCGGTAACCATGCAACAATCAGGTTTCGGGACAATGGTGGGGGGAAAGGGCGGTTCGCGAACCGCCCCTACGTACAAATATGGCTGCCTCGTTACCCATTAAACAGCAAAGGCCACCTTTTCCGGGTGGCCTTTGAATTGTTTGTCTTTCAGCATCGCCCTTTTGTGAGGCGGCCTTGCATTATTTCGCGAAGGCTACCGAGCGCTTTTCACGGACGATCGTGACCTTTATCTGGCCGGGATACTGTGCTTCGGATTCGATCTTGCTGGCGATGTCGTGTGCAAGCACATCTGCCTGTGAATCGCTGACGTTGTCTCCTTCGACGATCACCCTGATCTCGCGTCCAGCCTGAAGCGCATAGGTCTTGATCACGCCAGGGAAACCCTTTGCTATCTCTTCGAGGCTTTCGAGCCTCTTGACGTTGCCTTCAGCGGTTACAGCTCCTCGAGCGCCAGGCCTCGACAGCGAAATGACGTTTGCTGCGTCGACAAGGTCGGCGATTGCCGATTCTTTAGGTACGTCACCGTGGTGAGCGGCAATAGCGTTGAGCACAACTGACGATTCGTTGAACTTCGACAGGAACTTCACTCCGGCAAGCGCATGCGGCCCTTCTGTTTCAGGCAGTACCAGGCCGATGTCGTGCAGAAGGCCTGCGCGTTTTGCCTGTCGGGCATCGAGCTTGAGCTCTGCTGCCATCAGGCCGGCAAGCATTGCAACCTCGCGGCTATGCTGGAGCAGGTTCTGGCCGTAAACGGTATGGAACCTCATCTTGCCGATCAGGCCGACGATCTCGGCGGGCATATCGGGAATCTGAAGCGATGAGAGAGCCTCTTCGCCTGAAGTCATAATGACATCGTCGATCTCTTTCCTTGCGTCCTGATAGGCCTTTTCAATGGCGACAGGATGGATGACGCCGTCTACCAGCAGTTTCTGCAGCGTCAGTTTGGCCATTTCACGACGCAGTGGATCGAAGCAGGAGAGGATCACCACTTCAGGCGTATCGTCGACGATGATATCGACACCGGTAGCGTTCTCGAATGCCTTGATGTTGCGTCCTTCACGACCTATGATCCGCCCCTTGAGTTCGTCGCTCTGGATGTGGACGACAGAGAGGGCGCTCTCGGTAGCCTGTTCGAAGGAGATGCGCTGAATGGCGGTGAGCATGATCTTTTCGGAGACTTTATCCGCCTTCTGGGCAGCATCTTCATGAATCTGATGGATGGTCTCTGTGGCCTCTTCCCTGGCTTTGGCGATCATGTTGTCGACGAGCATCTGACGGGCATCTTCTGCCGTCAGGTTCGAAATGCTCTCAAGGCGTGCGTTCTGTTCGAGGATAATCCTTTCGAGTTCTGCAGAACGGGCATGGACGTTCTCTGCCTGATGCCTGAGCTCATCTTTCTGGTCCTGTACTTTTTTCTCGGCGTCCCTGACGTCACGGGTCTGGTTGTTCAGGGTAATCTCTTTCTGGCGTATCTGTTTCTGAAGCTGGGCGAACTTGTTGTTCTTGATAGTCACTTCTGCATCGAATTCGCGCTTACGCTTTTTCCACTCCTGATTCACCTCATTTACCTTGAGTTCCTTATAATCGTTAGCCTCTTTCTGGGCCTCCTGGACCACCTGCACTGCTCTTTCCTCAGCTTCGAGGACTTTGGTAGTTCCGATATTTTCCAGAAAAAAGCGACCGATATAGAACCCGACCGCAAAACAGATCACGGATGCCGCAATAATGAGAAACAGATTTATTACGATCCCCATTAAAAAACCTCCTTTTTCAACCGGCCGAGGACGGCCGGCCCTTCAAATTGACAAAAAAAAACCCGCACCATTATGAGATGTGTAAGATTCAAGAACCCGTTTAATCACGGTGGGCGCCTCCTTCAGGTTTTTTGCTTCCAATGCGGCGCTTCGAAAAGCACCGCTGCACGGTTCGTCACCGGGCAGTAAGGCCTGCAATCAAAATGAAGAGCTGGGCTCCCTGTTCTATCCTGTTAGTTCTTTTACTTACAGTACACCTCAGATCATGGTGCGGATGTTTCGTCTACCTTCAATGTAACGCTTCAGTGTAAATTCTGCTCGATAAATTCATTGACACGAGCCATTTTCTGCCTCAGCTGCGACAGCTCTTCCTCAAGTTCGTTCTTTTTTTCAGCAAACTGGACTGCTGCCAGAACAGCCAGCTTTTTCGGTTCGAGATCCGGGGCTTTTTCGGCGAAACGCCGCATGACGCCATCGACCTCTTTTGCCGCTTTTCCGGTCAGTTCGCTGTTTTCTACCCTTAAGGGATAGTTGTCGCCGTAAACATTGACGTTAATCTTTTCCATGGACATTAAAATCTGGCCTGATCACCCCTGAGTTCCCTCTCTATTTTCTGCAATACCAAGGCAAGCTTCTGCTTGACCTGAAGCTTCTCGGCGTAGGAAAAACCGTCGCCTGAAGCACCGGGAACAGCTCCGGTAGCACCTTCGGTGCCCGGCAGCTTGAAGGACCTCAATATGTTCTGCAGGCTTGTGACCTCAGATTTCAATAACTCATTTTCTTTCCGGCATTCGGACAGTTGCTCGACGAGCTTGCCGATATTCTCTTCAAGACCGGCCAGTATCTGGTGGCCATTATGCTCGTCTGCTGCATCCATAACTTACAATGGATCATACTTGCCGAATTTCCGCACCAAGTTCACTCCTGGCATTGTTGCTCACTTTCGAGACGACGGCGCTTATCAGCTCCTCGTTCATTGTTCCCGACCTGTCGGCAAGCTCCAGCGATATTGCTACGCTACGCGTTCCTGGCTCTCCGATGCCGGCGTCACCACGCTCGAACACATCGAAGACATGCACAGACCTTATCAGCGAATCGCTCTTTTGCGCCAGATCGACAAGACGCTGTACCGGTATATGGCGGGGCAGAACAAATGAAAGGTCTCTTTCGACGACAGGAAACTTCGACGGTGGTTGATAGACTACGCCGGATTCAAAACAACGCTCCAGCACTGTAACGTCAATTTCGGCAAGAAAAACATCCTGGTCCAGCTCAAATGCCTCAAGCATATCTTTGCTGATCTGCTGAACCGTACCGACTTTCAGAACACCGGGATTCCCGTTTTCCGTCGATGAGAATTCAATACCAATCGTACTTTCATTATAAATATTAAGTGCTGATTTATCAAGTAAATTCAGCTTCTCAAGCAACATCTCCACAGCGCCTTTGAGGTCGAAGAAATCGACGGTTTCGTCTCGCTGACTCCAGTTCCGCGGAGCGCGGCGACCGGTCATCACAAGTGACAGCAGCTCCGTTTCGCGGTATGCCGCCAGCGGCCCATCCCCCGTACGTTCGTTTTCCGGAATCATCGAAAATCCGTGAGCCACCTCGAAAAGACGAAGATCGCGGTTTCCGCGCCGAATATTGTGCGCGACGACCTTGAGCAGCGAAGCTGCCAGGTTCGGCCTGAGCACTTCGAGCTCCTCGCTGATCGGGTTCAGCGCCCTGACATGCGCTCCACCAAAACGCTCAGCCTCCTCTTTCCTGACCAGCGGATTGGTAAGGGCTTCCCTGAAGTTCAGCCCGATCATGACGTTGCGCAGGTAATCGGGAAAATATTCCGGGACTTTCCTGGATACCGGGTAACTGGAGACCATTGCCGGCGATGGTTCCAGGTTGTTGTAACCATAAAGGCGGGCGACCTCTTCGATAAGATCGATCTCCCCTTCGATATCGACCCTGAACGAAGGCACTGCAAAGGCTATGGAATCGGCATCTGCGGAGACTGCTCCCTGGGAGACCGCTTTTATGCAGATTTTTCCGAGCAGCCTCACCATTTCAGATGGGTTGATCGTGCTGCCGAGTACGGCGTTGACCCTCTCGGGCCTGAGCGAAACGAACTTCTGTGCATCTGGCATGCTGCCGAACTCTTCTGCGGTTTCGATTTTTCCGCCCGCCAGTTCAAGAATCAGGGCAATTGCATATTCCGCTACACGCTTTACGTTGCGGGCATCGATCCCCCGTTCGTAACGGTAGGAAGAGTCGGAAGAGAGCTGAAGCTGCTTGGCGGTCCTCCTGATAGAAGCCGGATTGAAGTATGCGGCTTCCAGCAGGATGTCGGTAGTCTGGTCTGTCACTGCCGAATAGAGGCCGCCCATAACGCCGGCGATGGCCACAGGCTCCTTCGCGTCGCAGATCGCCGTCATGCCCGGTTTCAGTGTGTATTCGGTCTGGTTAAGAGCCATGATCCTGCTGTCGGCGCTATTGCGCACGACGATGCGGTTCCCGGAAAGGCGGTTGTAGTCGAAAGCGTGGAGAGGCTGGCCGAACGAATGCAGGATATAGTTGGTAATGTCGACAATGTTGTTTCTCGGGCGAAGGCCGATCTGCTCGAGTTTCCTGGCGAGCCAGCGCGGAGAGGGAGCGACGGTCACCCCCTTGATGACTGTGCCGGAATAATAGGGACAGGCCTCGGTGTCCTGCACTTCGACGAGGCCGCCACCCCTGCTGAACTCCACAACGGGAGCTTCCGGGAAGACGATCTCGCTGCAATCGGCAAGTTCGCGTGCCACGCCGAGATGTGAAAGCGCATCGGGGCGGTTCGGGGTCACGGCTATTTCGAGTACCGTATCGACGTCGAGATACGAAGCCAGGGGCTCGCCTACGACACACCCTTCATCAAGCACCATGACGCCCTCATGATCCTCCGAGAGTCCGAGTTCGTCAGCAGCGCAGATCATACCGGAAGAGTGTTCTCCACGGATCTTGGCCGGTTTGATGGTGAAGCTCTCTCCTGAGACCGTCGTAAGCACGGCTCCGAGGCCTGCGACAGGCACGAGCATGCCAGCCTCGACATTCGGTGCACCGCAGACGATCTGGCGAAGTTCGCCTTCGCCGGTATCGACCATGCAGATTCGAAGCCTGTCGGCATTGGGATGCGGCCAGACCTCAGCCACCTTGCCCACCACGACTTTCAGATCGGGCAGTTTCTGCTCGAAAACCTCTTCGACCTCAAGGCCGAGAAAGGTAAGGCGATCGACAAGTTCAGGAATATCGGGTGAAAATGAGGGAATGAACTCTTTGAGCCAGTTGACGGAGATTTTCATGGAAGGAATCCGCTACGTTCATGAACGGGAATCCCTGAAAAATCGCAGGTAACGGTTTGAAGGCGAAGCGGACAGAACACCGTCCGGCCGAACCATCGAATCGCGGAACAGATTTTCAGTGATGCCCAAACCTAATAAAAAAAGCTCTGAACTTGGAAAGAACAGAGCTTATGCTAACCACACTTTTCAATGACCGCTCTTCCAGATCCGATGCCTCACAGTGGCTGGCACACGGCAGGAGGCAGATCTTTCAGAGTTATTGTGTGACCCCAACGGGATTCGAACCCGTGCTACCACCTTGAAAGGGTGTTGACCTAACCACTAGTCGATGGGGCCTGAAAATTTGGGGTGAATGAGGGGACTCGAACCCCCGACCTCCAGGGCCACAACCTGGCGCTCTAACCAGCTGAGCTACAATCACCATAGAAACTTTACAGTCACCTTCCTGTGTATGCCCGACTGGACTCGAACCAGTAACCCTCAGCTTAGAAGGCTGATGCTCTATCCATTGAGCTACGGGCACATCACTCCGATCGCTGCACTCCCTGGTCGGGGCACCGAGACTCGAACTCGGGACCTCCTGCTCCCAAAGCAGGCACGCTACCAGCTGCGCCATGCCCCGTCTGAACGGAAGGCTCACAATATACGACAACGACTGAAACTAGCAAATAATTTTTTCCTGTTTTCCGGTCAAAATAACCGGGCTGACAAGACCGTGGATCTCCCTCTCAAGTGGACTGACGGCGGGCAAAAAATTCAGCTACGATAGCTTTGAGCTCATCATGGAAAATCAGTTCGATAGCTTCGGATGGTGTAACCAGCCTGCGCTGCCTGACATGCATCTCCTGCCACTGATCGAGCATGGATTCCACCTCGAGCGGAAATACCTTGACAGTGAAAAGTCCCGACGGACGACTGTAACGGTAGATACCGATCTCATGCGGCAATACCCTACCGATCACGCCAGCCTCTTCCCATGCCTCCTTGGCTGCTGACTCGGCAGGAGTCATCCCCTTTTCGACATACCCTTTCGGAATGATCCAGCGACCGGAACTGCGTGACGTGATCAGCACAACCCTGTCGCCGGCAATCGGCAATACTCCCGACTGCAATGAGTTATTATACTGTCCGTTGGCCATGGATGAAAAAATATGACTCGGATTTGAAAAACTGGGAAAATTACCCTTATGATCTGCAAGCATCGAGACCAGTGAAAAAAGATACTGTATTTCAACTTTTTTCCATTCTCATTTAACCATGTTGTCACCAGATTGGCGCATACTGTGAAAAAAAGCCGGTAATGCCAATCAGAAGATCGCGCCCTGAATCATGACCTATCCGCCATGCAATTGATGATATTTCCCGAAATTTGAAGTATGTTGATAACATATATATTTATTCAACCTATACTCCATCCGGACCATGAAATCCATCATACCCGTCGCAGGCGTCGGCAGCAGACTTCGCCCACATACCTTTTCACAACCCAAGGTATTGCTCAATGTCGCAGGTAAGCCGATCATCGGCCATATCATGGATAAGCTGATCGAATCGGGCATTGACGAGGCGGTCATCATCGTCGGCTACCTCGGGGAGATGATCGAGGATTATCTGAAGGCCAACTATTCGATCAAGCTGACCTTCGTCACGCAATCAGAACAGCTCGGGCTTGCCCACGCCATCCATATGTGCAGGCCTCACATCACCGATGACGAACCGCTTTTCATCATCCTCGGAGACACCATTTTCGATGTCGACCTCATGCCTGTGCTCGGGGGCGACATATCGAACCTCGGCGTCAAGGAAGTCGCAGATCCGAGGCGCTTCGGCGTAGCTGTGACCGACGGGAACAAAATCACGAAACTTGTCGAAAAACCGGACCAGCCGGTCAGCAACCTGGCTATCGTCGGACTCTATTTCCTTCGCAACGCAGGTTCTCTTTTCAGAAGCATTGACTACATCATCGAAAACAACGTCAGGACCAAAGGCGAATACCAGCTCACCGACGCCCTTCAGCACATGATCGACAATGGTGAACCGTTCACGACATTCCCCGTACAGGGATGGTACGACTGTGGAAAACCAGAGACGCTCCTTTCGACCAACGAAGTGCTCCTGCACAGATACCACAAGGTGAAGTCCCTGCCCGGCTGCATTATCAACCCCCCGGTTTTCATCGCCGACAACGCCACCATATCAAACGCCATCATCGGCCCTAACGCCACGATCGCAGAAAACGCAGTCATCACCGACTCAATCATCCGGAACTCGATCATAGGGGAAAAATCACAAGTCAGCGACATCATGCTTGACCGGTCGATTGTCGGCAACCATGCATGTGTCTCGGGCATGGGCCACGAGATGAACATCGGCGATTACTCCGAAATCCGCATGGGCTGAGAGGGCGCTTCGCTTCGGGAAGAATTCAGGTATGAAAGCGACGAGCCGCGACTAAAAAAAACATTGCAGGGTCAGCAAGTTTTTCTTCCTGCCTGTCAGGTCATGAAGAGGTAGGGTTTCCATTCGTCGGCAACTGGCTGGAAATGCTGGCGCAACAACGTGATATTGCTCGGCCTTGTCGGTTTGGTCAGCAGATGCATATCGGCTTCGAAAGGCGTCCGGTTTCCCTTGAAGGTGTTACATGCCCTGCACGCGGTGATGAGGTTTTCCCAACTGCTTTCCCCTCCCCTTGATTTGGGGACCAGGTGATCGATCGTTAACGGAAGGTCTTTTCGGCCACAATACTGGCACCTGAACCCGTCTCTTCTCAACAGGTTTTTCCTGTTCAGTATCGCCGCTCTATACTGGACATGGATAAAAACGGTCAACCGCACGATACTCGGCATGGGAAAGCTGTCGCAGATTGTGCGGTTGCGATGTTCGGGATGGTTTGCCACAGTCACGGCTTTGCCGCAAAACAAAAGCAGGACTGCGTTCCTGGCATCCAGAATACTGAAGGGCTCATAGCTGGCGTTAAGTACCAGGACTTTCGATTTCAGCAGGGGCGTGGTCATTCTATGGTTCAGGAGTATACCGCGAGCCGAAACAAAAGGCACAGCGAGTTTTGTCGATTTTCAGTTATCGGCGCCGCTATTCATTACTGAACGTGGCCGCCGCAAAGTCACCATTATAGTTAATAACCGCCCATACGGTTTTTTTGTTCAGATCGACGCCGTAAGCGCCTAACGCGTATCTTTTTTTCCAGGGACCTTCAACAAATCTCCTGTAGCCTCCGAAATTCTTATCGACGGCGTTGATCCATTTGCCGTCACCGTTTTTTGTGGCCAACCCGAAAAGACCGGATTTCAGATCTTCCTTTCGGCACCGGGCAGGGTCATAACTTATCGAAAGCACATAAGCTTCGACCTCCTCGCGTCCTGGGTCAGCCATACCTCCCAGGATAAAAATGTTGCTTGCCGGATATAAATCCCGTCTCGGCTTCCTGTTGGTGGAGTTCCCGGCCGTGCGATCCACCTCGATCCAGCCGGTATCAACTTTTTTTGTCAAGCGGCGTCCTTCCCCACCGATTGTATTCAGGCTTCCATCCCTCGCTGAGCTGTTATTCGTACCGTGGAGTATGCGGGCGACAGTTCCTTTGAAGCTGTCCTTCACCAAGGAATAGCTCGTTTCCCGGGGAATGAGAAACTCCTTTCCGTTAAGGCTGTAGCTCCAGCTCTCTTTTTTCACGAAATGGAAGGTCGGTGTTATACCGGTATTTGACTTGCCGGCCCCCTCCGGGTAGTTTGCATCGGACTGCCAGTTTCCGTGGTCGTCGGAATAATAATCGACGGTGACTCTTGGTCCGTCGACTGTGTAGATGTAGTAACCAACCGTGTTCCTTTCCTGGGAGATCGATGTTTCGCGTGCTTTCTGCCCAAACCACTTTGGATCATCAAGAGGCTTGGGAGTATAGAACTTGCTGCTGTTGGAAGCCGAGATTATCTCTTCGACACGGGATTTGCCATCGGGACTTGCGATGATCGAACGCTGATGAATGTGGTCATGGCCACTGATGAAGTACCTGACTCCGTTATTCTGCATACTGGCGAAAAATCTGTTCTGCCAGTCGGTATGATCATTCGAATAGCCGCTGAACATCGTATCCTGATGTCCTTCGGCAATCAGGGGTTGATGTGAAAAAACAAAGGCGTGCACAGTCCCGCGTCTCTTCCTGTCAAGCCTGTCGCTGATCCAGGCCTGTTGATCATCGATGGTATAACCATAGATATATCCGTCCGGGTTTTTATCCTGCTTCCCCACCGTAGCCCAGGTATCTATGATCACAAAGCGTGCGCTGTTTTCCTTGTCACCATAATCAAACGAATAACTCAAGCCTGCCAGCTCAGGACTTACTGTGGTAGGGCTGCTGAAATCAGAGCCGATATTGTAATGTTTATGCCCGCTGCCGGTGAATATGCCGGTTCGGGTTTGTGGGTAATTTGACTGAAAGCCGGGAATGCCATATGCATTGTCTGAGACTCTGGTTTCATGGTTTCCCCGAAACGGGAAAAAACCGATACCGGCATCAATCAGCGGTTGCGCCGCTGCAGCCCTGGCGGCTTCAGAAATATCGCTTCCGCTGTCTGTCAGATCACCTACCTGGATTACGAATTTCACTCCAGCTTCGATAAACTGATGGTTCACCTGATCAATAATTGAAACCGGAACATCGTTCGGGTTCGCCTTTAACGGATCGGATGTCGTCCACTGGGTGTCCCCCATTACCCCGAACTTCCATGGTTCAGCAGATGCTGATGCAACTCTGCCCAGCAGGATAAGTGCAAATACCAGGACATTTGCTTTTTTCAGGATATGATAGATCTGCATCGTGGCAATTCTATTCTAAGGGTTCCGACAGATATCGTTTGTTTTCATTAAAATATGACTTTATGAATAATGATTCAGCCTGCGCTTTGTAAACTTCGCGCGAACTCTGATGAGGTTCAAATCAAGTTTATATAAAAAAAGCCGGCTTTTCGAGCCGGCTTGAATAATCACAGAGTGACGGAAAGTTTTTGTCAGTATTTGTTGACGAAACCAAGTTCATTAATTATAGCCTTACCTTCCTTTGTTTTCGGAAGATCGATCAATTGCTTGACAGAACCGGCCGGTTTCCCGTTGGTGTACATGAACAGAGGCCTTGAAATCGGATAGGTGCCGGCTTTGATCGTCTTGACCGTAGCAGGAACGTTGTCCACTGCGAGCGCTTTGACCGACTTGTCGACAAAGCCGTGACCAACAAATGCGATGGCATTCGGCGTTGAGCCCACACGGCTTTTTACTGCACCGTTGCTTGCCTGTGTTTCCGCCTGCGTAGTGATCTTGTTCTCTTTTCCAACAACCATTTCGTGGAAAGTTTCCTGTGTACCGCTGTTGGACTCCCTCTGGATGACAACAATCTGTACATTGCGACCGCCGACCTGGTTCCAGTTGGTATATTTCCCGGTGTAGATCCCGCTGAGCTGCTCTTTCGTAAGGCCTTTTACCTGGTTCGATGGATGAACAATGACCGCGATTCCGTCAAGAGCAACAACATTGGCAACAGGAGTCACTCCATTGGTTTTTGCTGCATCCAACTCATTATCCTTCATCGGACGTGACATATTGGCGATGTCGCAGGTTTTATTGATAAGACTTTTGGCCCCGTTTCCGGAACCCGACTCACTCACAGTAACTTCAATTCCGGTCTTTTTGGTGAAGTATGAGGCAAATGACTTTGCGACAGGCCCTACCGTCGTAGAACCATCCATTACTATCTTGTTTGTCGCCATTGCGTTGCCGGATATCATGACTCCGGACATTGCGGCTATCATCAATGCTGATTTAAAAAGCTTCATAACTGTTATGTATTTTTATCTGACTGTTATTCGGAATAATCAATAATTACTCTTACGATCTCAATGATGAATTTGTATAAAATTTCATCAAGACAATGTTACGATATCGTTAACAAATCAGCACACCTCTATCAGTTTGTCATACAAAGCGATTGCCTCGCTGAACATGCGCCGGATCTCATCCTGCCGGAATGAAAACATTGGCAACAGACGGGAATGGACGCGCTGAATATCTGCGAATTAAAGCCCTGCTGAGCACATGGCAATTCCGCGCTCCGCCCTTCCCGACCTCGATCCGGCCTCGCCGGTACCATATTGAAGGTATTGACCCATATTGGGCTTGCATAGCTTTTACCGATTGCGTACATTTTGACGTTGTTTTTTACCCGGCATCCCCATTACCTATGGACACGGTGCCAAAAGCTCTCAGCAGGTGTATTCCTCGGAGCTTGCCGAAAGGCTACCCGTGTCCCGTCTGTCCCTACTGACATTCACCAGCACGTAACAGCCTTTCCGCAATAACCGGGACAGGCCCTGCCGTTTTGTTTTCGTTCGATTAACCAAAACCGTATTGAAACCATGTCACATTCAAGGTATTTCTTTACCTCAGAATCCGTTTCCGAAGGCCATCCGGACAAGGTTGCCGACCAGATTTCGGACGCTATGCTCGATGAGTTCATCAAACAGGACCCCAATTCCCGCGTTGCCTGCGAAACCTTTGTCACGACCGGTCAGGTAATCGTCGGCGGCGAAGTCACCACCAAAGGCATCGTCGACGTCCAGAAAATCGCCCGTGAAGTCATCACCGGCATCGGCTACACCAAAGGTGAATACATGTTCGAAGCCAACTCCTGCGGCGTCCTGTCGGCACTGCACAGCCAGTCGCCCGACATCAACCGCGGCGTCGACCGCAAGGAAGAGATCGCTGACGAGTACGATCGCGTCGGTGCCGGCGACCAGGGCATGATGTTCGGTTACGCCTGCAACGAAACCGCAGAACTTATGCCGGCAGCCATCCAGTTCGCACAGCAGCTGGTCAAGGTACTTGCCGACATCCGGAAAGCCGGAAAAATCATGACCTACCTCCGCCCCGATTCCAAGAGCCAGGTCACGCTCGAATACGAAGGTGACAAAGTCATCAGAGTGGACGCCGTCGTCGTCTCCACCCAGCACGATCCTGAACCGGCCGGCATGAGCGAAGCCGATTTCCAGGCCGTAATCAAAAAGGACATCATCGAAAACGTCATCAAGGTCGTCATCCCTGCTGCCCTGCTCGACGAGAACACCAAGATGCACATCAATCCGACCGGCCGCTTTGAAATCGGCGGGCCTCACGGCGACACCGGTCTGACCGGCCGCAAGATCATCGTCGACACTTACGGCGGCGCAGCTCCTCACGGCGGCGGCGCATTCAGCGGCAAAGACCCGTCCAAGGTCGACCGCAGCGCAGCTTACGCAGCACGCCACGTAGCAAAGAACATCGTTGCAGCCGGCCTCGCCGACAAATGCACCGTTCAGGTCTCCTACGCTATCGGCGTCGCACGCCCGGTCTCGATCTACATCAACACCCACGGCACCGGCAAGCACGGCTTCACCGACGCCCAGATCCAGGAAAAGGCCGAGCAGATCTTCGATCTCAGGCCGCTGGCCATCATCAGGCGCTTCAACCTCGACAGGCCCCACGGCTGGTCGTACCGCGAAACGGCAGCCTACGGACACTTCGGTCGTGCAAATTTCCCATGGGAGCAGACCGAGAAAGTCGCCGAGCTGAAAGCAGCGCTGGGCATCTGAGATAAATCAATCGACACGGAGTCGCCATCGGTCACATAACGGATCGATGGCGGCACCCGATAACGCAACTGTATAAACACGCTGACATCATGACAACAGAAGCAGCAGTGCTCGATTACAAAGTAGCTGACATTTCGCTTGCCGAATGGGGCCGCAAAGAGATCGATATCGCTGAAAAAGAGATGCCGGGCCTGATGGCCACGCGCAAGAAATACGCAGGGCAGAAACCGCTGAAAGGCGCCCGTATCACAGGCTCCCTGCACATGACCATCCAGACCGCCGTGCTCATCGAGACGCTGGTCGACCTCGGCGCGGAAGTCCGCTGGGCGAGCTGTAACATATTCTCGACCCAGGATCACGCGGCAGCAGCAATCGCAGCAGCCGGCGTCCCGGTTTTCGCATGGAAGGGTGAGACCCTGGATGAATACTGGTGGTGTACTCGCCAGATCCTCGAGTTCGAAGGCGGCAAAGGCCCGAACCTCATCGTCGACGACGGCGGTGACGCCACACTGATGATCCACCTCGGTTACAAGATCGAAGAGAATCCTTCCCTGCTCGACAAAACCCCCGGCAACGCAGAAGAAAAAGCCCTCTACCAGCAGCTCAAGGATGTCTTCGCCGAAGACACCAACCGCTGGCACAAGGTTGCAGCCGAAATGAAGGGCGTCTCGGAAGAGACCACCACCGGCGTTCACAGGCTCTACCAGATGATGGAAAAGGGCGAACTGCTCTTCCCTGCCATCAACGTCAACGACTCAGTCACCAAATCGAAGTTCGACAACCTTTACGGCTGCCGCGAATCGCTGGCTGACGGCATCAAGCGCGCGACCGACGTCATGGTTGCAGGCAAAGTGGTCGTCGTGCTCGGTTACGGCGACGTAGGCAAGGGTTCCGCCCGCTCCATGAGGGCATACGGCGCCAGGGTCATCGTCACGGAGATCGATCCGATCTGTGCGCTGCAAGCCGCAATGGAAGGCTATGAAGTCGCCACCATCGAGGATGCGCTCGCCGAAGGCAACATCTACGTCACGACAACCGGCAACAAGGATGTGATCACCCTCGAGCACATGAAGCAGATGAAGGACGAAGCGATCGTCTGCAACATCGGCCACTTCGACAACGAAATCCAGGTCGAAAGGCTCTACGAGGACAAGAGCGTCAAAAAGCTCAACATCAAGCCGCAGGTCGACAAGTACACATTCGAAGACGGCCACTGCATCTACCTGCTTGCCGAAGGCCGCCTTGTGAACCTCGGCTGCGCCACCGGCCACCCGTCGTTCGTCATGAGCAACTCGTTCACCAACCAGACGCTCGCCCAGATAGAACTCTGGAAAAACGACTACGACATCGACGTCTACCGCCTGCCGAAACACCTTGACGAAGAGGTCGCACGCCTGCACCTCGAGCAGCTCGGCGTGAGGCTGACCACCCTGACCACGGAACAGGCCGACTACATCGGCGTACCGGTTTCAGGACCATACAAACCGGACCACTACCGCTATTGAGCGAATGGCTCCAGGAACAGGACAAAAAAGGCAGCCCGCAACGGCTGCCTTTTTCATTTAAGGGATGCTGGGAAATCAAAGGGACCAAAAGGACTTAAAGGGCCCAAAGGACATAAGTGGTCGAAGAGGAAAGGATGATGGTAAAAACCTGGCTTCCGGCAAGAGGATCCCCTGAGCATTGCTACCATCAAAGAAATTGGACTGAAGTCCGGGATGTTTTCTGATTATCCATCCCCGGGCTGAAGCCCGGGGCAATTGGAATATAAGATGTTTCAATGTCCGAAGGGTTTAAACCCTTCTGAATATAAGAGCCTGAAGCCTGGGGCAATTGAAACGTAAAAAGCTGAATATCAGGAGACTCTGATGCACGGGGTTTCAACCTCCCGTATTCAGGATGACTTTAGTTGTCCGGACATTCAGATCTTCTCCCTCTTCAGTTGCCCCGGGTTTCAACCCGGGGATATAGAGAGAAAAAATTAAATATTACTCTTCGGACTTCAGTCCAAAATCTTCAACAACTCTTTTAGTGGGTGTCGTTGCTCAGATGCAATAGTCCTGGGATAAAATAGGCTGTTGGGCAGGTAAGGCCGGAACTGTTGCGGAGAGTTCCGGCTATAGGAGAAGATTTGCTGGGGCGGCAGGATTCGAACCTGCGGATGTCGGCTCCAAAGGCCGATGCCTTACCACTTGGCGACGCCCCATCAACCGTTCAGGATGCCTGAAAACAGGGCTGGAAGTATACGGATTATTACGTTAAATCACAAAAACGGCGACAGAAGGAGCTGACCGCTCCTGAGCTGTCCCACAGGGCACTGAAACTCGACGACGCGGTTTTTCCGGCTGTTTGCTTACCTTTGTTTTTGGCCTGTCCCGAACCCTCTTTGATGCACATGACGAAAATCAAGATATGCGGAATAACCCGCTCTGAAGATGCATTGGAAGCCTGCCTTGCCGGCGCGGATGCTCTTGGATTCAATTTCAGCCGTTCGAGCCCGAGGTCGATATCACCAGACGATGCCCGGAAAATCATAACACAGCTGCCGCCGCTGGTCACACCTGCAGGAATTTTCGTTGAGCAGACTCCTGATGAGATCAACGATCTTTGCCGCTATTGCGGGCTGCTGGTTGCCCAGCTCCATTCCGACTCCTATACGCCAGAGCAGGCATTGCAGGTCAGAAGCACAAAAGTGATCAGGGTGTTCAGGCCAGGTCCTGACTTCAGAATTGATGAGGTCAGGGAGTTCGCGGAAATTTCAGGATGCAACAGTTTCCTGTTCGATGCCTACAGCCCGAAAATGGCAGGAGGCACCGGTGAAGTCATCGAATCGTCGACTGCGGTAGAACTCTTCGATCAGACAAGGGATTTCGCATGGGCGCTGCTTGCCGGCGGCCTCAAGCCTGAAAATGTGGGCGCGGCCATCAGGCTCGTTAGGCCTTGGGGAGTGGATACTGCGAGCGGTGTCGAGTCGGCGCCGGGCATCAAGGCCTCTATGAAAATCAGGGCTTTCATAGAGGCCGTGCACGACGCCGACCGTGCACTCAGGAGTTGCTTCTGATGTGCTGCAGCACGATTTCAGATGCCGTATCAGGAAGTTCGAGCGTGATGAGGTGACCGCACTCCGGCACACACAAATAGCTGCCTGTCTTGGTCATCTCCTGTAGTTTTTTTGCATTCTCACACGTCATGATCGAATCGCCTTCGCCTGCGACGAACAGCATCGGGACCGTTACCGCACGAACTTTGTCCGGCAGGGAATTTGTAGTTTCCATCGATGAAATCTGCTCGGTTGTCTGCTCGATGGCGTCAGGGGCGCAAAGCCCCAGACTCTCGAATGCGATCAGGATGTCATGTTTCATAACCGTGTTCTTGGCCAGCACGAGCCTGGCGAAAACATAGGCAGGCAACCACCAGGTCAACCCGCGAAGCATGTTGTTGAAAAGGAAATTGATCGTGGCGGGAGCCACTTTCGAGATGACTTCATTGTTCGGCAGGTAACCGAAATTAAAAAACAGCAACGACTTTACACTGTTTTTGTAGCGGGTGACATAATCGAGGGCAACAAAAGGCCCGAATGAGAAACCTGCGACATGAAAATTTTCCAATCCCAGTTTTGTAACAAGCTCATTGAGGTCCCTTGCAAAATGGTCGATATGGTAGTGGTTATTCGGGTCGTTTTCTGACCAGCCATGCCCCTTCATGTCATAGGCAACCGTCCTGATGCCCTGGGCGTTCAGGGCCTTGATCACATGGTGCCACCACATCCACCAGCAATCCCAGCCATGGATCAGGAGTATGGTCTCCTTGGGGTTCTCTGGGCCTGAATCGTGATAGTGGTGCAGGAGTCCGCCGACTTCGATGAAATGACTCTTCTCCATCAACGACAGCTCGTACTCCGCCCCGCGCCTTTCGGAAGTGGTGGCTGACTGCTGTTTTATGAGGAGTTTGTCTCGGTAGGTTCGGAATTTTTCCGATGAGGGATTTGGCATGGTTCCCATGGTTTGCGATGATGAAATTCATGAGAATTCGACCAGTAAATTTACAAAAAATCCGGCCATACACGTCTTTTTTTCATCAAAGTACTTACAATCAGGTCATCAGGATAGTTCTTTCCCTAAGAGTTACTGCAGCGTACCCTAAGCCGTCTCTGATTCCGGCTCGCGGAAAATCACGCCGCCTTCGCGCCTGATGATCTCCTGCTGTTCGCGGATAGTTTCAGGCTTGATCCTGAAATGCTTCAGAAGTTCCGAGAAAATCTGGATCGAGGTCTCGAATTTCTCGGTTACTACCGAATCTGCCCCGGCGCGATACAGCTGCCGGACCGGTTCGAGCGAACGTGAACGGACGATGATGAATGCTTCGCTGTTGATTTCGCGGACCTCACGGATGCACCGCATGGACGCTTCGACCTCAGGTATGCAGATCACTACAGCACGGGCATGGTCCACCCCGACCCTGAGCAGCGATTTTCGATCCGTGCAGTCACCGTAAAAAAGTGGTTCCCCTTTACGCCGCATCGCCAGGACGACCCGGCGGTCGATATCGAGCACCGTATATGCAAGATTGGTCGCGTTGAGCACGGCGGCCAAGTTCCTTCCACTCAACCCGAATCCGATGATGGCGGCATGGATCTCGCCCTTGCAGACAATGGCGCCGGCCCGGGCGGCCAGCGGCTGTTTCGGTTCCGGATAGGGCCCAAGGGGCATGAAGTTCAGTACAGGCGCCATCTGCGCTGCAAATTTCGGTGCGGCCGCAATAAGCGACGGTGTGACGATCATGGTGACGACGATGACGGTCAGCATCGACTGGAACATGCGTTGGTCGAGCAGTCCGATACTCATGGCCGTACCGGCAAGCACAAACGAAAATTCGCCGATCTGCGCCAGTGCCATACCCGCCATGACGCTTACCCGGGATGAAAATCCAAGCGTCATGGAGATACCGGTCATGATCAGGCCTTTAACGACGAGCACGACAATGGCAACGAGCACCAGCCACGGCAGGTCGATAAAATTCACATCGAGAAGCAGGCCTACCGACACGAAAAAGATGCTGGTCATGGCCTCCCTGAACGGGTCGATGGTTCTGCTGATCTGGTGGCTCTCGTCGGTGCTTGCGATCACCATGCCGGCAAGGAACGCACCGAGAGCAAGCGAAAGGCCGATGAGAGATGCGAGGTATGCCGCCCCGAAACAGAGCACCAGGGCTCCGAGCACCAGCACCTCGCCTGCGCGGAGCGAAGTGATCACGCGCACAAGCTTCGGCATCAGAAGCCGGAACACACCGAACATGATAATCCCGAACAACGCGACAAGGATGATCTCCTCCACTGCCGATTCGATCGAAGTCGACCTCCCCGGGGCCATGAAACTCAAGCCGAACATCAAAGGAACAATAGCCATATCCTGAAAAATCAGGATGCCGACGGCGATCTTCCCGTGTTCGAGACCCAGCTCGTCACGATCGGAAAGGATTTTCAGGCACAGTGCCGTGCTGCTCACGGAAAACGAGAATCCGAGAATAAGCGCCTCCCTCATACCGATACTCTTGCCGATAGCATCCATCAGCCAGAATGAAAGCGCTGCAATAACGAGCCCCGTCAGCAGGATCTGGGCCGCCCCCCCGAAAACGACGATTTTCTGAAGCTTTCTCATGTCGTCGACAGAAAACTCAAGGCCGATAGTGAAAAGCAGCAGTACGACGCCCATTTCTGCGAGCGTCGAGATCATCCCGCTGTCCCTGATCACATGAAATCCCGTCGGGCCGAGCATGATGCCGGTAACGATGAGGCCGATGACCGGCGGCACCCGGATCTTCTGGAACACGAGGATATTGATGATGGCAAGCGCCCCAATCAGGACCATCTGCCCGAGAAATTCATACTGATGCATGCTGCACCTCTATGTAACGGCAGGGGAAAATAATTGACAAAAAGGTTCGCGGACGTTTAAGGGAAACCACAAACAGAACGGGGCCGAACATCTGCCGGCCCCATGCTGTCGAGTTAAACAGAAGCCTTCGGTCAAACCTGAACATACACTGAGGATTTGGCCCCGCAGATCGGGCATTTCTCCGGCGGAGTCGCCAGCTCCACATGACCGCAGATAGGACAAAGCCATATTTCCGAAGCCGTGATATCCTGTCCGTTGCGTACTGCCTCAAGGGCCTTCGTGTAGAGTACCGCGTGAACTTTCTCAGCCTCGACAGCGTAAGCGAACATGCGTTTTGCCGGGTGCCCCTCGGCTTCAGCCTGTTCGAGCATCGGAGGATACATCTCGGTGTGCTCGTAGGTTTCGCCACCAATGGCCGCCGTCAGGTTGAAGGCAGTCGAACCGATCCCGCCGAGCGCCTCAAAATGCCCGGCCGCATGGATTCTCTCCGCCATGGCCGTGGTCCTGAACAGCTTGGCTACATTGTCGAACCCCTCTTTTTCAGCCTCTTTGGCAAATGCGAGATATTTCTGGTTCGCCTGGCTTTCTCCTGCAAATGCAGTCTTGAGATTGTCGTTGGTGGTAGGCATATAAGTTGTCTCCTTTTCTGATGGTTGATTCTGATTCAAAAGATCAAGAATGATTACGAATAACAGTGTAGCATCCCGACACCAAACGTGCAAACGCTTCGTAAAGGATTATGCACAAAGCCATTGATAATTCTTTGAAAAAGATACATTGTAAAACAGTTGACAGTTCCCTCGCCGCAATCGCAGGCATCGAAACGGAGAACTGCCGTTCCTTCACTCCATGTTCTACAGCAATGTTCAAACCAAAACTTTTTACTGTTCTTCCCGAGCTCAACAAAGAGCAGATCATGCGGGATATCGTCTCGGGAATACTTGTCGGCATCGTAGCCCTTCCCCTTGCCATCGCGTTCGCCATCGCATCGGGGGTCTCTCCCGAAAAAGGGCTCATCAGCGCCGTCATCGGCGGGTTCCTCATCTCGTTTCTCGGCGGAAGCAGGGTCCAGATCGGAGGCCCGACCGGCGCCTTCATCGTAATCCTTTATGGAATAGTCGAAAAATTCGGCGTCAACGGGCTCATGATCGCCACCATCATGGCAGGCATCATCATGATCATCATGGGGATCGCCCAGTTCGGCTCCCTGATCAAGTTCATCCCCTACCCGGTCATTGTCGGCTTCACAAGCGGTATAGCGGTAATCATCTTTTCGAGCCAGATCAAGGATTTTCTCGGCCTTGACATCGCAAAGGTGCCTGCAGAATTCTTCGAAAAGTGGACCGCCTATGCCAAAGCCCTCCCTACGCTCGGTCCTGACAGTCTCTTCATCGGTATGACGGCACTGTTGATCATTATCTTCTGGCCGAAAGTATCGAAAAAAATACCCGGCCCGCTCGTGGCGATTGTTGTCACGACCGTTGCGGTCCAGTTGCTCCACATGCATGTCGACACCATTGCATCAAGGTTCGGTGAAATACCCTCGACGATCCCTTCACCCGCTTTTCCTTCAGTCGATTTTGCAACCGTGAAAAGCCTCATCATGCCGGCGACAACCATTGCAGTACTGGGCGCCATTGAAGCTTTGCTTTCCGCTGTGGTGGCCGACGGCATGATCGGCAGCCGTCACAAATCGAACATGGAGCTGATCGCCCAGGGGATAGCCAATATAGCGTCGCCCCTGTTTGGCGGAATTCCAGTCACCGGGGCTATCGCCCGCACAGCCACCAACATCAAGAACGGGGGCAGGACACCGATAGCGGGTATTGTCCACGCTATCACCCTGCTGTTCATCATGCTGGTTTTCGGTTCATGGGCCAAGCTCATCCCGATGCCGACCCTCGCCGCCATATTGATAGTAGTCGCATGGAACATGAGCGAACACCATGTTTTCCGCCAGCTACTCAAAAGTCCCCGCAGTGACGTCATCGTACTCCTCACGACCTTCGGTCTGACCGTGATTTTCGACCTGACCGTCGCTATCGAGGTCGGAATGCTGCTCTCGGTCATCCTCTTCATGCAGCGCATGGCCGGACTGACCAACGTCGGCGTTATCACCGGCGAGCTCAGGGACGAGGAGGAGAAAGACGATCCGAACGCCATCATATCAAGGAGCATACCTGATGGTGTTGAAGTTTTCGAGATAAGCGGCCCGTTCTTCTTCGGCGCGGCCTCGAAGTTCAAGGATGCGATGCATATCGTCGGCAAGTCACCTGCGATCCGCATCATCAGGATGCGCAAGGTACTGAGCGTCGATGCCACGGGCCTGAACATGATGAAGGAGATGCTCGCAGACTGCAAAAAAACGAACACGACGCTCATCCTGTCCGGAGTGCATGTCCAGCCGCTCTTTGCTTTGCAGCAATACGGGCTTGCGGACGAAATCGGCGAAGACAACATCTTCGGCAACATCGACGACGCACTCGACCGATCAAGGGAGCTGCTCGGCATCCCCCGCATCGGGCGCCCGGCCAACTTTGTTCCGACAGTGAAAAGAGATCTCGGGCAGTAAAGAAAACGAGCAATGTCTGCATCTATACGTTGAAAAGAACAGCCGTGCATTGCCTTAGGGCCGGCATGCACGGCTGTCTGCGCAAACGAAACGGTCGATGTGATCCGGAAGGAAAACTCCGCCCGACCGCTTCGCGAGGATCGAAAGAAGAGATGGAGCGCCTACTCTTTTGTGCTGTAAGTACGTATGCTCGCGATGGAATCGATATCGTAATAGGTGTTTATCGCTGAACCATCGGACTCTTCGGTGACCCTCAGGAAAAGATCGCTGATAAACAGCACGGCCTCTTCATATACCTTACCCTCGTTAATCTGAAGCTTGACTCCTTTCCTGATTTTTCTCGACATGGTCCCATGAAGAGGAACAGAAGCATACTCAAGGACTTTCTCCCAAGTCTGCAAGGCATTAACCGCCATATACACCCCGTCTTTATAAGTTATTAGAATTATTACCTAAATTATTTAGGCAATATGATAATTTAAACTTATTTTTTGACATTAACCAAGCATTTGAGAAGAGTTGACAGTCCGAATATTTCCGATAACCTGACAGGAAGAAGAGCATGGCTCACATTACCTTCTATGAAAAACCGGGTTGCGAAAACAACCGAAGGCAGAAAGAGTGGCTCGTTCTGGCGGGACATACGCTTGAAGTCATCAATATCCTGACCCATCCGTGGACAAAAGATGAACTCCGCAGATTTTTCCACGGGAAAACGGTGCCTGAATGTTTCAATCCGGCTGCCCCTGACATAAAAAGCGGACAACTCGATCCATCCGGCATGTCGATGGAGCAAGCTATCGAACTGATGATATCCAACCCCCTGCTGATAAGAAGGCCGCTTATGGAATTCGAATTAAGCTTTATCCAGGGATTTGATCCGGCGCTACTCAGTTCGATCATCAACCTGGAGCCGGTCAGGGAGAATGAACCACTGATTAAAACCTTGAAAATGCTCGACCTGAGCTCCTGCCCGCGGGCATCATAAGTACTAACCCTAAAGGAGAACAACCGAACCATGGAAACACCACTGCGCCCTCTGGGCATCGTCATGGAACTTGTCACAGGACTTGGCCATGAAATCACCTACGCTTACGACGATCTGGTCTTCGTCGATCATAACGACTTCCTCCTCCAGTTCACAACCGAGTCGGGGGCACTGGACCTGTTCTTCAATACCGAGTGCCCCGGCGACGAGGCCGATGCCATTACTGAAAATATCGTTCCTGAAGCCTCCAGGATCGGGCTGACAGTCAACCGTAAAGGCACCTATACCATGACTGAAGCTCCTGACGACAGCCTTCAGATCGCCTTTTATCCATGATCCACCCGGCACAACGCCCGGCATAGGCAACTCCGCTAGAGCCGAGAATACATTTCCGTGTTCTGCATCGAATGGCTACCTTTCAGTAAAAGGAAGGATATTCGATGCAGACATGGTATGACAGGCTTATAAAGCCGAAGCTGACTCCTCCCAACAAGATATTCGGCCCTGTGTGGGCAGGATTGTACCTGCTTATCGCCGTGTCGTTATTCATCTATTTCCTTACACCGTCCAAACCCCTCTTCATTCCGACGCTTCTTCTGCTTATCGTTCATTTCACTGCCGGATTCTCATGGACTGCCATCTTTTTCGGCCGGAAGCGGATCCTTGCGGCACTTATTGACCTGCTGTTAATGGACGTGACACTTGGCGCAATCATGATCGTGTTCATCCAGGCCAACCATGTCGCGGCGTTTCTGCTCATTCCCTACTGCTGCTGGTGCCTGTTCGCGACATACCTTAACTGGGGCATCTGGCGACTGAACCCGGAACGAAATAATCCACAGACATGAAACGAGCCTGGAGGGCGTTCGTTTCATCTGCTCATCATTGAGAGACGAGCCGGAATCACTACATTGCAAGGTGCACACCAGGAACCTCATCAGGAGCTGTATCCACTTGCCCCTGAGGTCTCCCAGCATGTATTGACAACCATACCACAAAGACTAACATGAACACGAAAAGATCACGCAAAGCCATCAGGACGCTGGCCGCGGCTGCCGCCATTTTCATCGGTTGCACCTCTGCATCCGATGCCGCCCCGAAACAGGGGTTAGGCGTCGGCATCATCGTCGGTGAACCGACCGGCATCAGTTTCAAGAAATGGACAGACGACACCCACGCGATCGACGGTGCCGTAGCCATCTCGCTCTCGGACAGCGACGCGTTCCAGCTTCATGCCGATTACCTGATCCACAACTTCTCATCGTTGAGCACACCGGAGATGAAAGGAGCTACGCCGTGGTATTACGGTTTGGGCGCCCGCCTCAGATCTCGCAACGGGGACACCCATTTCGGTGTACGCGTTCCACTGGGAGTCAACTATCTCTTCGCCGATTCACCGCTCGATTTTTTCGCTGAAGTGGCACCGGTGCTTGATATCGCACCTAAAGCCGCGCTGGATCTGAACGGCGCCATCGGCCTTCGTTTTTATTTCAAGTAATCTGGAAACACAAACAGTCGTTCCGGCCGGAGTCGATGAATCCGGCCAAAACGACCTCTTGTATTACGAAGTATGAAATATTCAGAAGCAACACAGGGCAGGGTCTTCGTCATCAGGCTCGAAGACGGAGAAATTTTTCACGAACAGATCGAACAGTTCGCCAAAGCTCATGGAATAGAACGGGCATATCTTAACGTCGTAGGAGGAGCCGACAAAGGGAGCCGGCTGGTAGTAGGCCCTGAGGAAAGCCGGACGTTTCCGATCAACCCCATGGTACACGAGCTCTATGATGCCCACGAGGTAACCGGCACAGGCACGCTCTTTCCGGACGATGCAGGCAACCTGGTCGTTCACCTCCACATGGCCTGCGGCCGGGAGGAGAACACCGTTACCGGTTGCGTGCGCAGCGGTGTCATTGTGTGGCAGGTCATGGAGGTCATCCTCATCGAACTGGTCGGCACCAAAGCCACCCGGATGCCCGACAAGGTTACAGGGTTCAAACTGCTGATTCCATAATTGTCCGGGCACAACCAGGTAATTGATCATGTTAAGATGCTGTTCCGGTATTGCTTCCGGGACACCCTTTTTCTGTTTTTGTATACAACTGCAAGGACCAAAGGGACGGAAAGGACCGAAAGGACATAAGGGGTTCAAAAGGAAACGATGATGCAGCTGCGCCTCAACATTTCCCGTGTATGCCGGGCGCCCGGCTTGCAAATGCAAAAAGGCTGCCTCACCTTGATTTTTGAGAACGCCTCCAATATGAATGCTCCCTCACGCGAACGGGTTTTCATGGTACGGCAACCCCACGGAGAGAGCGACGGCTTCCTGGGTGACTGTTCCGTTCCAGGTATTCAGGCCTCCGGCAAAACCCGGCATGACGACCATCGCGCTTTCCAGCCCCAGGTCGGCAAGCCTTCTGACGTATGGCAGAGTCACTCCCGACAGCGCTTCGGTCGAGGTGCCGGGGAAAGCGGCCGGCATGTTCGTTACACAGTAATGCACGACTCCCTCCTCGATGAACACCGGCTCCAGGTGAGTCGTCGGACGTGAAGTCTCAATGCATCCCCCCTGATCGATCGCGATATCGACGATCACGGACCCGATCTTCATCGACTGGATCATCCTCCTCGTCACAAGCTTCGGCGCGCTCGCACCTGTCAGAAGCACTGCACCGATCAACAGATCAGTCTCAGGCAGCAGCTCTTCGAGATGCTGTTCGTTCGAGTAGATCGTATGCACCTGGGCAGGAAGCACCGCCTCGAGATCACGCATTCTTTCCTGATCCGATTCCATGACGGTCACTTCGGCACCGAGGCCCGCAGCTGCACGTGCGGCATTCAACCCTGCTGTGCCGCCGCCGAGCACAAGCACCCTGCCTGGCAGGACTCCAGGAACCCCGCCCAGCAGCTTCCCTTTTCCGCCGTGGTGCTTTGAAAGGTAATAACCGCCCATGAGCACGCTCATCTTTCCCGCGATTTCGCTCATCGGGGCAAGCAACGGCAGGCGCCCGCCCACCTCGACAGTCTCGTAGGCGATGGCGGTCGTTCCGGCTCCGACAAGAGCCCGTGCCAGTTCAGGAACTCCGGCGAGGTGAAGAAAAGTGAACAGGATCAGATCCTTCCTGAAAAACCTGTACTCCGCTTCCAACGGCTCCTTGACTTTGACGACCAGCTCGCATTTCCATACCTCTTCAGGCCTGGCGACAAGCACGGCTCCTGCAAGGCGATACTTTTCATCGCTGAACCCGCTGCCCGCTCCGGCGCCCTTCTCGACGACGACCCTGTGGCCGGCGCCGACAAGATGCCTCACTCCGGCAGGTGTGCAGCCGACTCTGGTTTCAAGGGTTTTGATCTCTTTAGGAATTCCTATATTCATGCCAGATGATGTTTGGTTTATAGTGCAATGTAGCATTCCGGCACCTTCCCGGAAATAACCCGACATGACAAAGATCCGGCAATATCATTCCTGTCACGACTAAGGAAAGGACTCCATGAACTTTCTTCACGAACCGGCATTCTGGCTGCTCGCTGCGGCAGCGTTTGCGATATCGTCGATACCGTCGATGATGCGTTCGATCGGCAAAAAAAGGATTGCCTCCATCGTGCTTCTCTGGGTATCTGCCTGCAGCACCACCTGCCTGCTTTTCGGAACGCTGCCGGCCATCCTCTCGGCTATTGCCTCACTCGTCTGGGGAGCGATGCTTCTTACCGCCTCCCTGATCCGCTCCGGCGTAAAATCAATGCCGAACAACCGTTTCGAAAACCGTTAGGATATCCGCGTTAGAAGTTCACAGAGCAGTGGAAACCCAACCGGGGATATAACGCCATGCATGCCTCATTTCCCGATCATGCACTGCGTAGTCGGGATCGTACCGTGCAACCTCTTTCCAGTATCGGGCAGAATGGTTCATCTGAATGGTATGGCACAGTTCATGGACCATGATATAGCGGACGAGCAACGGGGGCAAAAAAAGCAGTTTGAGGTTAAGGCTGACCTTGCCTCGTGAAGAACAGCTTCCCCAGCGGCTCCGCTGCTTCCTGACCGAAACTGCCGAAACCTTGAAGCCGTGTATTGACGCCAATCGCATAAGCTGCGGCACCAGTTTTACCTCAGCGCGCCGTTTCAGCCATCCGTCCAGTGCGGCACGACAAAGCGCCTGGTCATGCACTGCGCCGATGAGCACCAGTTCCGCTTCGTACGATTCACGAACCGATACGCCCGAACGCTGTTCGCTACGGTACGACACACGCCACGACTCACCTATACCAGCCAGATCGATCGTCATCGGGAGTTCACCTCCCGCATCAGAAACGCCGCTGACACGGCGGCGATCGAACGAAAGCCTGACCCTGTTGATCCACTCCATCCGGCTTTCGACAATACCGGGCACGAGCTTTGTGTCGAAGCCTTCCGGCACGACCACGACCAGTCCCTCATGAGGAGACATTTTCAGTCGCGCGTATCGGGCACGTCGGCTTACCCTGACCGTATAGGAGAGCTCTTGTGATGCGCTTCCTGCGTCGTGGTTCGACATGGATATGGTGTCGTTATCGGATTGAACGGATGGTGTAACTACACATTATAGGCTGTTGCCGGGTATAAAAAAAACGGATATCCCCTTCTGAAACGGATCCAGACCATAGAGTGCGGCCTGATGGATCCGGAAAGTCCTGCGTTGCACAGAAAAAGGGTTAAACGAGGATATCCGTGTATTTTGTCAGGAGAGCGCCTGCTGCAGATCGGCAACAAGATCGTCGGGATCTTCGATTCCGACCGACAGACGGATCACCGTATCCGTGATGCCTACGGCCTGACGGTGCTCTGCGCCCATGGACGCGTGGCTCATCGTCGCAGGGTGCTCGATGAGCGACTCGACTCCTCCGAGACTCTCGGCGAGGGCAAAGAGCCGGGTGCTGCGCAATACATGCTCGACCTCTGCGATGCCCCCTTCAAGCTCGAACGAAACCATGCCGCCGAACCCGCGCTGCTGACGCTTGGCAAGTTCATGCTGCGGATGGCTCTCGAGACCGGGATAGAAGACCTGCTTCACCTTCGGGTGGGAGTGGAGGAACCCAGCGACGATGCGGGCGTTGCGCTCATGCTCCTTCATCCTCGGGACCAGGGTCTTGATGCCGCGCAACACCAGCCAGCAATCGAACGGCTGTGCGCAGGTGCCGAGCGTATTGACCAGGAACTTGACCTTCTCGTCGAGTTCGGGGCTGTTGGACAGGACCGCACCGCCGACAACGTCTGAATGGCCGTTGAGATACTTGGTAGTCGAATGCACTACGATATCCGCCCCGAGGGGAAACGGCTGCTGCAGATAGGGCGACAGAAAAGTGTTGTCGACGATCGACATCAGGCCATGTTTTTTGGCGATGGCAGTTACCGCGGAAATATCGATAAGGTTCAGTAGCGGATTGGACGGAGTTTCGATCCAGATCGCCTTGGTCTTGTCGTTGATATAAGCCTCGATCTCTTCCGGTTCCCTCAGGCTGATGAAGTGGATGCGGATATCGAAGTGCTGATTGATTGTCTTGAGCAGCCTTGCCGTACCGCCGTAACAGTCGTCGGTAGCGATGATCTCGTCCCCTGCGTTGAACAGGTGCAGTACGGTAGCCACTGCCGCCATACCCGTAGTGACTGCTACGGCGCAAGAACAGCCTTCAAGTGCTGCAAGACTGTCCTCGAGCGCCTTGCGCGTCGGGTTCCCGCTTCTGGTGTAATCGAATCCGCGGTGTTTGCCGATATCCTCGAAAACGAATGTCGAGCTCTGGTAAATCGGCGTCATAATGGCACCATATGCCTTGTCGGGAGCTACTCCCGCATGTATTGTGTCTGTCTGAAAACTCATACTTTACTCCGTTCATGGTTAAGAAAAATTCGAACGCATACGGAAGAGCAAAAAAGAAAACCCCTTCCCGGACGAGCAAGGAAGAGGTTTCAGAACTCTTATCCGCGAAGCCCTGCAAAGAGGGTTTCGCCGGTTTTGAAAAGAGAAGCTGTCAGGCTCTTTTTCACTCATCTTTCTTCCGCCACCAGATACCTTTCGGCCCCTGTGGATCGACAACGGAAGTAGAATGCGGCACCGTGTCCCGCTGTGCGGGATCGGTTGTCAAGGCGTCTCAGGGTCTATTCCCTCAGCCTTTCTTGATGACCAGCAATAACATCGAAAGAACTATTAACAATTGTTAATGTACACGGAAAAAGGATACCGGTCAAGAGCCCCCACCTTTTTTCTCCTGATAAAAAAATGAAATAGGACAAAAAAAGATTTTTGAGATCAGCGAAAAAATCGATAATCTTAACAATTGTTAACGACGACAGACAAATTCAGGACAGTTCATGAAAAGTGAGGCTTACAAATACAGTGCAACGGTTTCATGTTGCCGCAACATGCCGGCTGGAACAAGCATTTGGAACCTTGGCACCCTGAACTGACGTCGCATGTCGAAAAAATAACAGCGCGTTCCGGAGCCGGTTCTGATTGTCAGCACCGGCTTTTTTCGTTTAAAGATGAAATATTCCTGAAATCAATTTTCACGACATCCATGACTTCCGTCGATCACGTCAAGGGCATTCCGATGCCGATCGTCTCCCTCAACCGCGTTATGCTTCTTACCGGAATCACTACCGCGGTTATTCTTCAGCAACCGCTGATCACGACGGCCCTGTTCCTGATAATTCTTCCCACCGTGCTATGGGGACAGAAAGCCAGCCTTGTCTATTTCATAGGATCACGGCTGTTCGAAAAACAGAACCGGACGGCGACCTCGGAGAGCCCGAAACTGATGCGGTTCAACAACTCGATCGCCGTCACCCTGCTCGGGCTGGCACAGATTGCTTTTTTTCTGGAAGCAACGCTTGCCGGGTGGATCATTTCAGGAATCGTTGCCCTTGCAGCCCTCGTGGCACTCTGCGGATTCTGTTTCGGCTGTTTCCTGTTCTACCAGTTCAACCTTCAGCGTTACCGGCTGTTCGGCCGATAAGGCCCGTCGCATCAAGCCTGACAGCCATTCATCGTCAACGATAATCGATAAGTAAAAACCAAAAAAAAGATTCAAAATGAGTCACCATCCTTACCGCCCTGAAACTATCGCCCTGCATGCCGGCCAGCCGGTCGACGCAACCCAGTCACGCGGCGTACCTGTTTACCGTACCAGCTCATACCTGTTCAAGAACACCGAGCACGCAGCCAACCTGTTCGCGCTCAAGGAACTCGGCAACATCTATACCCGATTGATGAACCCGACCACCGACATCCTCGAGCAGCGCATCACACAGCTCGAAGGCGGCGCAGCCTCTGTCGCCCTGGCCTCGGGGACCTCTGCCATCTTCTACACCGTCATAACCCTTGCCGAAGCGGGCGACAACATCGTATCGGCCAATAATCTTTATGGCGGCACCTACACGCAGTTCGATTCCATCCTGCCCAAACTCGGCATCAACGTCACCTTCGTCGACCCAAAAGATCCGGCAAACTTCGAGAAAGCCATCAACGACAAAACCAGGGCGCTCTACATCGAAACGATAGGCAATCCTGTTCTCGACTACACAGACGTCAGGGCCATCGCTGAAGTAGCGCACCGCAATGGATTGCCGCTCATCGTCGACGCCACATTCACGACGCCTTACCTGCTCAGGACCATTGATCTGGGCGCCGACATCGTCATCAACTCGCTCACCAAATGGATCGGCGGACACGGCGCGGGCATCGGCGGCATCATCACCGACGCAGGACGATTCGACTGGAAAGCAGGGCGCCATCCGCTCTTCACCGAACCTGACAGCAACTACCACGGGCTGCGCTGGGCGATCGATCTTCCGGAACCGCTTGCGCCGATCGCTTTCGCCCTCCGGGTGCGAACCGTGCCGCTCAGGAACCTCGGAGCCTGCATTTCGCCGGACAACTCATGGATCTTCATACAGGGCGTCGAGACCCTTCCCGTACGTATGATCCGTCACTCTGAAAACGCGATCAAGGTGGCCGAATACCTCAAAAGCCACCCGAAAGTGACCTGGGTGCGCTACCCCGGCCTGAAGGACGATCCGTCATATCCGGCGGCGTCGAGGGACCTGAAGAACGGTTTCGGCGGCATGGTGGTCTTCGGTGTGAAGGGAGGATATGACGCGGCCGTGAAGATCATCGACTCGATCAGGCTCTTCTCGCACCTTGCCAACGTAGGTGATGCAAAAAGCCTCATCCTGCATCCGGCCAGCACTTCGCACAGCCAGATGACCGAAGAGCAGCGCCAGGCGAGCGGGCTCTCTTCCGACCTTATCCGGCTCTCGGTAGGCCTCGAGCATTCCGACGACCTGATCGAGGCGCTTGACGAAGCCCTTGCCGGGGTGTAATCAACAATCGACGGATTTATCAATTGAGGACAACCATGGACAGCAGCAGTAAAAAAGGAACGATTCTGATAGCGGACACGCAGTACCTCACGACCGAGGCATTGAAATCGCTCCTTACAGAGGCAGGTCATTCCATCCATGCCGTGTCCGCAAGGAGCGAACTGCTCGAGTATCTGCAGAATAATGAGGTGTCGCTGATCGTGACGGACTACGTACTGTTTGATTTCAGGTCAATCAACGATCTCCGGGAAATAGGGGCGCAGCAACCGGGCGCTCCTATCCTGGTGCTCAGCAACTCGATCAACCAGATGCAGATCAAAGAGCTTAACAATGCCGGCATCAGGAACATCGCCCTCAAAACCGACGACCGGATGGAATTGCTCCATGCGGTCGCCTCGGCCTTTAAAGGGAAAAAAGCCTATTCGGGCAGCGTGCTCGACATCCTCCTGAAACAGGAAGGACCGGTAGAAGACGCTTGCCTCCTCACATCGTCGGAAATCGAAATCGTGCGGCTGATTTCGTCCGGCCTCTCCACCAAGGAGATTGCCACGAAAAAACATATCAGCTTCCACACGGTGATGACCCACCGCAAAAACATCTTCCGCAAGCTCGGGGTATCGAGCAGTCCGGAGCTGATGATGTTCGCAATCAAGGCGGGTCTGATCGACAACATCGAATACCATATCTGACGCAGACATCTGTTCTTCAGTTTAATGCTTCTACCGACACCGTCAGGTGGAAGCATTAAACACTCATATCTCCCCGGGTTGAACTCGGGGCAATATGAATGTATCCGCACTGGGCGAACGACGGCATAATCCCCTCCTGAAAAACGGCCGAGCCGCCCCGCCGAACGCCTTGCACCCGAATCGCACTCGACGATACACCTTACAACCCGGCCCATATCCCCTTTTTGCGGTATGCAAAATACCGGAATGTCGGGATTTCCCGTACGACGCAGAGTAGCGATCTTGTAAGTGGATAATTCAACAACCATCAAACCACATACAATATGGCACGCATCGCGAAAAAACTCACCGACCTGATCGGCAACACGCCGCTGCTGGAGCTCGAAAACTTCAACCGTGAAAGTCACGCTCTGGGCACCATCATCGCCAAGCTCGAATATTTCAATCCGGGCGGAAGCGTCAAGGACCGCATCGGCAACTCGATGATCGAGGCCGGTGAAAAAGCGGGCCAGATCAACAAGGATACCGTCATCATCGAGCCGACCAGCGGCAACACAGGCATCGCCCTTGCCTTTATCGCTGCAGCGAAGGGATACCGCCTGATCCTCACGATGCCGGAAACCATGAGCATCGAACGCCGGAACC
>DATMYL010000104.1:0-39338 GCA_035560975.1 Chlorobaculum sp. | reverse complement strand
AGCCGCGAATCCTGCTCCCCCCGTAGGTCCGGCACTCGGCCAGAAAGGGGTCAACATCATGGAGTTCTGCAAGCAGTTCAATGCCAAAACCCAGGGTGAGGCAGGAATGATCACGCCGGTCGTGATCACGGTCTATTCCGACAAGTCGTTTACCTTTGTCACCAAGACTCCGCCGGCAGCAGTTCTCCTCCTCAAGGAGGCGAAGCTCCAGAAGGGTTCAGGCGAGCCGAACCGCAACAAGGTCGGAACGGTCACGATGGAACAGGTCCGCAGGATCGCCGAACTGAAGAGGCCCGACCTCAATGCCGTCGACATCGAAGGTGCCGCACAGATGGTCGTGGGTACCGCCCGCAGCATGGGCATCATCGTCGAAGGCTGATCGACGAAAAAGATTTTTTTTACCGTGGGAGGCCTGACAAGCCGCTTTCTTAACCACTAATACATAATGTCAATGGCAGGAAAGAATTACAAGAGCGCAAGCTCAAAGGTGAACCGCATTCAGGAGTACGATCTTGCGGAAGCCATCGAGAAAGTCAAGGAGATCACTACCGCTAAATTCGACGCGACAATCGACATCGCCATGAAGCTGGGCGTCGACCCACGTCACGCCGACCAGGTCGTTCGCGGCACCGTCATGCTTCCGCATGGCACCGGTAAAACCGTATCCGTCCTCGTAGTCTGCAAGGATGCCAAGGCTGAAGAGGCTCGCGAAGCGGGCGCCGATTTCGTCGGTTTCGAAGAGTACATTGAAAAGATCCAGGCCGGATGGACCGGCGTCGATGTGATCGTCGCTACCCCCGACGTCATGGGCCAGCTCGGCAAGGTTGCCAAGATCCTCGGACCACGCGGCCTGATGCCAAACCCGAAATCGGGCACGGTAACCATGGACGTCGCAAAGGCAGTTCGCGAGGTGAAAGCCGGTAAAATCGAGTTCAGGGTTGACAAGGCAGGCAATATCCACGCACCCGTCGGAAAAGTATCGTTCGACAGCGAGAAGCTGGTGGGAAATATCAACAGCTTCATCAAAGAGGTTGTTCGCCTGAAACCGTCGGCTGCAAAAGGCCAGTACGTTCAGGGTATCACCGTTTCGAGCACCATGTCCCCGGGCGTGAAGGTGAAAAGGGAAAAATTTGTTGCCTAACAATAAACGATTTTACACGATATGATGAAGCGAGATAAAAAAGAGCAGATTGCTCAGGAAATAGCTGGTAAGATCGAGAGGTCACAGGGTATCTACCTGACTGAGTTCCAGGGTCTGAACGTCGCCAAGATGGGTCAGCTTCGCCTTGAGTTCAGGAAAGCCGGCATAGAATACAAGGTTGTCAAGAACACCCTGATCAAGAAAGCGCTGAAGGACGTCGCCGAGGCTGACAAAATGGTCGGCGGACTGAAGAACACTACTGCAGTGGCCTTCGGATACGACGATCCCATCGCACCGGCAAAGATCATCAGGAAGTTCAGCAAGGATAACGAAGCGCTCAAGTTCAAGATGGCTTCGATCGACGGCGTGGTTTTCGGCCCCGATTCACTGCCGCAGCTTTCCGAAATGCTCAGCAAGAAGGAAAACGTCGGTCGCGCAGCTGGACTGATCAACAACGTGGTCAGTTCCGTTCCGATGGTTGTCAACGCGGTCATGAGGAACCTTGTTTCCGTGATCGACCAGGTCGGCAAACAGAAACAATAATTTACGCACTCAAAGCTTCTATATTATTCAATTCAAACACAGAGAGGAAATAATGTCATCTATCGAAACCCTTGTAGAAGAGATTGGTAAACTAACCCTTACCGAAGCTTCTGAATTGGTTAAAGCTCTTGAGGAGAAATTCGGTGTGAGTGCTGCTCCTGCCGTTTTCGCCGGTGCAGTTGCCGCTGCTCCTGCAGAAGCTGCCGCAGTCGAAGAGAAGACCGAGTTTGACGTCGTCCTGAAAGCAGGCGGTCCCAACAAGATCAACGTCATCAAGGTTGTCCGTGCTCTGACCGGCCTGGGCCTGAAAGAAGCCAAGGACCTGGTTGACGGTGCTCCGAAGACCGTTAAGGAAGCCGTTTCCAAGGACGAAGCCGAAAAAATCGCAAAAGAGCTGAAAGAAGCCGGCGCTGAAGTCGAGCTTGCGTGATCTTTCGCAAGGCCAAATAGCAGACGAGCTCCGTGTCGATCCGGGACGGAGCTTTGTCCATTTGTGGAATAAATTCCTATGTCATCCGGCCGTCAGGCTTCAAGCCAGCCGCCCGGATATCCACTCCGGTAAGGGTATTTACGGATCCATGTAATGATATAAACTGTTAAGTACTCCCTGCAATAGATAAAAGCGAGGTGCATGTGAAAGTGGCAGATGCAACACCAACACCCTGTATTGACTTTTCCAAGATCCAGAGTATCATAGAACCCCCCGATCTTCTCAAAGTACAGTTAGATTCTTTCCATAATTTTATACAGGATAGCGTTCCGCTTGCCAAGCGCAGGGACCAGGGCCTTGAAAAAGTGCTCAGGAGCGCATTCCCCATTACTGATACCAGAGGCCTCTATCTTCTGGAATATATTTCATACAGTTTTGACAAGCCGAAATACACGGTCGAGGAGTGCATCGAGCGCGGCCTGACTTACGATGTTTCGCTAAAGATAAAACTGAAGCTCTCCTACAAGGACGAAGCCGACGAGGCTGACTGGAAGGAGACCATCCAGCAGGAGGTTTACCTCGGCAGGATCCCATATATGACCGAGCGAGGCACATTCATCGTGAATGGCGCCGAACGTGTCGTCGTGGCGCAGCTGCACCGTTCACCGGGCGTTGTGTTCAGCGAGGCGGTACATCCGAACGGCAAGAAGATGTATTCGGCCAAGATCGTACCGACCCGCGGTTCATGGATCGAGTTCCAGACGGACATCAACAACCAGATCTACGTCTATATCGACCAGAAGAAGAACTTCCTGGTCACGGCCCTGCTTCGTGCGATCGGCTTTGCAAAGGACGAGGATATCCTGGGTCTGTTCGACATGGTCGAAGAGGTAGAGATCTCTTCGAAGAGCTCGAAGCGCGATCAGCTCATCGGCCAGTACCTCGCATCCGATATCATCGATATGCAGACTGGTGAGGTTGTCCCTGCAAGGGCTGCCATCACCGAGGATATCATGGACCAGATCGTCGCGGCCGGCTACAAGAAAATCAAGGTGATGAAGACCACCAATCCCGAAAAGGGAGTCGATAAGTCGGTCATCATCAACACGATCCTCAACGACAGCTCCGCAACAGAGGAAGAGGCGCTCGAAATCGTCTACGAAGAGCTTCGTGCCAACGAAGCGCCGGACATCGACGCCGCCAGAAGCTTCCTGGAGCGTACGTTCTTCAACCAGAAGAAGTATGATCTCGGCGATGTAGGCCGTTACCGCATCCAGAAGAAACTGCAGAACGAAATTTCCGAGTTCAACAGCTATCTTCCCGAAAAACCTGAGCTCAAGGAGCTTTCCGATACCATTTACGAGCGAATCCTCCAGACGATCCGGACCTATTCCGAAGAGCCGATCGGCGACGATATCCTCGTGCTGACCCACTATGACATCATAGCGGTCATCAACTACCTGATCAAGCTGGTCAACGGCATGGCCGAAGTCGACGACGTCGATCACCTTGCCAACCGCCGCGTTCGCTCGGTAGGTGAGCAGCTTGCCGCACAGTTTGTGATCGGTCTTGCCAGGATGGGCAAGAACGTTCGTGAAAAGCTCAATTCCCGCGACTCCGACAAGATCGCACCGGCCGACCTGATCAACGCCAGGACCGTGTCGAGCGTCGTATCGAGCTTCTTCGCAACCAGCCAGCTCTCGCAGTTCATGGACCAGACCAACCCTCTGGCCGAAATGACCAACAAGCGCAGGGTTTCGGCCCTCGGCCCGGGTGGTCTTACCCGCGAACGTGCAGGCTTCGAAGTTCGTGACGTTCACTACACCCATTACGGACGGCTCTGCCCGATCGAGACCCCTGAAGGTCCGAACATCGGTCTTATCTCGTCACTTTCGGTCTATGCCGAAATCAACGACAAGGGCTTCATCCAGACCCCATACCGCCTGGTTGAAAAAGGGCTCGTCACCGACAAGGTGCTGATGCTCTCCGCCGAGGACGAGGAGAACAAGATCACCGTCCCGGTCAGCATCCAGCTGGACGCAAACAACAGGATTGCCGCCGAATCGGTTCAGGCCAGGACCAAGGGCGACTATCCGCTCGTGCTGGCTGAAGACGTCAATTACATGGACGTGTCGCCGGTACAGATCGTCAGCGCGGCTGCAGCGCTCATCCCGTTCCTCGAGCACGATGACGGTAACCGCGCACTTATGGGCGCGAACATGCAGCGCCAGGCTGTACCGCTGCTCATCTCCGACGCTCCGGTCGTCGGTACGGGCATGGAGGCCATGGTCGCCCGTGACTCGCGTGCGGTCATTCTCGCTGAAGGTCCCGGCGTCGTTCAGAGCGTGACTGCCGAGCGCATCGAGATCCGCTACGATATCGATCCTGAAAACGCAACGGTATCGCTCCTCGATCCTGACGAAGGCGTCAAGGTCTATAAACTCATCAAGTTCAAGCGTTCCAACCAGGATACGTGTATTTCCCAGCGTCCGCTCGTATACAACAACCAGCGGGTCGACAAGGGCGATGTCCTTGCCGACAGCTCTTCGACTGATAAAGGCGAACTTGCGCTTGGCAAGAACGTGCTTGTGGCTTTCATGCCATGGCGCGGGTACAACTTCGAGGATGCCATTATCCTGAGCGAGAGGCTCGTTTACGATGACGTTTTCACATCGATCCACGTCCACGAGTTCGAATCGAACGTACGCGACACCAAGCGCGGCGAGGAGCAGTTCACCCGTGACATCTACAATGTCAGCGAGGACGCCCTCAGGAACCTCGACGAGAACGGCATTGTCCGCATCGGCGCCGAGGTCAAGGAGCGCGACATCCTGGTCGGAAAGATCACACCTAAAGGCGAAAGCGATCCGACCCCTGAAGAGAAGCTGCTTCGCGCCATTTTCGGCGACAAGTCCAGCGACGTCAAGGATGCATCGATGCATGTCCCTGCAGGGATGAAGGGTATCGTCATCAAGACGAAGCTCTTCAGCCGCAAGAAAAAGGTCGGCATGGACGTCAAAGAGAAGTTGGAGGCCGTCGACAAGCAGTTCGACCTCAGGGAGGCTGATCTGCGCAGACGTTTCGCACGCTGGATGAAACAGCATCTCGACGGCAAGAAAAGCGCGGCAATCCAGACCGATAAGGGCAAGGTGCTCGTTCCTGAGGGAACGGTCATCGATGACGCATTGCTTGCAAGGTTCAACGGCCTGCCGTTCCTCGAGTCGATCGATGTCACCAAAGGGATCGTTGCAGGTGCAAAAAGCAATGAAAATGTCGTTCGCCTGATAAGGGAGTACCGCCTCAAGTTGAAGGACCTTTCAGACGAGCGTGACAACGAGAAGTACAAGATCAACGTCGGCGACGAACTGCCACCCGGCATCGAGGAGCTTGCAAAGGTCTATATCGCACAGAAGAGGAAAATCCAGGTCGGCGACAAGATGGCCGGTCGTCACGGAAACAAGGGTGTTGTCGGCAAGATCCTCCCGATCGAGGACATGCCGTTCATGGAAAACGGAACCCCTGTCGACATCGTGCTCAATCCGCTCGGCGTGCCGAGTCGTATGAACATCGGTCAGTTGTACGAAACTTCGCTCGGATGGGCAGGCAAGACGCTCGGCGTCAAGTTCAAGACCCCGATTTTCAACGGCGCTACATATGCCGAGGTTCAGGAACAGCTCGTGAAAGCAGGCCTTCCCGGACATGGCAAAGTCAAGCTTTTCGACGGGCGTACCGGCGAGCAGTTCCATGACGAGGTGACCGTCGGATACATCTATATGCTGAAGCTGAGCCACCTTGTCGATGACAAGATCCACGCAAGGTCCATCGGGCCATACTCCCTCATCACCCAGCAGCCGCTCGGTGGTAAGGCACAGTTCGGCGGTCAGAGGTTTGGTGAGATGGAGGTTTGGGCACTCGAGGCATACGGTGCGGCCAATATCCTCCGCGAGATGCTCACGGTCAAATCCGATGACGTCATCGGCAGGAATAAAACCTATGAAGCCATCGTCAAAGGCCAGAACCTTCCGGAACCGGGAACACCCGAATCGTTCAACGTTCTTGTAAGGGAGCTGCAGGGCCTGGGTCTCGAGATCAGGATAGACGACAGAGTGCCTTAGTATGTGAAACAGGCAAACAGGCGCCCCGATAGAGTGTATCAAAGGGGCGCACTGACGAGAGCATAACAAGTATCAAGGCTAATTTCAAGGTTGTTTTAACAGGGATATCGACCATGATATTTTCACAGGGATCATCGCCGCTTAAAGGTGATTTTTCAAAGATCAAGTTCAGCATTGCATCACCGGAGAGTATTCTTGCCCATTCGCGTGGCGAGGTGCTCAAGCCGGAAACCATCAATTACCGTACTTTCAAGCCGGAACGCGATGGCCTGATGTGCGAAAAGATATTCGGTCCGACCAAGGACTGGGAGTGCTACTGCGGCAAATACAAGAGGGTCCGTTACAAGGGCATCATCTGCGACCGTTGCGGCGTCGAAGTTACCACCAAGAGCGTCCGTCGCGAGCGCATGGGTCATATATCCCTTGCCGTTCCGGTAGTGCATACCTGGTTTTTCCGTTCCGTGCCGAGCAAGATCGGCGCGCTGCTCGACCTGTCAACCAAGGAGCTCGAGCGCATCATATATTATGAAGTCTACGTGGTCATCAATCCTGGTGAACCCGGCGAAAAGCAGGGCATCAAGAAGTTCGACCGCCTGACCGAAGAGCAGTATTTCCAGATCATCACCGAGTACGAAGAGAACCAGGACCTCGATGATACCGATTCGGCCAAGTTCGTGGCAAAGATGGGCGGCGAAGCCATCCACATGCTGCTCAAGGGGCTGAACCTCGACGACATCGCCGTCAACCTGCGCAAGATACTCAAGGAGAGCGGCTCTGAACAGAAGAAAGCCGACGCGCTCAAACGTCTCAAGGTCGTCGAAGCGTTCAGGAAGAGCTACGAACCGCAGAAGCGTACCCGGAAAAAGTCAACCGGACTGTTTCCCGAGGACGACATGCCCGAGCCTTACATCTACGAAGGCAACAAGCCGGAATACATGGTGATGGAGGTCGTTCCGGTCATTCCTCCGGAGCTGCGCCCGCTGGTGCCGCTCGAAGGCGGCCGTTTTGCCACCTCCGATCTCAACGACCTGTACCGCAGGGTGATCATCCGCAACAACAGGTTGAAAAAACTGATCGACATCCGCGCCCCTGAGGTCATTCTGCGCAATGAGAAGCGTATGCTCCAGGAGGCCGTCGACGCTTTGTTCGACAACTCCCGCAAGGCCAACGCCGTCAAGACGGGCGAGTCCAACAGGCCGCTCAAGTCCCTGTCCGACGCCCTCAAGGGCAAGCAGGGTCGTTTCCGCCAGAACCTGCTCGGTAAGCGCGTCGACTACTCCGGCCGTTCGGTCATCGTGGTCGGCCCGGAGCTCAAGCTGCACCAGTGCGGCTTGCCGAAGAGCATGGCAATCGAGCTGTTCCAGCCGTTCGTCATTCGTCGCCTGGTCGAGCGCGGCATCGCCAAATCGGTCAAATCGGCAAAGAAGCTGATCGACAAAAAAGACCCGATCGTCTGGGACGTCCTTGAAAAGGTGATCGACGGCCGCCCGGTTCTGCTGAACCGCGCTCCGACCCTGCACCGTCTCGGTATCCAGGCCTTCCAGCCGGTGCTGATCGAAGGCAAGGCCATCCAGATCCATCCGCTCGTCTGTACGGCGTTCAACGCTGACTTTGACGGTGACCAGATGGCTGTGCACGTGCCTCTGTCGCAGGAAGCCCAGCTCGAAGCTGCGCTGTTGATGCTCTCTTCGCACAACCTCATTCTGCCGCAGTCCGGTAAGCCGGTCACCGTTCCTTCACAGGACATGGTACTCGGCATGTACTATCTGACGAAATCGCGTCCCGGCATCAAGGGCGAAGGCCAGATATTCTATTCGATGGAAGAGGTCATCATCGCCTACAACGAAGATCGTGTAGGACTGCATGCCCAGATCTTTATCAAGTACGACGGCAAGGTAGACCAGAAGTTCGATCCTGTCCGCCTGCTCGACATGCTGCCTGAAGACCAGGTAGAAAAGAAAGCCTGGCTTAAGTCACAGATCGAGAAGAAACAGATTCTCGTCACGACGGTCGGCAGGGTCATTTTCAACCTGCAAGTACCCGATGAGATCGGTTTCATCAACAAGCTGATCAACAAAAAGGTCGCCAAGGAGCTGATTTCGCATCTGTCCAGCGAGGTCGGCAACGTCGAGACCGCAAAATTCCTCGACAACATCAAGGAGGTCGGGTTCAGCTACGCCATGAGGGGCGGCCTGTCCATCGGCCTGTCCGATGCGATCGTGCCGGAGACGAAAGCGAAGCACATCAAGAACGCCCAGCGTGACAGCGCCAAGGTCATCAAGGAGTACAACCGCGGTACGCTGACGGACAACGAGCGTTACAACCAGATCGTCGACGTCTGGCAGAAGACCTCGAACCTCGTCGCCGACGAGTCCTACGAGAAGCTGAAGAAGGACAGGGACGGCTTCAACCCGCTCTACATGATGCTTGATTCAGGTGCCCGAGGCTCTCGCGAGCAGGTAAGGCAGCTGACCGGTATGAGGGGTCTTATCGCCCGTCCGCAGAAATCGATGTCCGGCCAGCCGGGTGAAATCATCGAGAACCCGATCATCTCGAACCTCAAGGAGGGGCTGACGGTGCTCGAGTACTTCATCTCGACGCACGGTGCCCGTAAGGGTCTTTCCGATACCTCGCTCAAGACGGCTGATGCAGGTTACCTTACCAGGCGACTGCACGACGTCGCGCAGGACGTCATCGTTACCATCGATGACTGCGGAACTACCCGTGGCCTGCATGTCGAGCGTAACATCGAGGAGGAGACCAGCGGCCAGATCAAGTTCCGTGAGAAGATCAAGGGACGCGTCGCAGCCCGCGATATCGTCGACGTCATTACCGATAACGTCGTCGTCAAGGCCGGTGAGATCATCACCGAAGAGCTTGCCGATACCATCCAGGACACGGCTGGCGTCGAAGAGGCGGAAATCCGCTCGGTGCTTACCTGCGAGTCCAAGCAGGGTATCTGCTCGAAATGCTACGGCACCAACCTTTCGGTACACAAGCTGGTCGAGATGGGCGAGGCGGTCGGCGTTATCGCAGCGCAGTCCATCGGTGAGCCGGGTACCCAGCTGACTCTTCGTACCTTCCACCAGGGCGGCGCGGCACAGGGCGGTATCTCCGAAACCGAAACCAAGGCCTTCTATGAAGGTCAGGTCGAGCTCGAAGACGTCAAGAGCGTCGAACACAGCATCATCACCGAGGACGGTGTCGAAGAGGTCCGCCAGATCGTCATCCAGAAGAACGGCAAGCTGAACATCATCGACTCCGATTCCGGCAAGGTGCTGAAACGCTATGTCGTTCCTCACGGTGCACACATCAACGTCGTGCATGGCCAGATCGTCCGCAAGGATCAGGTGCTCTTCAGCAGCGAGCCCAACAGCACGCAGATCATCGCTGAAATGCACGGTGTCGCCAGGTTCGTCGATATCGAAAAGGGCATCACTTACAAGGAAGAGGTCGATCCGCAGACAGGTTTTGCACAGCATACCATCATCAACTGGCGTTCGAAGCTTCGCGCATCCGAAACCCGTGAGCCGCGAATCGTGATCATGACGGAGTCTGGAGAGATCAGGAAAACCTATCCGGTGCCGATCAAATCAAACCTTTACGTCGAAGATGGACAGAAGGTCAACCCGGGTGACATCATCGCCAAGGTACCGAGGAACCTCGATCGCGTCGGTGGTGACATCACGGCCGGTCTTCCGAAGGTTACCGAACTTTTCGAGGCGCGTATTCCTACCGATCCGGCAATCGTTTCCGAAATCGACGGCTATGTGAGCTTCGGTTCGCAGCGCAGGAGCAGCAAGGAGATCAAGGTCAAGAACGACTTCGGTGAAGAGAAGGTATATTATGTTCAGGTCGGTAAGCACGTGCTCGCCACCGAAGGAGACGAGGTCAAGGCGGGCGATCCGCTGACCGACGGCGCGGTCTCTCCGCAGGACATCCTGCGAATCCAGGGCCCTAACGCCGTTCAGCAGTACCTGGTGAACGAAATCCAGAAAGTATACCAGATCAACGCCGGCGTCGAAATCAACGACAAGCACCTTGAGGTGATTGTACGCCAGATGCTGCAGAAGGTACGCGTCGAAGAACCTGGCGATACCGAACTGCTTCCGGGTGACCTGATCGACAGGAGCGCCTTTATCGAAGCCAACGAAGCCGTTGCAGAGAAGGTCAGGGTGACCGACAGGGGAGATGCTCCGGCAAGGATCCAGGACGGCCAGCTCTACAAGCACCGTGATATCACAAAGCTGAATCGCGAGCTGCGCAGGAACAGCAAGGCGCTCGTTGCGCTGGAGCCGGCACTGCAGGCCACATCGCATCCCGTGTTGCTCGGTATTACCAGTGCCGCATTGCAGACAGAAAGCGTGATCTCTGCGGCTTCGTTCCAGGAGACCACGAAGGTGCTGACTGATGCTGCTGTGGCAGGCAAGATCGATTATCTCGGCGGCCTCAAGGAGAACGTCATCGTCGGCAAGCTTATTCCTGCAGGTACCGGTCTTCGTAAATACCGTGCCATCAGGCTCCGTTCCAATGTCGTACAGACGGCTGAAGCCGTCGAAAACCCTGTCATCGAAGAGATTGACAGCCCCGACGAAGAATAGGCACTGAGCGCTTCCCAGCAGCGCGCAAGAGCCAACGAACAAGCCGCCTCATCCACAAAAAGATGAGGCGGCTTTTTTTATGGCCATTAGTCCGATGCAGCCCCCGGGACGGATTGAAATCACGGGCATATCTGTATAAGCGCCACTTCCTTATCCTTCCTGTTTCTTATGTCCATGCAGTCCATCCCGTCCATTTCCCATATTCCACACAAAACGCAAAAAGGCCGCCGAAGCAGCCTTTTTGAAGAACAGCAAAAACTTCTGTTCTTATTTCTTTTCGAACCTGAAGCTTTCGAGGAAACTGGTATCGAACTCGCCGCTCTGGAAAACAGGATCGTGCATCACCTGTTTGTGGAACGGAATGGTCGTTTTGATACCGACGACGATGAACTCGTCAAGCGCCCTCGACATTCTTGCGATTGCTTCGTCCCTGGTGTGGGCCGTGACGATCAGCTTCCCGATCATCGAGTCGTAGTTCGAGGGTACGACATAGCTCGCATAGCAATGCGAGTCGACGCGCACGCCCGGTCCGCCAGGAGTATGGAATACCTGGAGTTCTCCCGGTGAAGGCCTGAACATATGCTCGGGATCTTCTGCGTTGATGCGGCACTCGATGGAATGGCCCCTCGGAACGAAATTCTTTCCCGCAAGGCTTCCGCCGGCGGCGATAAGGATCTGTTCCCTGACGAGGTCGACGTCGTAACGCTGTTCGGTTACCGGGTGCTCTACCTGGATACGGGTGTTCATCTCCATGAAGTAGAACTTCTTGTGCTTGTCGACCAGGAACTCTATCGTGCCTGCACCTTCGTAGTTGATCGCTTTGGCAGCAGCAACAGCCGCTGCGCCCATTTCAGCCCGGAGAGCTTCGCTGACGACAGGGGACGGGGTCTCTTCGATCAGTTTCTGGTGGCGTCTCTGGACCGTGCAGTCGCGTTCGCCCAAGTGGATCACATTGCCGTGCTGGTCGGCAAGAATCTGGATTTCTATGTGGCGAGGGTTTTCGAGGAACTTCTCGATGTAAACGCCGCTGTTGCCGAAAGCCATACCGGCTTCGTTTTGCGCTGTCTTGAGGTTCTTCTCGATCTGGCTCTCTTCATGCACCACCCGCATGCCTTTGCCTCCGCCGCCTGCGGTCGGCTTGATGATGATGGGGTAGCCGACTTTCTTCGCTATCTCGATTGCGTGGGCTACGTCTTCAACAAGGCCGGGACTTCCCGGAACGACAGGAACGCCGGCTGCGATCATGGTAGCCTTGGCCGTATTCTTGTCGCCCATCTGGTTGATCATTTCAGCCGAAGGACCGATGAATTTGATGTTCGAGGAGTGGCAGACGTCCGAAAAGTCTGCGTTTTCTGCAAGGAATCCGTATCCCGGGTGAATGGCGTCGGCATTGGTTACCTCTGCAGCCGCGATGATGCGCGGCATGTTCAGGTAGCTCTCCCTGGAGAGCGGAGGACCGATGCAGACCGCCTCATCGGCATACTTGACATGGAGAGAGTCGACGTCGACGGTAGAATAAACGGCCACCGAAGCGATTCCCATCTCACGGCAGGCATGCATGACCCGTAATGCGATTTCCCCGCGGTTCGCTATGAGTATTTTTTTGAACAAGGTGTAATGCGGATTGAAAGGTTATGGCTTGACTCTGAACAGAACCTGGTTGTATTCGACAGGCTGGCCGTTTTCGACGAGGATTTCGACGATGGTTCCCGAGACTTCCGCCTCGATTTCGTTCATCAGCTTCATGGCTTCGATGATACAGAGCACATCGCCGTTCTTAACTTTGTCGCCAACTTTGACGAACGGATCGGAGTCTGGCGATGCTGCACGATAGAATGTGCCGACAATGGGAGAATGCACTTCGAGAAGGTCACTGGCAACAACCGGGGCGGGAACAGGAGCCGCAGCGATCGCTACGGGCTGGGCCGTCTGTAAGGAAGGTGCAGGAGCAGCCGGTAATACAGCCTGGCCTTTCGAGATGTTCCGTCTCAGAGTGATTTCAGTCTGACCTTCTTTGATGATCACTTCATCAAGTGCTGAAACGTTGACTACCTCGATAAGCTGCTGGATTTCCTTGAGATTCATGATTGTGGACTTAAAGTTTTACGCGCGATTCAGTGGAGACAAGCAAAATAATCACTTTTTAACTCTTTCCATGTACTCTCCGCTTCTGGAGTCGATGCGGATAACGCTTCCGGTCTGGATAAACATCGGGACGTTCACTTCGGCACCGGTTTCGACGACGGCTGGCTTAGTGCCGCTCGTGGCACGATCGTCCTTGCTCGCAGGGCTGGTTTCGATGACCTCGAGATCGATGAAGGTCGGCAGTTCGACTTCGAGGATCGATCCGTCGTCGGCGAAGACGATGTCTACCATCACTCCGTCCTTGATGAAGCGCGATGCGGAGCCGAGGGCGACCTCCGGAACGTGGATTTGATCGAATGTGTCATTATCCATCATGACATAGTCGCTGCCGTCACGGTAGAGATACTGGTATTTTTTCCTTTCGGTAACGATGAGATCGACCGATTCGCTGGCGCTGAAACGGTATTCGACGTTGCGTCCGGTTTTCAGGTTCTTCATGTTGGCCTGGTAAAAGGCGCGAAGGTTCCCGGGCGTGCGGTGGACAAGGCTTTCGATGCTGTGGGGCTCACCCTTCCAGCGGATGATGGAGCCTCTTGAAACATTGCTGATTGATACCATGAGCTGTCGAAACGGATAGGCGATAACAAGACTATGTTGCCTGAATATCGAAGTTGAAAAGATAACGATGCCCAATATAATAAAGGGGGTTCTGAATAGCAATGATAGGCTGTAAGCCCGCGGTACGCTTGTTTAAAAACAAATTGGATGTTTGTTTCCGACTCTTTAAATTGAATTATTGTAGTAATTAGGAATCAACAAGCTGTTTTCCTCCAATTAAATTAATACTTCTTATGTCAAAAGCTGAGTTAGTAGAAAAAATTGCCTCGCAGGCTGGTTTGACAAAAGCTGATGCCGAAAGGGCTGTCAATGCATTCATCAATGTTGTGACATCGACGCTGAAGGGAGGAGATGATGTTACGTTGGTGGGTTTTGGCACCTTTACCACAGGTGACAGGGCTGCTCGTCAGGGCCGCAATCCCCAGACAGGAAACACGATAACCATCGCGGCCAAGAAAGTGGTCAAGTTCAAGCCCGGCAAAGCGCTGAAGGAAGAGGTTGGCGGATAATCCGTTATCGGAACAGATCAACGCAATCGTTTTGTTTACAAAGTCCATCATTCGCATTTGCAGTGATGGACTTTTTTTATCAGGAGTATGAAAACTATGACAGGCAAAGTGGTCCTCGATTTTGAAAAACCTCTTTTCGAGCTTGAGGACAAGCTCAATGAGATGAGGGTTTACCTGAAAAGCGCATCCCTTGATTCCTCGAAGGATGGGGCTGAAGGCCTGAGCCGTGAGATCGAAGCTCTCGAGGCAAAGGTGGAGTCATTGCGCAAAACGATTTACAGGAATCTGACCCGCTGGCAGAAGGTGCAGTTGGCCCGTCACCCTGAACGACCCTACACGCTCGACTACATCTACATGATGATGAAGGAGTTTGTCGAGTTGTCGGGGGACCGTCACTTCGGCAACGACAAGGCGATCATCGGCGGATTTGCCCGTATCGAAGATTCGGAGTCGGGGTTCTCGCAAAGCGTTATGGTCATCGGTCACCAGAAAGGGCGTGACACCAAATCGAACGTATATCGGAATTTCGGTATGGCGCAACCGGAAGGCTATAGGAAGGCCCTCCGGCTCATGAAGCTCGCCGAAAAATTCCGCAAACCGGTCATTACACTCATCGACACCCCGGGAGCCTTTCCCGGACTCGAAGCCGAGGAGCGAGGCCAGGCGGAAGCCATTGCCAGAAACCTCTATGAGATGGCCTCGCTGAAGGTGCCCGTCATCTGCGTGATCATCGGTGAAGGCGCAAGCGGCGGTGCCATCGGTATCGGCGTCGGAGACCGCATCCTCATGGCAGAGAACTCCTGGTATTCGGTCATCTCGCCGGAAAGCTGCTCGTCGATCCTCTGGAGAAGCTGGAACTACAAGGAGCAGGCTGCCGAAGCGCTCAGGCTCACTGCGGAGGACCTTCTCGAACAGAAGATCATCGACAGAATCGTGCCCGAACCACTTGGCGGCGCTCACCGCAACCCTGAACTCATGGCTTCGACGCTCAAGTCGATCCTGATCGAGGAACTCCAGGTGCTGCTGAAAAAGGAGCGTGGCACGCTGGTTGACGAAAGGATCGCGAAATTCTCCTCGATGGGAGTCTGGAAGGAGGAGTAGGCGGCGATCTGATCACGGAAAGAGGTACTACTCTTTATTGCCGCGAGTCTCGATTCATCGTGATTCATGGCGGACCGCAGGGGCGAAACGGAGTATTCGCCTGTTTTCCAGTTCCTGTCCCGGTATGTAGCGACTGAAGTGGCCAATCGGATCGCAGGACAAATAAGACGCATGTGCCATAAAAAAAGCTGCCCCATGGATTAATGGGGCAGCTTTTTTGCTTTCATACGGACAATCGGGCAGGGAAACTCTGCTTATTTGATGACGTAGGAGTTATCTCCCTTCAGCAGCTCCTCGAGAGTACCTTTCCCGTTCTCCTGGGCTGCCGCAATCTGGGCTTCCAGAGCATCTTCGTAGGTAAGCCTGTCTTCGGCATAGAAAACGCCGAACGGCCTCGGCAGGAAGTTTTCAACGGTGAGCGGGTCGTCGAAGAAGCGGGCGAGAAGGTTGGCCTTGAAGGTGTCGTGTTCGTCATGGATCCAGAGGTCGCTTTCCGAGACGTCCCCCTTGAAGAGATCGACGACTGTCGGTGTGGAGCCGTCAAGCCTGATGCCCTTCTGGCGGAACTTGCCGAACACCAGCGGCATTCCATGCTCGACATATACCGTCGACTCGTCCTTGTTTTCCTGGCCGGCAAAGGCCTGGAATGCGCTGTTGTTGAAGATCGGGCAGTTCTGGTAGATCTCCACCAGCGAGGTACCCTTGTGCGTGGCTGCGCGGTGCAGGATCGAGCGGAGCACCTTGCCGTCTCGGTCCATGGCACGGGCGAAGAAGGTTCCTCCGGCTCCGAGCGTCAAGGTGGCCGTGTTGAACGGGTGGTCGATAACGCCGGATGGGGAGGTCACGGTTTTCAGGCCGACTTTGGTCGTCGGTGAGTACTGTCCTTTGGTGAGCCCATAGATCTCGTTGTTGAACAGCACCACGTTCAGGTCGATATTCCTGCGCAGGGTATGGATAAAGTGGTTGCCGCCGATGGACAGCGCGTCGCCATCTCCTGTCGCTACCCATACGCTCAGCTCCGGGCGTGAGGTTTTCAGGCCCGAGGCCATGGGCAGGGCGCGGCCGTGGATACCGTGCACTCCATAGGTCGCCATGTAGTATGGCAGGCGTGAGGAGCAGCCGATGCCCGAGATGAAGACGATGTTTTCAGGCGGTACGCCCAGGTCGGGCATCACGTTTTTCAACTGCTGGAGGACGGCATGGTCTCCGCATCCGGGACACCATTTCGGTTCCTGGTCCGATGCGAAATCCTTTGCTGTGAGAACCGGCCGTGTAGCCATTGATGTATCGATATCGGTCATGGGTCAAAGCTCCTTGATAAGATCAGTGATTTTTTCCAGAATTTCCATTTCGTTGAACGGTAAGCCCTTGACTTTCGTCAGGCTTACTGGCGCGAACAGGTACTTGTCCCTGATCAGGTGGACGAGCTGTCCATAGTTGTTCTCGGGAATCAGCACCTTTTTGTAGTTACCCATCAGCTCACCGAGATTTTTCGGGAACGGGTTAAGGTAGCGCAGGTGTGCATGGGCCACACTGAGGCCTTTTTCGAGCGCCTGTTCGACGGCGGTTTTGATGGCACCGTAGGATGAGCCCCATCCGAGGATCAGCAGGTCGCCCTTTTCCGGGCCGTTGTCGAGGGCCTGCAACGGGATGCTGTCGGCAATTTTTTCGATCTTTTCGGCACGGAGCCTGGTCATCAGTTCATGGTTGTCCGGATCGGTCGATACGTGGCCGGTCTCATGCTGCTTCTCGAGGCCGCCGATACGGTGTTCGAGGCCCACGGTCCCTGGGATTGCCCACGGACGGACATGACGATTGTCGCGTTTGTAGGGAAGGAAAGGCGGATCGTCCGCTTTTCTTGCAGGCGAGAAGTGCGGGTTGACATCCCTGAGGTTATCAGCGGACTCAACTTTCCAGGGCTCGGAGCTCAGTGCGAGGTAACCGTCGGTAAGGCAGATGACGGGGGTCATGTGCTCGATGGCGATCCTTGCAGCCTCGTAAGTGGTGTAGAAGCAGTCGACAGGCGAATAGGCGGCTACGATCGGCATCGGTGCATCTCCGTGGCGGCCGTACATAGCCATCATCAGGTCGGACTGTTCCGGTTTGGTCGGCAGGCCGGTCGACGGGCCGCCGCGCTGGACATTGATGACGACCAGCGGCAGCTCGAGCATGACGGCAAGGCCGAGCGCTTCAGTCTTCAGGGCAAGGCCGGGGCCTGAGGTGTTTGTCGCGGCCAGCGCGCCTCCGTAGGCGGCACCGATGGAGGTGACGATGCCGGCGATTTCGTCTTCCGCCTGGAATGTCTTGACACCCCATTTCTTCATTTTTGCCAGGGTCTGCAGGATCTCGGTTGCCGGAGTGATCGGGTAGGATCCGAGGAAGAGTTCCAGACCGGCTTTTTTTGCGGCAGCCGTCAGGCCGATCGCACAGGCTTCGTTGCCGGTAACGCGTCGGTAGGTTCCATGCTGCTTGGATGGAGAGATATCAAAACGGCCAAGGTTGGCGAAGATTTCAGTTTCGTCACCGAAGAAGTACCCTGCTTTTATGGCCCTGATATTGGCCTCTGCGATGGTTGCGTTCTTCCCGAACTTTGCGTTCAGCATATCGACCGTTGATTCGATCGGAAGGCAGTATAGCCAGTAGAGCAGGCCCAGGATGAACATGTTCTTGCAGCGGTCGATCTCCTTTGCGCTCAATCCGCTCTCCTTGAGGGCCGCCCTGGTGAGCTGAAGCACCGGCACCGGGAACACGATATAGTTACCCAGCGTAGCGTCTTCGAGGGGATTGGCATCTTCATGGTATCCTGCAAGGCGAAGGTTCTTATCGTCGAACCCTTCCGTACAGGCGATGATGATGCCGCCGCGGTGCAGGTCCTTGAGGTTCGCTTTCAGTGCGGCAGCATTCATGGCGATCATGACGTCAAACCTTGCGCCAGGCGTATAGACCGGTTTGCTGCCGAACTGGAGCTGGAATCCGGACACACCGGCGATGGTGCCGGCAGGGGCGCGGATCTCCGAAGGGAAGTTGGGGAATGTATTCAGGTCGGCACCGTAGACCGCCACCGTATTGGCAAACTGGGTGCCGGTCAACTGCATACCGTCACCGGAATCTCCTGCAAAAAGAACGGATACGCTGGTTTTGGGCGTGACCGTAAATTTGCTGGTTGAACTGATAGGTTCACTCATGGCAATATTGTTATTTGCTTGACGAAATAGTAAGCGGCGCTAAATTCCCCCTGCCAATGAAACATCACTTCCTGGAGATCGTGCTGTGGCTGATGGAGAAATCTACGGACCGGTGGGTATGAGAAGACAATAAAATCCCAATGCAGTCTTCTGCATTACAATCAATATAACCGTAAGAACGGGTCTGTGCAATAGACCGGAACTCACGCGCTATGATTTTTTTCGACGACGATGTTATTTTCCTTGAGGTACTCCTGCCACTCTTTTTCTTCCCTGACAGGGCACTGGTTGTTAAGATCGCAGATGTCACAACGCATTAGACCATAGATCTGATCCATCCAGCAACCGTTGGTGCTTTTGGCGACTTCATTGACGTAGTTGGGGTTGGCCATCGTCTTTCTGACGCCGATATCCATCAGGTCGAGGATATCCTTTCTCTTTTTTTCGTTTTCGATTCCCCAGCTCATGGTGCAGTTCCTGTTTGCTGTTGACAATGGGCGATTATCCGTTGACCCGGACTGGGCGCGGCGGATCGTTCATCTTGAAATATAGTTCTTTTTTTTAAAGTTCATCGACCGGCAGGCTTTTGATGCGTGTGTTGAACTCATCGGCGGGCGGGGAAAAATAGCTGGCATCAGGGCCTAAAAAAGATTAAATTTGGGGCCATAAATGCCGTGCAAAGTTCGGCGCAACCAGTCTTAACCCGTTCTAACAAGGGCTCCTCGGGCGATCGACGCGAGAGGGGGCCGCAAGCAGAGTGATCCAATGAATTCAAGAGAAATACGGCAGTCTTTTCTGGACTTTTTTGCGGACAAGGAACACCGGATCGTCCGGTCGGCGCCGGTCATTCCCGCTGAAGACCCTACGCTTCTGTTCACCAACGCCGGGATGAACCAGTTCAAGGATGTGTTTCTCGGCAAAGGCACCAGGGAGTACGTCCGTGCGGCCGACACCCAGAAGTGCATCAGGGCGTCCGGCAAGCACAACGACCTCGAGGATGTGGGGCGCGATACCTACCACCACACTTTTTTCGAGATGCTCGGCAACTGGTCGTTCGGCGATTACTACAAGCATGAGGCGATACGCTGGGCCTGGGAACTGCTGACTGAGGTCTGGAAACTGCCGAAGGACCGTCTGTATGCGACCGTTTACCAGGACGACGACGAGAGCTTCGAAATATGGAAGAAAGAGACCGACATCACTCCTTCACATATCCTGAAGTTCGGAGACAAGGACAACTTCTGGGAAATGGGGGAGAGCGGTCCCTGCGGTCCCTGCTCCGAAATCCATATCGACCTGACTCCCGACGCATCTGGAGGCGAACTCGTCAACGCAGGCGACCACCGGGTCATCGAACTCTGGAACCTCGTGTTCATCCAGTATAACCGTTCGGTCGACGGCCGTCTCGAACCCCTTCCCCAGAAGCATGTCGATACAGGCATGGGATTCGAACGCGTCACTGCCGTCATGCAGGGCAAATCATCGAACTACGACAGCGATGTCTTCACCCCGCTCTTCGACCGGATCACCGCACTGACGGGAGTCGCCTATACGGCTTCGCTCGACAGCTCTACCGACATCGCCATGCGGGTGATCGCCGACCACTCGCGTACCCTGACCTTCGCCCTTTCCGATGGCGCCATGCCCAGCAACGAAGGCCGAGGTTACGTGCTGCGCCGCATTCTGCGCCGTGCTTTGCGCTACGCGGGTACCCTCGGTTGCCATGAGCCGATCATGTACAAGATGGTCGACGTGCTCGCACAGACAATGGGCGATGTTTTCCCTGAACTCCACAAACAGAGGCCGACGGTCGAGAAGATCATCCGGGCCGAAGAGGAGAGCTTCCTTGCCACCCTTGGCCGCGGAACCGAAATATTCAACGAAGTGGTGGCCGGCATGAAGTCTTCAGGAAGCGCGGTCATAACCGGCACCGATGCATTCAGGCTTTACGACACATTCGGTTTCCCGCTCGACCTGACCAGGTTGATGGCTGCGGAGGTCGGATTGGGTATCGACGAACAGGGCTTCGAGCACGCCATGCAGGAGCAGAAATCGCGTGCCCGCATGGACAGGAAGGACAAGATGCAGGTGCAGGACGACGGCGGATCGTGGCAGTGGTACACGGATGAGCGGCCTACCGCATTCGTCGGCTACGATTCGCTCGAGATCCGCACGTCGCTCGCTGCAGCGAGGACGAGCGGCGACAAGCTCCTTCTCGTGCTCGAATCTACCCCCTTCTACGCCGAAAGCGGCGGCCAGCTCGGCGATTGCGGAACCATTGAAACCGATGCATACCGTTTTGACGTTTCCGATACGCGCAAGGATGGAGAGCTTATCGTCCATGTCGTCTCTGCGGCACATGACAAGGTACGAGACAGTGCCGTTGCTCCCGCAGACGTCCAGCTGGACGGAGCACTCCCGGTCGAAGCATCGGTAGACCGCGACTCGCGCGTCGCCACTGAACGCAACCACACGGCAACCCATCTTCTGCATGCCGCTCTCCGCAAGGTGCTCGGCGAGCATGTGCAGCAGAAAGGTTCGCTGGTGACTCCGGAACGCCTCCGTTTCGACTTCAGCCACTTTTCGAGGGTCAGCGCCGAAGAGCTCGAACAGGTTGAACATGAGGTCAACGCCCAGATCCGCAAAGCAGCCGGGATCAACAAACACGCCGACGTGCCTTACGAGGAAGCGCTCGCCCTCGGTGCGCTCGCCTTTTTCGGCGACAAGTACGCAGACCGCGTTCGCGTGATTGAAGTTCCGGGCATCTCGATCGAGTTGTGCGGCGGTACCCATGTCGGCAACATCGGCCAGATAGGAGTGGTCAAGATCGTCAGCGAATCGTCGGTAGCCTCCGGTGTTCGACGCATCGAGGCACTGACCGGCCATGCGGCAGAAGCTTTGCTCTGGAAAGAGTATCGCGATCTCCAGGAGATCAGGCATCTGTTGAAGCTCAAAGCCGATGAAGCTCCCGCGCCGAAAATCCACGATCTGCTCGAAGAGAAGAAGACGCTCGAAAAGCAGCTTCAGGAGAGCCGCCTTGCGAGCCTGCTCGACCGGCTTGCCGCATCGCTCGCAGGGGGGGAAGAGGTCAACGGATGCCGCATCATGACCGAAAAGCTCGACGGTGTAAGCGGGGATGAACTCCGCCAGGCAGGAATGGCTCTTCGTGATAGGGTGCCTTGTGCGGTCGGACTGCTCTGCAGCGTCGACGACGGTAAAGTGTCGCTGGTCGGTTTCGCTTCAGACGAGGCAGTCAGGGCACTGAAACTCGACGCAGGGAAACTGGTGCGCGAAGCGGCCGCATGCGTCAAGGGCGGTGGCGGCGGCAAACCTGAGCTGGCAACCGCCGGCGGAAAGGAGCCTGCCGGGGTTGAAAAGGCGATCGAAACTTTTGTGAACGCGGTCAAGGCCGTGCTTCAGTAATGACAGCACTGTAACAGACCGTTTATGCTTGTACTCGATTGTTTTTTCGGGAAGTGTGAGAAACCTTCATGCGACGGCTGCGGCCTGCGGCTTGTCCGCTCCATGCGTCTTGCGCTCAAGTCGCGCAAGATGGATAAATGCGACGATTCGGCCGTCGATACGGCCGGATCATGGACGAAAGAGGAGGGGATAACGCTCCGGGACAAGGTCCCTGACCCGAAGCTGGCCCCGACAAAAAAACGGAAGCGGCTTCTGGCACCGAGGGAAGAGATCGCCTGGTTTCCGATCATAAAGCCTGAACTCTGCAACGGATGCGGTGACTGCAAGGTGCTTTGCAAACCGGGGGTTTTCGAACTCGGGGAGCCCGACCCGACAGGGATCCATCGCCCGAAACTGGTGGTGGCGCACCCCTACAACTGTCTCGTGCTCTGTAACCGGTGCGTTCCCATCTGCACATCGGGAGCGATCATCCTTCCCCGGAAAGAGGATTTCGAGCACTTCGTGGAGTATGTCGAGTGAGGGAAGAAGAGAATGGGAGAATGGACTGAATCTGGGAATGGACGTAATGGACGTTATGGACGGGATGGACTGGAAAGACTCTGGCCCAGATTCTCTTGAATGGTCCATTTCTTACATTCGTCCATTCAGTCCATAACGTCCATTTCTTACATTCTCTTCCCCCCCCTCATACCTCCAGCGCATCGCGGTCCCTGAAGCCCATCAGGTAAAGTATTGCGTCGAGGCCGAGGGTCGAGATCGCCTGCTTCGCCGTTTCCCGTACGATAGGTTTCGCCCTGAAGGCTATGCCCAGGCCCGCCTTGCCGAGCATGGGCAGGTCGTTGGCTCCATCACCGACCGCCACGGTCTGTTCGAGGCGGATGTTTTCAGCCCGTGCGATCTCTTCAAGAAGCTCCGCCTTTCGTTTTCCGTCCACCACCTGGCTGACGACCCTGCCGGTCATCTTTCCGTCCACGATTTCGAGTTCGTTGGCGAACACGTAATCGATGTTGAGCTTCTGTTGCAAGTAACGTCCGAAATAGGTGAAACCGCCTGACAGAATGGCCGTCTTGAAGCCGAGCCTATGCAGGTTATGGAACAGGTATTCGGCGCCTTCAGTAAGCTGCAGTCGTTCGGCGACCCTCTGAAGCACCCTCTCCTCGAGCCCGGCCAGAGTCGCAACCCTCTTTTTCAGGCTTTCGGTGAAATCGAGTTCCCCGCGCATCGCCTGCTCGGTAACGGCAGCGACCAGCTCGCCCGAACCGGCCTCTGTTGCGAGCTCATCGATCACTTCCGAGGTTATGAGCGTCGAATCCATATCGAACACCACCAGGCGCCGTGTCCTGCGGAAAATGTTGTCCTCCTGGAATGAGATATCCACACCGAGGCTGTCGGTGATGTTGAGCAATTCCGCCCTTAACCCCTCTTCGTCCGCCGGCGATCCCCTGAGCGAAAACTCTATACAGGCCTTGGATTTGCCGGGATCGTGCTCGTCTTCGAGCGGCAGCCGGCCGGAGAGCCTGCTGATGGTGTCTATGTTGAGCCCGTAGTTTGTCACCAGAGCAGTCACCCGCTCGATATGTTCCGATGTGATTTTCCTGCCGAGCAGCGAGAGCAGGTAGCGCGGCTTGCCCTGTTCTCCTACCCACTTGTGGTAATCGCGCGTTGAGATCGGCGAGAAATCGATCTCGATGCCGAGGGTGTGAGCCGTAAAAAGCAGATCTTTCAGTATCGGCGAAGACGCGGACTCCTTCGGCACCTCGATCAGCATGCCCAGCGACAGGTGGTTATGTATTACCGACTGGCCGATATCGAGCACCGGGATGCCATACCTTGCCAGCACCGAGGTGATTTTTGCAGTCAGGCCAGGTTTGTCCGTGCCTGAAATGGTGATCAGCAGCAGCTCTCGCATAAGGGTTTTTGAGTGGTGGTTGAATGTGTATATAAATAAACAATTCCCGAATAAATCGAGAAACTGTCGCCCAGGTATTCGACACGCAATCGGTATGACGTTTCAAGGCAGGCAAGATAACCATAAACATCGATCTTTGTTGAGCCATCAGACGAATGAAGGGGATTCAAGTGACTTTCTGGCAAGGAGGGGATATATTTATCAACCGGGATTGTGTTGGACATCGGGACCGGATAATAATCTCTTTTATGTGGAGAGCATATGAATGAAACGATCCGATGGATAAACGGTGATGGAGATCAGGAAGAATGAGTGGAACTGAAAAGTATTTTGTATGTGATAATATATTTATTGACCTCGGACGTATTTGTTGTCATTTCGAGTGTATTCATTATTAAGATATCAATATTCAGCCATGAGTAACAGTTCGCCGTTGTTGAAGTTAAACCTGGGTTGCGGTTATAATCGAAAGGACGGATGGGTCAACGTTGATCGCGTTCCTGATTGTAATCCTGATATGGTATGTGATCTTGAAAAATTTCCATGGCCATTTGCAGACTGTAGCGTTGATGAGATATTGCTCAATCATGTGCTTGAGCATCTTGGCGAATCTCGTGAGAAATATCTCGGGATAATCGGGGAGTTGTACAGGGTCTGCGTCAATGAGGCAACCATATATATTAACGTTCCCCATCCGCGGCATGATCACTATCTCGCTGATCCGACGCATGTAAGGCCGATATCTGTTGAAGGACTTCGGATGTTTGATCAGGAGTTGAACAGGGTATGGATTTCAAACGGGCACTCCGATACGCCGTTGGGTGTTTACCTTGGAGTGGATTTCCGGATAAAAGCGTTCAAGTACATCATTGATTCGTCTTATAAAGAAAAGGTGGAGAAGGGAGAGTATAAGCTTGAAGATATGATCGATATGGCCCGAACACATAACAATGTATTTAACCAGATTGATATAGAGTTGACAGTTGTAAAATGTGCTCATTGAGATCCTGTCCCATTCTAACAGTCATCTTTTCCTGAACGGCGAAGGTTGTGCGAGCATGGAAACCGTTGCAAGGGTTTCATTTAAAAACAGAACCCAAGTATCCAAATATCGAAATAAGCCGAATGAAGGGCTTTCCTGACGACAAAACGGCAATTGGTAAACTTGACCGGCTTTCCCCAAAACCTGGACACTATGAGTTCGTTGAGCCAGATGAAATTCCAGGGGAGACCTTGCAGGATCGGGAAAACAAGCCCGGCGTACGAACAGGACAATGGAAACGCTGTGTGTCAGTCGAACGGAAAAATCACTATCATGAACCCGATCCCTCGATTATTATGCCGATAAAAGAGCATACGCAATGGTATCTTCGAATAACTGCATTTCCGGAAGTTCCTGTCGTGATATGCCGGTAGGGCAGGAGATCTGGTGCCGAACGTTCATCCTCGGGCAGCCGGGTTATTCGGAGAGCCGTGGTAGAGGACGCAAGGTTATGTCCTCATTCATGTATTTCGCATCCAATAGGTGAATCCCTTCCAACTTCGAGTCAAATCAAAATTCCTGAATCAGCAGTGCTTTCCACTTCTACTTTCGATAGGTCTGACAATCTGTTGCAGAAAGCTTTAGCGTTTCATCAGACAGGTCAACTTGCCCAGGCACAAGAGATATATGAAGAGATCCTGGCAATCCAGCCAAACAACGCTGAAGCTCTTCACTTACTCGGGATAATCGCTTATCAGACACAGAATCACCAGCGAGCAGTCGATTTGATTGATCAGGCTGTTACGCTGTTCCCGGATAACGCTGCTTATTATTCGAATCGGGGTTTGGCGCAGCATGGGCTCAACAAGTATAACGCCGCGATAGCGAGTTATGATCGGGCAATATCGATCCATCCGGATTATGCCGAGGCCTGGTATAATAGAGGTTTAGCGCTTCAGGAGCTGAAGCAGCTGGACGCAGCTACAGCAAGTTATGACAGGGCGATAGAGCTGAAGGCCGATTACGCCGAAGCCTTCTTTACCCGGGGCCTGGTGATGCAGGATCTCAAAAGGCATGACGAAGCGGTGATCAGTTATGACAGGGCGATAGCGATCAAACCCGACTATGCCGAAGCCTGGTCAAGTCGAGGCAATGCATTGATTGACCTTAAACAACATGAAGCCGCCTTGATCAGTTATGAGAAGGCGATAGAGTTCAAGCCCGATTATGCAGTAGCCTGGTCCAACCGAGGCAACGCGCTACTGGAAATAAAACAGTATGAAGCCGCAAAAGCCAGCTATGAGAAGGCGATAGAGCTCGCACCCGATTATGCTGAGGCCTGGTTCAATCGAGGCATTATGCTGAGTGATCTCAAAGAGCTGGAAGCTGCATTACACTGTTATGAAAGAGCACTGTCATTAAGTCCGAATTTTGAATTTTTGTCAGGAACGTATCTTAACATTAAGATGATGATTTGTGATTGGGCATCTTTTGATGAACTGACAAATCAGGCGATTACAAGAATTGTGCAGTATGAAAAAGTATTCACTCCAGGCCAGGCGTTCGCGACGATAGGCGATCCTGCGATAATACAGCAGGCAACCCTGATTTATGTTGATGCTAAATATCCTAATCGTTCTACTCCAAAGGATATCGTTAAACATCCATCGCGTGATAAAATACGTATCGGGTACTACTCTGCTGATTATCATTCGCACGCCACAATGTTATTGATGGCCGGGCTGTTTGAAAAACATGATCGATCAAAGTTTGAAATTATAGCTTTTTCGTTCGGACCCGCTCAAGATGGTGATGATACAAGAAAAAAGGTCGTTTCATCATTTGATCAGTTCATTGATGTGCGGACCATGACGGACCAGGAGGTTGCAGCGTTATCGAGGGAGTTGGAGATCGATATCGCTGTGGACTTGAAAGGTTTTACAAAAGATTGCCGTACAGATATATTTTCATTTCGGGCAGCGCCGATACAGGTGAACTATCTCGGCTATCCCGGCACTATGGGAGCCGGGTACATGGATTACATTATTGCCGATCCAACGCTTGTTCCGCAGGAGTTTCAGAAGTTTTATACGGAAAAGATAGTTTATCTGCCTGACAGCTATCAGGTGAATGATGCGAAACGTCAAGTCGCTGACGTGGCATTTACTCGACAAGAGCTGGGATTGCCGGCAAACGGTTTCGTTTTCTGCTGTTTCAACAATAACTACAAGATAACGCCGGGCATCTTCGATTGCTGGATGAGGATCCTTGAAAGAGTGGAGGGAAGTGTCCTCTGGCTCTTTGAAGACAACCCCCAGGTATCGGGTAATCTGCGGAGAGAAGCTGTGAGAAGGGGTGTTGACGCTGACAGGCTCGTCTTTGCAGGGCGCGCACCGCTTCCGGAACACCTGGCCAGACATCGGTCGGCCGATCTGTTTCTTGACACCCTTCCCTGCAACGCCCACACAACGGCGAGTGATGCCATATGGGCAGGTTTACCGGTATTGACCCTTATCGGCGAATCGTTTGCGGGAAGAGTGGCGGCAAGCATCCTGAATGCCGTTCATCTGCCGGAACTCATCACATCCTCAGAGGAAGAGTATGAGGCGATGGCGATCGAACTCGCTTTTAATCCCGAAAAGCTTGATGAATTAAAACAGAAGCTGGACAATAACCGGCTTACTGCGCCCTTGTTCGATATCGATTCGTACACGAGGCATATCGAGACTGCGTACAGGGAGATGTATAACCGTTATCATCTCGATCTGCCGCCTGATCACATTTACGTCAAGCCTGAAGTTTCGTTGAAACAGGTTTAGGTTACCTATGAAAGAACGCGGAGCAACAGAGTTGCAAGAGCAACCTTTGCTCCCTTATGTCCGATTCCACTGCCATGTCGGCTCGAAATTGTTAAGTATTACAACTGGTTATTCTCCTCAGCATTTTCAATGCCCATGAGTGATCAGTGGTAGGGTACGAGTGGCGCGCTCATTAATCCAGCTCACGATCCAACCCAAAAAAGTTATAGCTGGTGCTCAAGAGTACAGAAGAATTGATTGATGGCCGATTGAATCAGGCCATGATACTTCATCAGAGCGGGGAACTTGCCCGAGCTCAAGGTATGTATGAAGAGATCCTGGCAATCCAGCCCGATAACGCTGAAGCTCTTCATTTGCTCGGGATAATCGATTACCAGACTCAAAATCATCAGCGTGCGGTCGATTTGATCGATCAGGCTGTCGCGCTGTACCCTGATAACGCCGCTTATTATTCCAATCGGGGTCTGGCGCTGTATGGGCTCAACAGGTTAGCTGAAGCGATTGCGAGTTATGATCAGGCGTTAGAGCGTAACCCTGATTACGCCGAGGCCTGGTATAATCGCGGCCTGGCGCTTCAGGGCCTTACGCAGCTGGACGCCGCTATTGTAAGTTATGATCGGGCGATAGAGCACAAACCCGATTACGCCGAGGCCTGGTTAAGCCGAGGGAATGCGTTGCAGGAGCTCAAACAGTATGACGCAGCGGTAGCAAGTTATGAGAAGGCGATAGGGATCAGACCGGATTATGTCGAGGCCTTTTACAATCGAAGCGTGACGTTGCACGAGTTCAAACAATATGCAGCTGCGTTGGCGGGTTATGATCAGGTTTTATCCCTGAAACCCGATCATGCCGAAGCCTGGTCAAACCGCGGTGTTGCGCTGCAGGAGCTCAAGCAGTATGACGCAGCGGTAGCAAGTTATGAGAAGGCGATAGGGATCAAACCGGATTATGTCGAGGCCTTTTACAACCGGGCGATGGCATTGCAGGAACTCAAGCATCTGGAAGCGGCGGTAGCGAGTTATGATCAGGCGATAGCGTTAAAGCCGGAGTTTGCCGAAGCCTGGTCGAACCGAGGAGTTGCGTTGCAGGAGCTCGATCAGAGGGAGGCCGCGATGGCGAGTTTCGACCAGGCGACAGCTCTCGATTCCGGCCATGTAAATGCTTATTATAATAAATCATTGGCGTTGCTTTCGGCCGGAGATTACCGTAAGGGTTGGGAGTTGCATGAATGGCGATGGAAAAGAGATGACTTTCCTTCTCCCAGGCGAAACTTCACTCAGCCGCTATGGCTTGGAGATGCCTCCATAGCAGGTAAAACCATATTGCTCCATAGCGAACAGGGGTTAGGCGATACGATCCAGTTCTGTCGTTACGTGAAACTTGTCGCCGACCTTGGGGCACGGGTCATCCTGGAAGTCGAACAGCCGCTCATCGGTCTGCTGAAACAGCTTGAATCTGTTGCAGTGTTTGTGGTAAGAGGCGAATTACTTCCCTGGTTTGACGTTCATTGCCCATTGATGAGTTTGCCCCTGGCATTTAAAACGACCATCGAAACCATTCCATCAGCTTCGAAATATCTGTCAGGTGAAAGCGAAAGGGTGGCTGAATGGAGTCGCAGATTGGGCAGGAAGACGAAACCTCGAATCGGGCTGGTGTGGAGCGGAAATAAATGGAATACGAACCTTTTGTATCGCAGTTTTCCCCTGTCAGAGCTGATTCCGTGGTTATCGCCTGAATTCCAGTATGTAAGTCTCCAGCAAGAGGTTTGGGAAGCTGATAAATCGACGTTTCAGGCCCATGCAGGGATATTGCATTATGGCGATGAGCTGAATGATTTTATCGATACGGCGGCTCTTTGCGAATTGATGGATATGATCATCACAATTGACACCAGCGTGGCGCATTTGAGCGGGGCCATGGGCAAACCGACCTGCCTGATGTTGCCATTCTTTTCTGATTGGCGCTGGTTGCTCGACAGGGATGACAGCCCGTGGTACGACAGCGTCAGACTGTATCGGCAGGAAGAGCGTGGTGACTGGCAGGGCGTTTTTTCCAGGATCAATGCTGATATTTTAAATAACTCTTGTTGAGGGCGTACTTTTCGGTGACTTGAGCACACTCATATGGCCCTTGTCCAGTGTCCCCATATCCGAATGAGTCCAGCTTATGCCACAATCAATAACTGACACGACGCTTTGAAAGAAAGGGGTGACGAACTGTTACAGCAAGCGCTGGCGTTGCATCAGCAAGGTCAGCTTGCCTTGGCTCGCGCCAAATATGACGAGATCCTGGCATTCCAGCCAAACAACGCTGAAGCGCTTCATCTGCTCGGGATAGTCGCTTATCAGACACAGGATCACCAGCGAGCAGTCGATTTGATCGGTAAGGCTATTGCCCTGTCCCCGTATAACGCTGCTTATCATTCCAATCGAGGACTGGCGCTGCATGCGCTCAACAAGTTTTTCGCAGCGATAGCCAGTTATGATAAGGCACTTTCGATCAATCCGGATTATGCCGAGGCCTGGTTCAATCGCGGCCTGGCGCTTCAGGGCCTGACGCAGCTGGACGCCGCCATTGTAAGTTATGATCGGGCGATAGAGCTCAGGCCCGATTATGCTGAAGCCTGGTCGAGCCGAGGTTTAGCGTTGAAGGAACTCAAAAAGTATGATGCTGCCATAGTGAGTTATGATCGGGCGATAGAGCTTAAGCCCGATTATGCCGAAGCCTGGTCCGGGCGAGGCAATGTTTTGATCGATCTTAAACAGCACAATGCGGCCCTGGTCAGCTACGAGAAGGCGATAGAGCTGAAGCCCGATTTTACCATAGCCTGGTCCAACCGGGGCAATGTGCTGCAGGAGCTCAAACAGTATGACGCCGCGATAGCCAGTTATGAGAAGTCGATATCGATCGACCCCTATTATGCCGAAGCATGGTATAATCGCGGTTTGGCGCTTCAGAGCCAGAAGCGACCGACAGCCGCCATTGAGTGTTATGATCGGGCGATAGAGCTCAAGGCCGATTATGCCGAAGCATGGTCAAGCCGTGGCCTTGCATTGCAGGAACTCAGACGGCATGATGCAGCACTGAACAGTTTTGAGAAGGCAATAGCGCTCAAAAGCGATTATTTCGATGCCTGGTTCAATCGAGGCAATCTGTTCCTTGAGATCAGACAGTTCAATGCTGCAGTTGCCAGTTATGACAAGGCGATAGCCATCAAGCCGGATTTTGCCGTCAGCTGGTCAAATCGAGCTGTTGCGTTGAATGAACTCAAGCAATATCCGGCTGCTCTGGCCAGTTGTGACCGGGCGATAGCACTCAATCCCGATTCAGCCGATGCGTGGTTCAATCGAGGGGTAGTGCTGAGCGATCTCAAAGAGTTGGAAGCGGCGGTAGACAGTTTAGCCAAAGCGATCTCCCTGACTCCTTATGTCGATTATTCGTCAGGAACATATCTGTATATAAAGATGATGATTTGCGATTGGTCATCCTTCGATGCCCTTTTGCAACAAATGGTAATGAAAATAGTCAATCACGAAAGAGCCTCGACTCCGTTTCCCGTCCTTTCGTTGATAGACTCGCTTTCATTGCAAAAACAGGTCGCATTGATTTACGTTGAGGATAAATGTCCTTCGCAAACCATGCCTCAGGAGATCAGTAAACGCTCAAGACGTGATAAAATACGGGTTGGATACTACTCAGCAGATTATCATAGTCACGCCACGATGTATCTTATGGCCGAGCTTTTCGAAAAACATGATCGATCAAGGTTCGAGATTGTTGCATTTTCGTATGGCCGCGAACCGAAAGATGACGAAATGAGAAAAAGGGTTACCTCATCCGTTGATCGATTCATTGATATACAGGCTATGTCGGATAAAGAGGCCTCCCTGATCTCCAGGGAGTTGGAGATCGATATTTCTGTTGACCTAAAAGGCTTTACAGGTGATTCCCGGACAAATATATTTTCATTCAGGGCTGCGCCGATACAGGTGAATTACCTTGGATATCCCGGCACCATGGGTGCTGAATATATGGATTACCTCATCGCTGACCCCACCCTTATCCCTGAGCAGTCCCGGCAGTTCTATACTGAAAAAATAGTATATCTGCCTGACAGCTACCAGGTCAATGATGCAAAACGTCGGATCGCAGACAAAGTGTTCTCGAGGGATGAGTTGGGATTGCCGGCGACAGGATTCGTATTCTGTTGTTTCAACAACAATTACAAGATAACGCCGGATACCTTCGATTGCTGGATGAGAATCCTGAAAAGTGTGGATGGCAGTGTCCTGTGGCTTCTCGAGGACAATCCGAAATCATCGGGTAACCTGCGGAAGGAGGCCGTTCAAAGAGGTGTTGACGCTGACAGGCTGGTTTTTGCCGGACGCCTGCCGCTTCCGGAACATCTGGCAAGGCATAGGTCGGCAGATCTGTTTCTGGACACTCTTCCTTACAATGCCCATACGACGGCAAGTGACGCCCTGTGGGCAGGATTGCCGGTCCTGACCTGCCTCGGCGAGTCGTTTGCGGGCAGGGTCGCGGCAAGTTTGCTGAATGCCATTCAATTGCCGGAACTCATTACATCCACGAAGGAGGAGTATGAGGCTATGGCTGTCGAACTCGCAACTGCCCCCGAAAAGCGGATTGAGATAAGGCAGCGACTGGAGGAAAACCGGCTCTCTTCGCCGTTGTTCGATAGTGAACGGTTTACAAGGCATATCGAGGAGGCCTATGAGGAGATGTATGGACGTTATCATCTCGACCTGCCTCCGGATCATATTTATGTGAAGCCTGCTGATCCGGTAACGCGAATGTAGATAAGCGAAACAATCAGGCGATCCGGGGCGGGAATAAAGGCTTAACGATGCTGCTTATGGCTGTCAGGGTCAGGCGGGAAAAATAAAACAGATAATAACAGTGCAAAATAGCGACCTGTCAAGCGCATATCGATTTACGAACGACTGGTTCGGGATGGTGAAAAACGTATGGGATCAGCTTATTCCGCAAGTCAATCCTTCGAAGATCCTTGAGATCGGCTCATACGAAGGTGCGAGTACATGCTACCTGATTGATAGTCTGGCACCGAAAAAAAATATCGAGATTCATTGTGTCGATAACTGGGAAGGAGGAATTGAACACAGGCCGGGGGGGTCAGCTGAGGCAGATATGTCTGAAGTTGAAAAGCGATTTTTATACAACACGAATTTGTCCATATCGCGCAATGGGAACAGTGTCGATCTTCAACTTCATAAAGGTTGTTCTGATGTCGAGCTTGTCAGGCTGTTAGCAGGCGGCAAACAAAACTATTTCGATTTCATTTATGTGGACGGTTCTCATCAGGCGCCGGATGTCCTTTGTGATGCTGTTCTGAGCTTTCGGCTTTTGCGGGAAGGCGGCGTCATTGCTTTCGATGACTACCTATGGTCGGAGAACCTGTCATATGGCCTCGACCCGATACGCTGCCCAAAACCTGCGATCGATGTGTTTACCAATATATATTGCCGAAAATTAAGAATTATTTCAGCACCCTTATATCAGCTATACATCGAAAAAACAGCAAACTGAGTCCACTCGATCAACGATTCGACGCGTCATTGTTTCCAATCTTCATCGATCGATTGAGGAGAATACATCTTTAAGGCGAAGCGCCCCGTTTACCGTATGAAAAGGGCTAGAGACAAATCGGCCCGTGAGCGTTGCCCATTACTGGTTCAATTACCGTACTGCTGAAACCCTGGCTTTTATGAGGGTTTCAGCAGTCGGTTAGGGGAATTGCGCGATCCAGTCACTCCCACTCGATCGTGGCCGGGGGTTTGGAGGAGATGTCATAGGCGACGCGATTGATGCCCCTGACTTCGTTGATGATGCGGTTCGATACGCGGGCGAGGAAGTCGTGCGGCAGCTGGGCCCAGTCGGCCGTCATGCCGTCGGTCGATTCGACCGCGCGCAGGGCGAGCACGTTTTCGTAAGTGCGTTTGTCGCCCATCACGCCCACAGACTGCACCGGGAGGAGGACCGAGAACGCCTGCCAGACCTTCTGGTACAGCCCGCTCGATTTGAGCTCCTCGATGTAGATCTCGTCGGCGTCGCGCAGGATGTCGAGCCGTTCCCTGCTCAGCGACCCGAGCACGCGCACGGCCAGGCCGGGGCCGGGGAAGGGGTGTCGCATGAGGATATCCTCATCGATTCCAAGTTCGCGGCCGACGGCGCGCACCTCGTCCTTGAACAGCTCACGCAACGGCTCGATCAGCTTGAGCTTCATGCGTTTTGGCAGGCCTCCGACGTTGTGGTGTGATTTGATGGTTTCCGATGGTCCCTTGACACTGACGCTCTCGATGACATCGGGGTAGAGGGTCCCCTGGACGAGGTACTTCTCGTCGTGGATGTTCTCCTCGAATACGCGGATGAAGGTACGTCCGATGATCTTGCGTTTCTTTTCAGGAGAGGCGACGCTTTTCAGGCGTCCGAGGAAGAGGTCTGTGGCGTCGACGAGCGTGACATTGAGGCCCAGGGGCTTGAGGAAGCTCATCACCTTATCAGATTCATTTTTACGGAGCAGGCCGTTGTCCACGAAGACGCAGTGGAGTTGCTTGCCGATGGCTTTGCTGACAAGCACGGCCGCAACCGTGGAGTCCACGCCGCCACTGATGCCGCAGACGACCGTCGATTTTCCGGCCTGTCTCCTGATCTCTTCGATCTGATGCTCGATGAAGCTTTTCGGTGACCAGTCGGGTGTTATGCCGGCGATGTCGATGAGGAAGTTCGAGAGGAGCTGCTTGCCGTAGAGCGAGTGCTGCACCTCAGGGTGGAACTGCAGGCCGTAAACCTTCAACGCGGCTTTGCTGCCATAGCTTTCGATGGCGCACATCTCGGCGTTCTCGGTGCTGGCAGTTATCCGGAACCCTTCGGGGAGGCGCGTAACCTTGTCGCCGTGACTCATCCATACGTCGGAATCCGGTATGTCCCGGAACAGCAGGCTCTCCTGGTCGTCATCATGGCTGACCAGCATTCTTGCACGGCCGAACTCCTGCTTGGACGAACTCTCCACGTTGCCTCCGAAATGCTTGGCGATGGCCTGCAGCCCATAGCAGATGCCGAGCACCGGCACCCCGAGGTTGAACACTTCAGGATCGGGCAGGATTGCGGCTTCGTCGTATACGCTGGTCGGCCCGCCGGACAGGATGATCGCTTTAGGCTGGTGTTCCCTGATGGCCTCGGCGGTCGTATGGTATGGGAGGATTTCGGAATAGATGCCGATCTCCCGGATGCGCCGGGCGATGAGCTGGGTGTACTGCGAGCCGAAATCGAGGACGATGACCGATTGAAGGGATGTTGCCATGATAGTCGTTGAAATCAGGTAAAGTATTGTTAAAACTGTTTTTCAGGAGTTGCCGCCGGCATCTGATCCTTAGGTGACACCGTACTGTCCTTGGGCGCAACCGAACCGATGCTCACCGGTCTGCCGCCGTTGAACTCGCCGGCCTGGTAACGAGCCAATCCTTTCGGCGTGAAATATTCGACATAGGTATCGCGGCTGAAAAGGTCGGAAGGGTTGCTGGAATTTCCCGATATCGGTACGGCAACGATGTTTTCAGGCATCTGGAAATAACGGTTTTCCAGCTTGAGTGCCGGGTCTGCGTAGCAGCGTTTCATGAAATTCGCCCAGACCGGCAGGGCAGCCCTTGCACCCTGTCCGTACTCCATCGATGTGAAGTGGATCCGTTCGTCGTCGAAGCCCGTCCAGACCACGGCCAGAAGCTGGGGAGTGAACCCTGCGAACCATGCGTCTCTCTGGTCCTGGGTCGTACCCGTCTTGCCTGCGGCCTCGATATCGAAACCGAACCTTGCCCTGATGGCGACGCCGGTTCCGCGGTCGACGACGTCCTTGAGTATGGAAACCATGACATAGTTGGTCGTAGGATCGATTGCGAATCGGCTGTTCGGCTGGTGTTCTGCGATGGCTCTACCGTTTTTGTCAAGAACCTTGAGGACTGAAAGCGGTTCGGAACATTTGCCGTTATTGGCGAAGGTAGTGAATGCTCCGGCAAGTTCGAGGGGTGACACCTCCGAGGTGCCGAGGGCGATCGACAGGTTGGGCTGCATGGGTGAGCTGATGCCCATGCGTCGCGCATAGCTGATGATTTCAGACGGGCTCAGGAACTCATAGGCGAGCCTGATCGTGACCTGGTTCAGTGAGCGGGTCAGGGCGTCACGCAGTGTCGTCATGCCTCCGGATGTCCCTTCCGAGTTTTTGGGCGACCATATGCTTCCGTTGGCGCTTCTCAGGGCGAGCGGTTGATCGAGGATCCTGAAGTTGGCCGGGATGCCCTTGTCGATGGCTGCCGTATAGACGAATGGCTTGAATGTCGAACCGGGCTGGCGTTTGGCTTGCCAGACGTGGTCGAACTGGTATCGGTAATCGTCAGGCCCCGAATTGCTGCCGCCCACCCAGGCCTTGATATGTCCGTTGGTCGGGTCGAGGGCGACCAGGGCGATCTGGATCCTGGTCTTATCGTGAAGGAGGTTGTTCAGCCAGGCTGTATCGGCTCTCAGGCGGGCAAGCGCAACCTCTTGGGAGACGCCGTCTTCGTTGACCATCTCCTTGAATCTCGGGCTTTCCCTGATTAGCTGCGTTTTCAGAGCATCCGTCCATTTCCAGCTCCGGTCGAACTCCGCCTGAAGGATAACAGCCTGGGCTGCTACGGCATCCTGGGCATACTTTTGCATCCGGCTGTCGAGGGTCGTCTGGATGGTCAGGCCGTCGCGGTAGACGTTAACGTCCTCCAGCATTGAGGAGGGCTTGATTGTCTGCCGTATGTACTCGGTGAAATAGGGGGCAAGGCCCTGGTGGTTTATCGGAGTGTAATGCAGTACGATCGGGGTCCTTTTAGCCGTCAGGGCCTGGGCGTGCGTGATGAACCCCTCTTTTTCCATAAGGGAAATGACCAGGTTCCTTCGGGCCAGCGAAGAGACCGGATCCTTCGAAGGGTCGTAGGCCGTCGGGTTCTTGAGCGTCGCGATCAGGATTGCGCTTTCGGGGATCGTGAGCTGGCTTGCCGGCTTGCCGAAATAGGTTCGTGCAGCAGCTTCGACGCCGTAGGCGCCGGAACCGAAGTAGACCGTGTTCAGGTAAAGGGCAAGGATCTCGTCCTTGGTGTAAGTCCGCTCGAGTTCGATGGCCGTAATGAACTCCTTGGCCTTGCGGCTCATGGTCCGTTCCTGGGTCAGGAAAAGGTTCTTTGCCAGCTGCTGGGTAATGGTGCTGGCGCCGTGCCACCGTGTACGGCCCTTGATGATGTTTTCGCCGACAGCAAGCACGACTCGCCTCAGATCGACACCCCAATGATCGTAGAACGCCACGTCTTCAGTCGCGATGAGCGCGGAGGTAGTCCATCTGGAGATCGATTTGAGCGGGACGAAGGTTCTGTTTTTGAGGAAAAATTTGTGGAGAAGCACGCCGTCTTCCGAATAGACCAGCGAGGCAAGTTCCGGTTTGGGGTTCTGTAGATCTTGAAGGCTTGGAATGCCCCGGAAAAGGTTGACGCCGAACATCGTTCCGGCACCGAGTACTAAGAGGAGGAACAGGCCGGCAATTTTCATAATTCCTTTATTGCTTTTCAGTATCACGTTGACAGGGATTCGTTAATGTTGATCGCAACGGTTCGTTGAGTATCAGTCGTATCATGGAATCTGTATCCGATCGTTCAAGGGCTCGGATGGCTGTGTCTTTTTATAAAAATGTTCTGCAAAATCAAAATGTTTTTTCAGCTCCGAAACGAAGTTCACGGTGTCTTCGAGCATTGGCAGGTGCCCCAGGCTCATGAACTGCACGAGTCTCGTCGGCGATGACGTGGAGTTTTTGCGCTTTTCGAAAAGGGTGACCGTGCCTTCAGGAGGAATTGTATGATCGGCCATTCCCACGCAGCAAAGTACCGGTGATTCTATTGCGAGCACACTCCTGGTGTAGGTCCTCAACGCTTCGGGATCGATCGAGAAATGGCCGACCGCATTGGTGGCGTCCTTGTCCGAAGTCGTGAAATCCTCGATGATTATATCGCTGTACTCCTTGCTGATCTGACCCGTGGCCGCGCGTTTGATGAAAAGCGACCGGAGCGGCTCGACGAGGAAGATGTTCCGGAAATTCATCGATACGTCTATCAGCCCCCCGAGGAACATCAGGCCGAGCGATGTAAAGGCGGTCTCCTCGAAAATGCCGCAGGCGAGAATCGTCGACGATAGCAGGGCGTCACGATAACGAAGGCAAAGCTCCGTAGCTACCATGCCTCCCATCGAATGGCCGACGACATGCAGGTTTCTGGACCGGTTCAGGCCGAGGTGCTCGATCAGGGCGCCGGCTTCGTCGGCAAACCCTTCGATAGTGAAGTTCGGCCTGAAACCCTCGATCGAGGTCCTGCCTGTGCCGCTCTGGTCATAGGAGATGCACCTGAAATCAGTCTTGAGCAGGTCGATGGCCGGTTTCCAGTATCGGGAGGATATGGCCCAACCGTTGACGAAGATGATCGCCGGTTTATCTTTCAGTGAAGGATCATCTTCCGCCGTGTCATGGTAGAAGAGCCGGCATCTGGACGTTGTTAGGTAACTCATGAGCCCGCAGTGTTTTCGCTTTACCAAAAGTATAAATATACCATTATAAAGCTGAATACCATCCAGGCCTCCTTTTGCCGGCCGTCCAGGTAAGGTGATTTGCCCTTGGTTTGCGGAATATGTACTTTCCCTCTCGTCCAGGTCAGCCCTTACCGGGCATGGACGAAAGTAACCTGAAAACACCATACCTATCTCCCGCACAGCCATGGAGCTTCTTTATAAATTTGCCGATCTGATACTGCATGTCGACAGGCATCTGCAGATCCTTGCATCCGAATATGGCCTCTGGCTTTACGCGATCCTTTTTTCCATCGTTTTCTGTGAGACAGGGCTGGTCGTGATGCCGCTGCTGCCCGGCGATTCGCTTCTTTTCGCCGCTGGTTCCCTCGCGTCCATGCCGATGTCCCAGTTGAACCCTCACCTCCTGTTCGCAATATTTTCAAGCGCGGCCATTCTTGGCGATACGCTCAACTACTGGATCGGGCGCGGCCTCGGCCCGAAGGTTTTTCAATATGAGAAATCTCGTTTTTTCAACCCGGCGCACCTTCACAAGACGAATGCCTTTTTTGACAAATACGGCGGCAAGACCATCATCATCGCCCGATTCATTCCAATTATCCGCACGTTCACGCCGTTCGTAGCCGGGGTCGGCGCCATGCCCTATCCCAGGTTCATCGCTTACAGCGTCACCGGGACGTTTCTCTGGGTGGGCCTGTTCAGCTACAGCGGATACCTGTTCGGCCAGCTGCCTTTCGTGCAGGCGAATTTCAAGCTGATGATCGTTGCCATCATCCTGATATCGCTCATGCCTCCCTTTATCGAATACCTCAAGCACCGCTTCAGCCGCTGAACCGCTATCGGCCAGGCAGTTATCGGAGTGAAAAAAAATTATGGTAATTTCCCGAATCTTCTTATAATTAGCTCCTTTTCCGGTTTATCGGCGTATAGCGCAGCCTGGTAGCGCACTTCCTTGGGGTGGAAGGGGTCGTGGGTTCGAATCCCGCTACGCCGACTCTCGTTTCCCCTCTTCAGTACTTCCGCAAGTTCTCTTTTCGACAAAGTTCCCCTGTCAGATTCGTAGTGTCACCTTTAATGGAGTTGACCAACAAAACGGAGATCGATTATGGACTTTGAATGCCAGTTCGTCTGTGAATACAGGGAACTCGTGCCTGTTCCCGCCCTGATAATCCGCCTGCACACCTCGATGCACGACATCGCTACGCTGTTCGATGCCGGGTACCGCGAAATTGCCGGACTGCTCGAAACGCAGGG